>NZ_DATMXX010000319.1:0-14088 GCF_035561255.1 Sporomusa sp. | reverse complement strand
GAGAAGTGTCAAGCGTTATTGATAAAATGCGATTGGAAATAAAATAAATGTAAATGATATCGTTTAAAAACAATACGAGTGATTGCTAACGGTGGACTGTGTGGCGATTTACGCCCTGAAAAGACGGAAAAAAATTGACATAGGTTAAGGGTTGCTTATATACTTTAATGGAAAGTTTACATACAAATCGCAGCAAAAAACTAAGTCCCATGATATTATGCAGAAGCGGAGGCGCTATTTATGTTCAAAGATTTTAGGAGCGATACGGTTACTCAGGCTACCCCGGAAATGAGAAAAGCGATGATGGAAGCCGAGGTCGGTGATGATATATTGGGTGAGGACCCTACGGTTAAAAAGCTTGAGGCTCTGAGCGCAGCTATGTTTGGTAAAGAAGCAGCACTGCTGACCGTTTCAGGTACTATGGCCAATCAGATTGCTATTATGGCACTAACGCAGCTCGGCGACGAGATAATTTTAGGTGAAGAGACACATATGTATAACCTGGAGGTAGGCGCTTTAGCGGCCTTGTCCTGTGTGCAGGCACGCCCCATTCCAAGCCGTATGGGGCGTTTTGACACCAGCGATGTAAAAAAGGCCATCAGGCCACGCGGTATACAGGCGCCAATTAGCCGGGTATTGTGTTTGGAGAATACGTATGATTTAAACCGGGGTTATCCATTGCCGCCTGAATATCAGACAGAAATAGCGCAATTGGCTCGCAATAATAGTATGTCCGTATATCTTGACGGGGCGCGTATTTTTAACGCCGCTGAGGCACTAAAATGTGACTTGAAAGAACTGGCTAAGGATGTAGATGCGCTGCAGTTTTGTCTGACAAAGGGGCTGGCGGCTCCGTTTGGATCTATGCTGCTTGGTAGTCAGGATTTTATTGATAAGGCCAGATGGATTAAGCAGCGGATTGGTGGCGGCATGAGACAGGCTGGTCATATGGCTGCTGCCGGTATTGTTGCTTTAGAAACTATGCGGGATCGTCTGCATGAAGATCATGCTAATGCCCTGCGGTTGGCCAATGCCCTGGCTGCTATTGACGAGCGGTTGGTTACTATTAATCAGGTTAAAACCAATGTCGTTCAAATTGACTTTGAACAACTGGGGAAAGAGTCTGGATTTATTACTGAGGCACTGCTAAAGCAGCAGATAAAAGTGAAACCCATTGGGCCGTATGCCTGCAGAATGATTACTCACTGGGGTATAACCGCAGAAGATGTGGATTATGCTGCTGCTGCAATACAAAAAGTCTTAAAATGATGACTGCTGCCATCATCTAAAGTTTATCAGACATTAGGTGATGGTGTTTTTTTGAAAAAAATTAGACCTTGGATTCCTGATTCAGGTCTCCAAGGCCCTAGGTTGCTGTCGCATCGCAATGAATGCAAATTGTCGCAGGGCGGTTACCGCCGTGAGTGAGGCTGGAACACGGGTTAATCTCTTTTTGTTCCGTGGGCCATACCGCAAAGCTTGCACCCCAGAATAACTCGACTAAACCTTTTATACCATTGCATATCGATAGGGTGTAGCTGCAGAAAGCAAGCGTGATCATGCCTGTATGCCCCTTTCAATTGGTATAGAGGTATTAGTAAATCTTTATATTAGTTAGAGTAATTGTTTATAGATTTTTGATCAGTTGCTAGAGATTGGGATAAGGTCTGATGGAGTTTTACTGTATCAAGTTCATTCTCCCATTTAGAAACAACAATGGTTGCAATACCATTGCCAACGAGATTAGTAATTGCCCGGCCTAGCGACATAAAGCGGTCGATGCCAAATATTATGGCAAGGCCCGCAACCGGAATACCAGGTATAACCGATAACGTGGCAGCTAAAACAATGAATCCGCTGCCGGTGACCCCTGACGCCCCTTTGGATGTCAGCAGCAGAACAGCAAGGATCGTCAATTCCTGCATTAATGTAAGATCAGTATTTGTTGCCTGAGCTACAAAGATTGCGGCCATCGTCAGATAGATAGAAGTTCCATCCAGGTTAAAGGAATAGCCTGTCGGGACAACCAGACCGACAATTGATTTTGGGCAGCCAAGCTTTTCTAATTTTTCCATGATTCGCGGCAATACACTTTCGGAAGAAGAAGTACCAAGAACAATTAATAACTCTTCTTTGATATACGAGAGAAAATTTAAGATGTTGACATTGGCCCATCTGGAGATTGTGCCAAGGACAAGAAAGATAAAAAGGGCACAGGTACCATAGAAGCAACCTAAGAGTTTTGCCAGCGGTCCTAAAGAGGCAATACCATATTTGCCGATAGTAAAGGCCATTGCTCCAAAAACACCAATAGGTGCGATCTTCATGATGATATCTACAATAACAAAAAAACTATGAGAGATATCGCTAATCAGACTAAACACCGGTGCGCCCTTTTTTCCCATGATCAGTAGTGCCCAACCAAAAAGGATGGAAAACAGCAGCACCTGGAGAATGTCGCCTTTGGCAAAAGCATCGACAACGCTTGTTGGAATGATATTCATGAAGAAATCCACAGTGCTCTGGGCCTTAGCAGCTGTAGTATAGGCCGATATTGCGTTGGTATCAAGTTTGCTGACATCAACATTCATGCCTGCGCCTGGCTTCAGCCAATTTACCAGGGATAATCCCATGACGAGCGCAAAGGTTGTAACAACCTCAAAATAAATTAATGCTTTTGCGCCTACCCGGCCAACTTTCTTAATATCATCCATGCCAGCAATGCCGGTAACAATTGTGCAAAAAATAATGGGTGCGATAATCATCTTAATGAGTTTGATAAACCCATCACCCAGCGGTTTCATGCTTTCACCGAGCGCAGGATAAAAATGTCCCAAGGCTACTCCAAATATAATGGCAAGGAATACTTGGGTATGCAGAGATTTTAATAATGGTGTTTTCATCTAGATCTTTCCTTTCGTCGCCAATAATATTATCAATCACCTCTTTGCTTAAAAATCACCTCACTTGCTCCTGGTTGTAAAAAAATTAACCTCGCTTCCTGGTAAAGTAGTTGGGCTGGTAATACCTGTACTACATCCCAAACCCAATAAAATGAAAATACCACAAAACCTAAAGGATTAAAATAACTATTAGTAAATTTCTCTAAGAATACAAAATTCATTATCCCAAGTAAAGACAAAGGCTAGAGTTGTGCCTATAAATAGGGTACAATATCTTTAGCTAATTTGCAGAAAAATGGAGGCTGCGTTCGTGCGTATTACGAAATCAATGAAAAAAACAATGCTTGAGCGATTAGAGCAGTGTTATAAAGATACTACTACGGCGCTGACGTATTCGACGCCCTTTGAACTCATGATTGCGGTAATTCTGTCAGCACAGTGTACCGATATCCGGGTTAATATTATTACAGCCCGAATGTTTCCCCGTTACAATACACCGGAAAAAATCCTGGAGCTTGGCCAGCTAGGTCTGGAGGCAGAGATTCACGACTGCGGCCTGTTCCGGAGTAAAGCAAAGAACATTCTGGCAACCTGTGAGAAATTGTGCCGGGAATATGGTGGACAAGTGCCTGACAAGTTTGAGGATTTAGTACAACTGCCCGGGGTAGGGCGTAAAACGGCCAATGTACTTTTAAGCCAGCTTTTCGGTGTTCCGGCAATTGCTGTTGATACTCATGTATTTCGGGTGGCTAACCGGCTTAAGCTGGCAATTGGTGATACACCGCTTGCGGTTGAACAGGGGCTTATGCGGGCAATACCCCGGGAACAGTGGAGCGATGCGCACCACTGGCTGATCTGGCATGGGCGTAAGGTTTGCAAGGCCGCTAAACCGCTGTGTCCAACCTGCCCCCTAAGTGATTTATGTCCAAGTTGCAAGGGATAATGAATAAGTGTTGTATAAATATTACTTTATATGTATAATGATACGTAGAACTGGGGGATGAAGGTCATGATTTTTCGTAAAGCAAAATTCAATGATGTGGAACATATTCTTAAGCTAATCAATGATTATGCCGAGCAAGGGCTTATGCTTGCCCGGGCTCGTAATACTCTGTATGAAGGGCTGCGGGAATTTATTCTGGCTGAAGAAGACGGAAAGGTTGTCGGTGTAGCTGCGCTACATCTGATTTGGGATGAACTTGGTGAGATTCGGGCGCTGGCAATTCACCCTAGCAAGATTAAGACCGGGGTTGGCCGTGAAATTGTAAATAGGCTGACAGAAGAGGCCAGGGATCTCGGTGTCAAAACCTTGTTTGCATTAACCTACCAGCCTGGTTTTTTTGCTAAGCTGGACTTCAAAGAAGTACCCAAGGAGAGCGTACCCCATAAAATGTGGAAAGAGTGCATTAACTGCCCGAAATTTCCCAATTGTGATGAAATTGCTATGGTTAAAGAACTATAAAAACAAGCGCCTGTGCCGGTATTTGGACACAGACGCTTGTTTTTTTTATTTATAGGTTTATAAGGTTTATAGGTTGATGCTTTCACCAGGGGCCACAATATGAACAGGAATATGTAGTTCCTCAACCTTGGCTTTGAAGGCCTCCGGCGACTGGGCAATGAGGGGCCAGGTATTATAATGCATGGGAATAACGGCTCGCGGATTGAGTAATTTGACTGCTTCGAACGCATCAGCTGGCCCCATTGTGTAGTTATCACCAATCGGCAGCAGGGCATAATCGATTTTTTCCAAGCGGCCCAGGAGCGCCATGTCGCCGAAGAGTGCGGTATCACCGGCGAAATATACTGTCTTGCCAAAAAAGCTTACGATAAATCCGGCAGCATGTCCGCCAGGGACGCCTGAGCCGTGAAATGCGGGGGTTACTCTGACATAACCGAAATCAAAAGTTCGTTTCCCTCCCAGATGCATGCTGATGTTGGCGCAATCCTGCTGCCCGACCAGTGCGGCCAGTTCAGCGGTGGCAATTACAGTCGCGCCTGTTCGTTTGGCAATCTGGACAGTGTCACCAAGGTGATCGCCATGTCCATGACTGACCAGGATATAGTTGCAGGTAACTTCTTCAGCTTTGGTAGTGGTGATCGGGTTACCCGTAAAGAATGGGTCAAACAATAATGTGGTAGTGCCATTTGTTAAAGAAAAACAGGCATGACCATGAAATGTTAAGGTAGTCAAGCGTACACCTCCAGGATTATTTGATTCTACTTACTATTTTTCCAATATTACTTAATAAATTCCTGCTTAATGAAAGAAAAATACACGGCTGCTATTGTTGGAGAAGGGTAATTGATTATTATGGAGAATTCTAAAAATAGAGAAAACTGACCGGTTAACAAAGGAGCGACATGTATGATTCCAATAATATCTGTGGTAGGGCGGTCAAACAGCGGGAAAACAACATACCTGGTGAAACTAATAGCTGAGCTTAAGCGACGGGGTCATAAAGTTGCCGTTATTAAACATCATCATAATGATTTTGAGATTGACCTGCCGGGTAAAGATACCTGGCGTCATGCCCAGGCCGGTGCAGATACTGTATGCTTGGTTTCGCCATATAAAGTAGCTATGATAAAAAAAACTGACCAGGAATTGTCACTTGACCAAGTAGCCGGTTCGATAGACAATGTTGATATAATTATTACTGAAGGCTATAAGCAGGAGAACAAACCGAAGATTGAGGTATATCGCCATGCTGCCGGTAACGAACCACTTGGTGTCAAGCCCGAGCTTCTTGCTGTTGTGAGCGATACTTTGCTTTATAGTGAGGTGCCACATTTCCAGCTTGATGATCCTTCCGCCATGGCTGCCTTATTAGAGCTAAGAGTACTAAATAACGAAACATCAAAGGACTGATTGTTATGCATGACGGACATAATCGTCAAATTAGCTATTTGCGGGTTTCGGTAACTGATCGCTGTAATTTTCGCTGTGTTTATTGTATGCCGGAGCAAGGCGTCAAACTACTCAGGCATACCGAGATTCTCTCCTATGAAGAATTGCTGCGGATTATCCGGGTGGTTAGTGAGCATGGTGTTAGTAAAATTCGGTTAACAGGTGGTGAACCCCTGGTACGGCGCGGCATTGTGGGTTTTATTCGCAACATTGCAAACCTAAATGCGGTAACTGATATATCCCTCACTACCAACGGCAGTTTGCTTGCCGGTATGGCGGCCAAACTTAAAGAAGCTGGTTTAAACCGGGTGAATATCAGTCTTGATACCATTGAGCCGGATAAGTTTCGTAAGATTACCTATGGGGGTAATCTTGCGGAAACAATTAACGGAATAAAAGTAGCTTTGGCTGTGGGACTGACACCAATAAAACTTAATGTTGTCCTAACTAATATTATTACCGAACACGACTTAGCTTATTTCGTTGACTTGGTACACCGGGAGCCAATATCAATCCGGTTTATTGAATACATGCCGATTGGTGAGAGCCAGGCTTGCCCCGGTCCCGGGATTGAGGAGATCAAAGACAAGATCAATAGTTTTGGCAAGGGAATACTGAAACCAACACTTAATATTCACGGCAATGGTCCTGCCAAATATTTTTATCTGCCCCAGGCTAAAGGTTCATTTGGCTTTATCACTCCAATATCTGAGCACTTCTGCGGGGTATGTAACCGGATTCGTCTAACTGCTGATGGAAAATTTAAGCCCTGTCTCCTGTCTAATCAGGAGCTTGATGTTAAGACTGCTTTGCGTCAGGGGGCCAGTGATATTGAAATTGCAGAGCTTTTTTATCAGACCATAGCTGATAAGCCTCAGGGGCACACCTTAGCAAACGCGGGTGGGCAAGCAAAGTTTTTCCGGCAAATGTCACAAATTGGTGGATAATTTCAGTAAGGGCTTAGCTTCTCAGACAGGAGGGGTTAGGCCTTTTTTGATTTTGTCTTTTTTTTTTGCTATTATGGTAGTCAATACAATAACATCTAACATTATTAAGAAGGTGCAATTCTTGTGAAGAAAGCTCACTCTCGTATTCCTACGTTACACACTTTTGAAAACCCTATTCGCCCTGTTGCTTTTGCAAACCATTGTGTATGGGTGGAACAGGTAAATAAGAGCCTGCAGGACGGCTGTGAATGTGCGATTTATTATGAGCCTTATACAAACTTCGAGCATCCGTATACAGTTGATGCCATCTATATGGAGATTTCGTACAGCCAAAACAGATACAGTATTTCCGGCTTTGGGGTAATTCCTGATAGCGAGCGTGGCGAAATTAAAATTAGTGAAAAATATGCAGATTATGCTGAAGCTAAGCAGGCTGCTATCAAGTGGATTTTAGCAACTCGCGAATTTATTGGACGATAAATGGTATCTGCAGTTATGGTGTAATACAGGGTGGTTTTGACAAGAGCTATGAGTGTCCTATATGTGTGATATAAATGTAACACAATCTTGTCACAAATGTTGCATGTATATAACAATTTACCATAATCACCCTGTGGGGTAATCAATAATTGGCTTATAAGGGAAAAAATGGTATGGCATGAAAATTGCAATATCATATAGTGGGATTTACTATATCCGGGAACTTTGGCTTTTACTGGGTCCTAAACTCAAGAGAGTTTAAGCATTAAAATCTGAATATTTAAAATATCGGATGGTAAAGGTCACAGTAGCCTTGGGGCATGGGGTAACCTGTTAGAATAAACCTGGAATGACAGATAGAGGAGGGGTGAATCAAGTAAGATGATTGATTGAGTCGCTCATGGATTATGCCCCGGTTAGGTCAGTTAGTTTTATTAAGGTAAGCTAAAGTTGAGTTAATAAACAAGGAGGAGTTTCATTATGACGAAAAAATCTTATGGGTATTTTATGCCGCCGGTTAGTATCATGGGGGTTGGCTGTCTGGAAGACATTGCAGATTACATAAAGCCTATGGGTTTCAAAAAAGCGTTAATAGTCAGTGATAAGGTTCTTGTTCAAATCCAACTTACCAAAAAGCTCACCGACGTGCTTGATAAAATAGATGTAAAGTATGTTATTTTTGATGGTGCACAGCCTAATCCGACGGTTGGTAATGTTAATGACGGATTAAAATTGCTGAAAGAAAATGACTGTGATTTCGTTATATCCTTCGGCGGTGGTTCGCCTCATGACTGCGCGAAAGGTATTGCTATTGTTGCTGCAAATGGCGGAAAGATTGAAGACTACGAAGGTCTTAATAAATCAGCTAAACCTCAAATGCCGCTAATCGCGGTTAACACGACTTCCGGTACTGCCAGCCAAATGACCCGGTTCTGTATTATTACCGATGAAGTTCGGCACGTAAAAATGGCTATTGTTGACTGGCACACAACTGCTGTTATCGCAGTTGATGATGCTGATTTAATGGTTGCTATGCCGCCGTCCCTTACCGCGGCTACTGGTATGGATGCATTGACGCATGCGGTTGAAGCTTATGTTTCCACAATTGCTACCCCGGTTACCGATTGTGCAGCCCTTAAAGCTATTGAATTGATAGCAGGCTATTTAAGAAGAGCCGTTGCTGATGGTAAGGATATGGAAGCCAGAGAAATGATGACTTATGCCGAGTATCTTGCCGGTGTTGCCTTTAACAACGCCAGCTTAGGTTATGTTCACGCAATGGCTCATCAACTCGGTGGATTCTATGACCTGCCTCATGGTGTTTGCAATGCGATTTTACTGCCAGCGGTTGAAGATTATAATGCAAAAGTTGTTCCTGAGCGATTTGTTGAAATCGCCAAAGCTATGGGTAAAGATGTTGCCGGATTATCTGCTGAAGTTGCAGCAGCAGCAGCACTTGCCGCCATTCGGGAACTTTCTGCCGACATTGGAATTCCTGCCGGTCTGAAAGATCTCAAAGGTTTTAAGGAAAGTGATATCCCGACTCTTGCCACTAATGCTCTTAAGGACGTCTGCGGCCTTAGTAATCCGAAACAAGCTACTCAGGAAGAAATTGAGAACATCTACAGAGCAGCTATTTAAATCATATAAAGTGAATCATATTATCAGTAAGGTGTAGAGATTCTGTTGTGGGTTGATTTTTATTCATTGTATTATGAAAGAAATCAGCCCATAGTTTTTTTGTGATTCTAAATTGGGGAAGTGAGATCAATAGGGCCGGATGTTCCCGGTCGGGGGTTAGGAAACTTACGATTACGGCAGGGGTTTTGTGCTATCATTGCAAAAAAACAAGGGGCTGTGTTTGGACAGCCCCTTGTTTTTATGTAACTTTAATCTGGTGTAAATAGCAAGGTCCATCTGTGGTAATAATTACAAACACAGATCACTAAAAAATAAGTCCTTGTAAATATTGCAGGAATTATTAAACAAATGGCAAAATATAAAGTATAAATCATTTGTGAAAAGGAGCTAAAACGCACCAATGGAACTTACACACTTTGATCATTCGGGCAAGGCGCGCATGGTTGATGTAACTGCGAAAGATGAAACCAAACGAGAGGCTGTGGCTGAAGGGCGAATTACGATGAAGCCTGCTACCCTTGAACTGATAAAACAAGGGGCCATGGGTAAAGGTGATGTCTTAGGTGTAGCTCAGGTAGCCGGTGTAATGGGTGCCAAACGGACCTGGGATCTAATCCCAATGTGCCATCCGCTCTTATTGACTGGTGTCTCGCTTGAATTTGCAATTGATGATATGGCCAGTGCGATTAATATTACGGCAGTGGTTAAGACCACTGGCAAAACCGGGGTGGAGATGGAAGCATTGACATCTGTGTCAGTTGCTGCACTGACAATTTATGATATGTGCAAAGCGGTAGATAAAGCCATGACCATTGAATATGTCCAATTGCGGGCTAAATCAGGTGGTAAGAGTGGCAATTATAGCAGGGAGGACTAAATCATGCAGGGAAAGATTGTAGCTGTTTGTACCAGCAAGAATAAAGGCGAACGCAAAAAGAACGTGGGTCAATCGACACTTCTGCCCGGGCTTGGCCTTGAAGGCGATGCTCATGCCGGGTTTCAGCACCGGCAGGTAAGTTTGTTAGCTGTAGAGAGTATAGAAAAAATGAGGAAAATGGGGCTTGATGTTCATCCGGGTGATTTTGCTGAAAACATTACTACAGAAGGGCTTATTTTGCCAATTCTACCGATTGGCACAAAGCTTAAGATTGGTGATGTGTTGCTGGAAGTAAGCCAAATCGGTAAAGAATGTCATACCCGCTGTAATATTTACTATCAGGCCGGTGATTGCGTGATGCCCAAGGAAGGAATATTTGCCATTGTAGTCACCGGGGGGCCGGTTACAACCGGCGATACAATTGAGGTGATCGAAAGTGTTTAACATCGGGATTATAACAGCCAGTGATAAAGGGGCTCGTGGCGAGCGCGAGGATTTGAGCGGCAAGGCTATTGCCGAAATGCTGGCTGAGCTTGGTGTGGTCAAGCATTATGTAATTGTTCCTGATGAGCGCGAGGCTTTAAGTCAGGCGATGATTCATATGGCTGATACCCTTCAGGTTGATCTTATCCTGACAACTGGCGGCACTGGTTTCGGACCTCGTGACGTAACACCTGAAGCTACTTTAGACGTAATTGACAGACAAGCTCCAGGTATTCCTGAAGTGATGCGGGCTAAGTCGCTGGCAATAACTTCACGAGCCATGCTGTCCCGGGCAGTAGCCGGTCTGCGTGCCAGAACGCTTATTATTAACCTTCCTGGCAGCCCCAAGGGTGTGCGGGAATGTTTGGAAACCATTCTGCCTGCGCTTGAACACGGTTTATCCATTGCAAAGGGTGAAGCCGGCGAGTGTGCCAGGACGTAGATGTTAAGCTGGTTATAGTTCAATGACAGCCTGTTCTACTCGTTTAATACCAGGTGTTTGTTCGAGCTCATCCAAGAGTTTGAACAGTGCCTGGTCTTTGTTTTTTGCTTCAATCATAACATCAAAATCCTGCCCGGCTGCTTTAGCCATCGTCAGGAAAGGAAGGAAATCAGACAGATTGATGTTATCAGCATGGCTGCGAATATCTTTGTCATTTTTCGGACTCGACAGATGGATTTTTGGGATGGCCCCGTTCCAGGTATTGATAATCGCCGGCCATAATTCAGCCAGGTTCTCCCCATTGTTGATACAGGTATGATGATGAATATCAAGCACCATGGGGCTGCCGATTATTTGGCAAAGGCCAAGTACATCGACAGCTGTATATACTTTATCATCATTTTCCAGCATAAGCCGCAGACGGACACGGTCAGGGAGTTGGTTAAACTGGTTAATAAAACGATCAAGTGAAGCTGCTTTGGCTTTGTACAGGCCGCCAACATGGATAACCAATTGGGGAGCCGGTGGCAGCCCCATTGCTTCCAACATGTTGACATGATAGTCAAGATCTTTAAGTGACGCGGCTAATACCTCTTCCTTCGGACTATTTAGCAGGGTGTAATGATCAGGGTGGGCACTGATGCGCATATGGCGGCTTTTGATGTAATCGCCGATTTCCTGCCACTCAGCCATAAACTCTTCCGTATAACTCCATTCATCAGCAATCGGGTGGGTTGCCAATGGCACTGTTTTTGAAGTAAAACGGTATACATGAATGTCATGGGCTGAGTTGTAGCGCAGGATGCGTAGTGTATTTGCCAGATTTTCCCGTGTTAAACGGCGCAGCCGGTGGATACGGCCTTCTGGATCGGTAATCTTTTCAAGGGTTTTTACGGTCACACTTTTATTTGGTGAGCCTTCGGCAATATTGAGAGCGATTGCTACATAACCAAACCGTACTCGCATAGGCAGGTACCTCTTTTTCTATCAGGATTCTTCGTTACTGATATTTATAGTATATACTATATTGAAGCATGTTATTGGCTAATAGGGGGAAAAAGTGTAAGAAGCTTGCAATTTGCCCAGGGTAGGGTTTAGAATGATAAGAAAAGTCCTAGGAGTGAGAATCGCTTGTCCAAACCGATCTACATAATTGGTCACCGTAATCCTGATACAGATTCTATTTGTTCAGCAATTGCCTATGCACATCTCAAACAGGCTTTGGGCGAGCACGTACTCCCGGCACGCGCCGGAAAAATCAACGCTGAGACTAAGTATGTCCTGGATTTTTTTGGTATCCAACCGCCGCAGCTTATTCTTGATATGTACCCACGGGCTAAAGATGTTATGCATGAGAACATAATTGCGATTCATCCCTGGAATACCCTGAGAAAGCTTGGTCAACTGATCAAACAACATAGTGTAAAGTCAATTCCTGTTATGGAGGATGACGGTAGTTTAGTTGGTATGGTTACTGTCGGTGATTTGGCTGAACGGTATGTCAATGAACTGGGGATGCAAGATTTGCGGGAAACCGGGGTTGACTATGGCGGAATTCTTAGATGTCTTAATGGAACACTCATTTGCGGCGGCGATTTATCCAAAAGGATTGAAGGCAGTGTTAAAATTGCCGCTTCCCGGACGCAAACAATGGCCAAGGTTATTAAACCTGGCGACATTGTTCTGGTCGGCAACCGTACGAATGTTCAGTTGACCTGTATCGAGGTTGGTGTTGCCTGCCTAATTGTAACCGGCGATTTCGATGTGGCGCCTGAGGTGGAAACCGCTGCTCAGGCTGCAGGGACATATATCATCAGAGCGCCGTATGACACCTATACCTGCGGGCGTCTCATCAACCAGAGCATCCCGGTAGGAAAGGTTATGAAAACTAATGTTACTGCATTTAAGCCAGACGATCTGGTTGCCGATATAAAAGATATTATTATTCGGACCGGTTACCGTAATTATCCTGTTGTTCAGAACGGCAAGATGGTTGGACTTATTGACCGTGACAGGCTTATTGTTCCTGAACGGGATCAGATTATTTTAGTTGATCATAACGAACGTTCGCAGGCAGTCGATGGTATTGAAGAGGCTAAGATTGTTGAGATTGTTGACCATCACAGGCTAGGTGGGCTGGAAACCAGTGAACCAATCTTTATCAGGCATGAGCCGGTGGGGTCTACGGCTACTATTATCGCCAATATGCATTGGCATCGCAATGTGCCTATACCTAAAAATATGGCAGGTCTTTTACTTGCTGCCATCATTTCTGATACGGTGTTATTTAAATCGCCAACAGCAACCGATAAAGACCGTGACACTGCCTATAAATTGGCGGAGATTGCCAGCCTTGATATTCAGGAATTTGGTATGGCGATGCTGAAGGCCGGTTCAGTGATTGATAAACTAACTCCCGGCGATATTATAGCTAGTGACCTGAAAGAATTTCAGATTGGTGAGTATTATGTGGCGATTAGTCAGATTTCAGTCATGGACCCAGGGAATGTGCTGAGACAGAAAAAACAATTACAAGAGGCTTTGCAGGCTATCTGCGAAAAAGAACAGTATAATATGGCAATTCTGCTAATCACAGGCATACTTGATGAGGCGACATACCTCCTGCATTATGGACAGCCATCACGGGTGCTTACTATCGCTTTTGGAGAGGGCCGTCCTGATGGCACCTGGTATTTGCCTGGCGTTATGTCACGGAAAAAACAGGTTGTCCCTCCACTTATTGATGCTGCGCGGCGGATCTGATAGGAAAGGCTGCTATATTATGGTATAATTTCCCCATAATATATTTCAGAAAGGAAATGAGAATATGGCAATTTACACGACCAGTGGCGTATGTGCAAAGAAAATTGAATTTCTCGTAGAAGCCGGAATTGTAACAAAGATAGAATTTCAATCAGGCTGTTCAGGCAACCTGCAAGGGGTAAGCAGGCTTGCTGAAGGAATGCGGGTTGAAGATGTTATTAAGAAGCTAAAAGGTATAAAATGCGGCGATAAAAACTCCTCCTGTCCTGACCAGTTGGCGCGGGCGCTAGAGGCGTTCAGTAATAAAGATAAGGGGTAAGTGTATGTATTGTGAAATCGTCTATCAGGTCACAGGCGAGCGCTGGGGGATATTTCCACGTGATACAGGTGAGTTTCAAGCGCGCATGTCAATCCCGGATAGTATAAATAATAGTGACAGTCACGATACTATTATCAAGAAGTCGGTGAAAATTGAGATTATGTCATGTTCCTTTACTCCTGATGAGAAAAGTAAACGTCATCGAGAGGCGCTGGCTGGTTTGGTTGACAAGTTAGTGAAGGCAGGCTGGGAACAAATACCAGAGGGCGGACCTGAGTGGTATAATATTAGGTTTCATAAGTGATGTAGAGAAAATAGCTGT
>NZ_DATMXX010000318.1:0-36865 GCF_035561255.1 Sporomusa sp. | reverse complement strand
AATCAATAAAGGGCAGCGCTTCCAGCGCCGCCCTTTATTACTACCCGAGTAATGCTCCTAGAGCAATTGACATAATTTTTGCTTCGTAGGTATCAGCCCTTGATGTGACTACCACCGGTTTAGCTGCACCTAAAATTAAGCCGGCAATTTTACCATTGGCGATATAGACTAACGACTTGCCAAGCATATTTCCCGCTTCAATATCTGGTGTAACCAGGATATCAGCCATACCGGCAACAGGACTATTAATCCCTTTATGTTGGGCAGCCTCCATACTGATGGCATTATCGAGCGCTAACGGACCATCAACAATGGCCCCTTTTATCTGCCCCCGCTCAGCCATTTTTGCCAGCGCAGCGGCTTCAAGTGTTGCCGGCATATCTGGATTCACCACCTCAACAGCGGCTAATATGGCTATTTTCGCAGGCTTGATGCCTAGTACGTTAGCCAATTGGACGCTATTTTGAATAATATCCGCTTTTTGCTGCAGCGTAGGCGCAATATTCATTCCGCCATCGGTTATCATAATAAGCCGGTCAAAACCCGGAAGCTGATATACAGCAATGTGACTGAGCACTCTGCCTGTTCTTAAGCCAATCTCTTTATCAAGTACTGCTCTAAGAAAATCAGCAGTATTAATTAGTCCTTTCATAAGTACATCAGCTTCACCGCTTGATACCAAGGCTACCGCCCGATAGGCCGCTTTACGGTCATCAGGTTCGTGAATCATCTGGACATCATTTAGGGTAACGCCAAGTTTATCAGCGGTGGCTTTAATCTTGTCAATATCACCTACCAAAGTAAAATCAGCAAGTTTCTGTTTATGTGCCCCCTGAACAGCTTCCAGGACAGCATCATCCTGGGCTGCGGCCACAGCTACCCTTTTAGGAGATTTATTCTTTACTGCATCAAGTATATCGTCAAAATTTCTAAGCAATTTATCTGTCAACAGCGTCCTCTCCTTTTGCATATTCAGGGAAATAGCTCATGCTAGTCTTTTTCCACTCCCGCGTGCTAAATAGCAGGGTATATATGTCAAGTCCAGTCGCTTCCGCCAATTCTTCAGCTAAACGCTGGCATTCAGCGCGAGTATGAGCATGCAGCATTGTATAAAAATTATAAGGCCAGCCTGGTTGTGGAATCCGTGCATAACAGTGGGTAACCGCCATATAGCCTGACATTAGCTGCCCAACTTCCGCGAGTTGTTGTTCAGGTACGATCCAGGCACACAGTGCGTTCGCAGCATAACCCACTTCCCGGTGCCGTAATACAGCACCCATCTTGCGCAACTGTCCGGATAGACGGTATCTGCCCAGCCTTTCCAAAAGCTCGTGTTCGGTAATACCAATTTGCTGGGCCAATTCCTTATACGGCTCGGCTACCAAAGGAAACTCACCCTGCATAACAGCTATTATTTTCTTATCCAGGTTATCTAACATAAGACACCTCGCCAACTGCTGTTTATCATTTATAAGCAGTCTTTAATTATTCTTACAAATTAAACTCGACACTGACCTTATACTTTTCAGTGGCAGGCAGACTAATAAGACCATCAACCCCTGACAAACAGGAAATAGCCGCCAGCGTTCTTGCTTGCTCGGCCTGATTTGTGGTAAGAAGTGTAAACCAAAGGTTATACTCACCCTCACGTTCATAATTATGTGTGACACCCGGATAGGCATTAATAGCCTCAGCAACTGCCTCAATACAGTTTACACGCACTTTAACTGCTGCCAGCGTACTTACATAACCTAAGCAAGACGAGTCGAAGAAAGCACCTAAGCGCCGTATATAGCTATGCTCTTTAAGCCAAGATAACCGCTCCAACACTGTCGCTTCATCAACATTAAGCCACTCAGCCACCCTTGCAAAAGGTCGCGGCTCAATGGGCAATCTTGTCTGGATAATATTAAGCAGTTCTTTATCAAAAGTGTTTAGCATGCATGCCTCCTAACTAAACTTGTAATTAAGCAAAGGGAACAGCCGGCCGACTGTCCCCTCAGTATAGCACTATTATTTTAGCAAAATATTCCTAATTACGTCAAGAAGTTCATCCCGTCCAGCCCCACTAACGGTTGAATAGGTGATAATACGGTCATCTGGAGCAAGTAAAGGCATGTTAATGCCTTTACTTATTGCCTGTACATGCTGCTGAACGCGGCCTTTGGTAATTTTATCACCTTTAGTTGCGACTACTTGAACAGTAAGCCCGTGCTCCAACAACCATTGATATACTTTAATATCACTTTCCATCGGTGGATGGCGAACATCAATTAATTGGCATACCAGCCTAAGCTTAGTTGATTTGAGCCAGTATTCTTCTATAAATTTAGACCATGTCGCCCGCGCTGTTTGAGCCCTTTTGGCATACCCATAACCGGGCAGATCAACAAGCATAAAATCTAAGCGCGACTCATCAGGAAGTTTGCCGCTAAGCTTAAAAAAATTAATTGTTTGGGTCTTGCCTGGTGTTCCGCTGGTACGGGCCAAACCATGCCGACGGCATAATGAATTAATAAGCGATGATTTGCCGACGTTTGAACGGCCAATAAAAGCAATCTCTGTTAAGTCGCTCTCAGGATACTGACTGGCGTTAACAGCAGTGCCAACATAGCTGGCACTTACAATATTAAACGAGACAACATCTGCCATTACTCGGTCACCAAAGCTGTTTTGAGTACTTGGTCCATATGTTCAACAAGGATAAACTCCAGACTGCGTTTAACATTAGCCGGGATTTCATCAATATCGCGCTTATTTTCTTTGGGCAGCATAACCTTCCTGATACCGGCCCGGTGAGCGGCAAGAACCTTCTCTTTAATGCCACCTACAGGCAATACCCGTCCACGAAGTGTAATCTCACCAGTCATAGCAATATCACTTCTGACTGGCTTACCGGTCAGTGCTGAAGCTACGGCAGTAGCCATAGTAATGCCTGCTGACGGACCATCTTTCGGAATAGCCCCTTCCGGCAAATGAATATGGATATCCAGTTTCTCATGAAAGTCCTCTTCAATTCCCAGATCCTTAGCCCGTGAGCGGATATAGCTGAACCCGGCCTGGGCTGATTCCTGCATAACATCGCCCAATTGACCAGTCAGGGTTAATTTACCTTTGCCCCTCATGGTCGAGATTTCCACCGCCAGTACATCGCCGCCTACTTCAGTCCAAGCCAAGCCAGTTGCGACTCCGACCTGACTGGTTTCTTCAGCCTGAGCATGACGGTATTTAGTCGCACCAAGGAACGTATGCAGATTCTGAGCAGTGATTTTAACAACAGGTCCCTGATTCTGGACAATTTTACGGGCGACTTTGCGGCAGAGATTAGCGATATTACGTTCAAGGCTTCTTACGCCTGCTTCCCTGGTATAATCGCGGATAACTTTTTGGATAGTCCCCTCAGAGAATGAAATCTGCTTGGTTGATAGGCCGTGGTCTGTTGTTTGTTTAGGAATAAGATAACGTTTGGCTATCTCTATCTTTTCTTCTTCAGTATAACCTGCAATAGTGATGATTTCCATACGGTCCAATAATGGCCGGGGAATATTATGCATCACATTGGCAGTCACCACCCAAAGTACCCTGGACAAGTCATACGGAAGCTCCACATAATGATCACTAAATGAATTATTTTGCTCAGGATCAAGTACCTCAAGCAGAGCAGATGAAGGATCGCCCCGGAAATCAGCACTCATCTTATCAATCTCATCTAAGAGAAAGACCGGGTTTTTAGACCCGACAGTACGCATACCCTGAATAATGCGTCCTGGCAACGCCCCAACATAGGTTCGCCGGTGGCCTCTAATCTCAGCTTCATCTCTGACACCACCTAATGAAACACGGACAAATTTTCGTTCCATAGCCCGGGCAATCGAGCGAGCTAACGATGTTTTACCAACACCGGGCGGCCCCACAAGGCATAAAATCGGTCCTTTCATTTTTTCAGTCAGTTTACGAATAGAAAGGTACTCTAAAATACGTTCTTTTACTTTTTCCAGCCCATAATGGTCTTCGTCCAATATACCTTCAGCCACAGTAATATCCAAACGGTCTTCAGTCTCAATATTCCACGGCAATGTCAACAGCCAGTCAAGATACGTACGGATTACACCGCTTTCAGCCACCATAGGCGGCATTTTTTCCAGACGGTCAATTTCTTTATTAATCTTTTCGGCAACATCTTTAGGCAGATTTTGCTCTTTGACCCGCTGGCGATACTCTTCCACTTCAGCAGTACGTTCGTCTTTCTCGCCTAATTCTTTTTGGATTGCTTTAAGCTGCTCGCGCAAATAGTATTCTTTTTGCGTTTTTTCCATCTGCTTACGAACCCGGACATGAATTTTTTTCTCAAGTTCGAGAATCTCCATCTCCCGGCCTAAAATTTCACACAGGCGTTCCAGACGATCATTGACACTGACTGCTTCTAACAAAATCTGCTTATCTTCAATCTTAAGCGATAAATGACTGGCGATAAGGTCAGTCAACCGGCCCGGTTCTTCAACTACAACCACTGAAACCAAAGTTTCAGGGGGTATCTTCTTGCTCAACTTAACCCATTGTTCAAATTGATTAATCGCAGTCCGGGTAAGCGCTTCTGTTTCCGGCGTTTTAGGTTCCACCTCGGAGAACTCGCGAATTTGGACCTGATAATAAGGATCAAAACTGATAAACTCTTCAATCTCGCCGCGGTGCAAGCCTTCAACCAGCACCCGGATCGTGCCTCCCGGTAATTTCAATAATTGTTTAATTTCAGCGACAGTGCCCACTGAAAAAATATCTTCAGGCTGAGGTGTGTCATTTTGGGCATCTTTTTGTGTTGCCAGCATGATCAGCCGGTCTTGAACCATTGCTTCTTCTAAGGCGCTAATTGACTTTTCCCGGCCAACATCCAGATGAATAATCATATATGGGAAAACTAATATGCCCCTAAGCGGCAAGAGTGGTATTGTACGCCGTTTTTCCGCCAACATTATTTCCTCCCTTCGGTAACCCGCGGTATTTGTTAGTTAATAGTAGTTTCAACACCGCTATTTAAAATATTCTGAGTAGCTGTTGAAAAATCCTTTTATTTGCCAATAATAACAGCCGGGTTAAGTAACCCGGCTAAAATTAACTACACCTTGTCAATACCGGCAGCCGCAAGTACTTCCGGCATCGCTACCGGTATATCCTTTCGTAGAACTTCTCCGCTCTTAACCATCGCATGTTTCAACACCTCTTGTAGCGTTTCGACAGGAATAACCTCAATATCCATATCTGCATATAACTCTTGCCAGTTTTCCTTCGGGATAATGACCCGTCGAGCGCCGGCTTGCTTGGCAGCCATTACCTTGGCACTTACACCACCGACAGGCTTTACAAGACCCCGAATGGAAATTTCACCAGTCATGGCCACAGTATTGTCGATAGGTACATTGTAAATAGCCGAGTAAATTGCTGCCGCAACCGTTACACCGGCTGACGGACCATCAACCGGAACCCCGCCGGGGAAATTAACATGTATGTCATATTTAGAATATTCAATGCTAAATTCCTTAGCTAATACTGTAAGTACATTGTCAAGTGAGCCTTTTGCCATACTTTTACGCCGCATAGTACGCCCCGGCGAACCAATCTCCTCTTCATCAACAACACCAGTGACAGTCATTTTTCCTGTACCATAGTTGTTCGGTACTGCTGTCACTTCCAGTTCCATAAGCATGCCAATATTTGCTCCATATACCGCCAGACCATTTACTACGCCAACTTGAGGCTTAAGCGGAATCTTTTTCTCCGGTCGCGGACTATACTGGCCAAAATTGATAACCCACTCAACGTCAGCTTGAGTAAGAATTTTTTCGTTTTTTCCACTGCTTTGGGCAATGCCGGCAGCAATCTGGATGATGTTCACAGCCTCCCGACCGTTAGTGGCATAACGTTTAATGACCTCTAAAGCCCCCTCATCAAGAGTATAACTAATCTTCTTGGAAGCGTTAAGGGCCACTTTGGCAATTTCATCAGCAAGCAGCGGCCGGAAGAATATTTCGACACATCTTGAGCGAATTGCCGGGGGAATATCCTGGGGCATACGGGTAGTAGCCCCAATAAGCCGGAAATCTGCCGGTAAACCATTTTGAAATATGTCGTGAATGTGCTGCGGTATATTAGTATCTTCACTGTTGTAGTATGAACTGTCCAGAAACACTTTCCGGTCTTCCAGCACCTTTAGTAGTTTATTCATCTGGATGTGATGGAGTTCACCGATTTCATCAATAAACAATACTCCACCATGAGCTTTGGTTACGGCTCCCGGTTTTGGTTGAGGAATGCCAGCCATCCCCATCTGACCGGCCCCTTGATAAATCGGGTCATGTACTGTGCCGATCAGTGGATCAGCTATACCGCGCTCATCAAATCTGGCTGTCGTGGCATCAAGTTCCATAAATTTGGCCGCAACCCTAAAAGGGGAATAACCATTTCGCCTGGCTTCATTAAGTACTAAACGCGCTGCCGCAGTCTTGCCTACACCAGGTGGTCCGTAAATAAGAACATGCTGAGGATTAGCACCACATAACGCTGCGCGGAGCGCTTTAAGGCCTTCTTCCTGACCAACAATTTCCGAAAAATCAGTGGGTCTAGTTTTTTCTGCCAGCGGTTCAGTTAAGGATATCTCTCGCATTTTTTGCAGTTTGTCCATTTCTTTTCTGGATTCACGCTCTACCGCCATCCTGTTGCCTTGCTGCGATTTTAGCAGGTTCCAGAAATAGAGCCCGATAACCACGGCAAAAAACAACTGAATCACGCTGATGATATTTACAGCATAATCCAAATTTAATGAACCTCCTTTCCCGGGCAAAAGATTTGAGTTTTTTTTAATTTACCATGTGTCTAGTATAGGCAATGAACATTATTTTATCCTGGCAAAACCCGGCAAGCAAGACTGCAAAAATGCGATTATAACCCTTAATATCAACCGTCAAATAAGAAAAACCGCTGGTGCGGTTCTTTGGCTTTGCGCATATCAGATAATCCTGGAATACAAGGGAATGGTTTTACTTTTGGCATGCCCCAAAAGCAACAAAAAGTCTAGGCCCGAAGCCTCCAAAAGCTGAAAGGCCGGGGGGTTACCGGGGTTGCGGGGGCACCGTCTCCTTGCTCAAGCCGGCCATTCACCTTGGCTCCCCTTGTTTTATAAGGACTTTCAGCCTCTCAAAACTTATAACTTCTGATATTAAAATAAAGGAGCCTGTCGGCTCCTTTATTTAAGCGGATTCTTCTTTTTTCTTAGTTTTGCGTTCTGCAGTCACCAGCACAGGTTCTTCTTTGTTAATAATAACCTCTTTGGTAACAATGCATTTGGCAACATCAGTACGCGATGGGATATCATACATCACATTACGCATGATAGCCTCAATAATGGCCCTAAGTCCCCTGGCACCGGTATTACGTTTTAAGGCTTCGGTGGCAATGGCTTTTAATGCCTCGTCCTTAAATTCAAGTTGAACATTATCAATCTCCAGGAACTTTTGATACTGCTTAACCAAAGCATTCTTAGGCTCAATTAAGATACGCACCAACGATTCCTCATCAAGAGCATCCAGCGTAACAATAACAGGCAGACGTCCGACAAACTCAGGTATAAGCCCAAATTTGAGCAGATCCTCCGGCAGAATATTTCTGAGAATTTCACCCAATACCTTTTTTTCTTTACTGCGAACTTCAGCACCAAAACCCATAGATTTTTTGCCGGTTCTTGCGCTAATAAGCTTATCGATGCCATCAAAAGCACCACCGCAGATAAAAAGAATATTGGTGGTATCGATTTGAATAAACTCCTGGTGTGGATGCTTACGCCCGCCCTGCGGCGGTACACTGGCTACTGTGCCTTCCAGTATCTTAAGCAAGGCCTGTTGTACACCTTCACCGGAAACATCACGGGTGATTGAGGGGTTCTCCGACTTACGGGCAATCTTATCAATTTCATCAATGTAAACAATGCCTTTTTCGGCTTTTTCCACATCATAGTCAGCAGCCTGGATAAGTTTTAAGAGAATATTCTCTACATCCTCACCTACATAACCGGCTTCAGTTAACGAGGTGGCATCAGCTACCGCAAAGGGAACATTGAGAATCTTAGCCAGCGTTTGTGCCAACAGCGTTTTACCACTGCCAGTCGGACCAAGCATAATGATGTTTGACTTTTGCAATTCAACATCATCCATTTTAGCACCCAGGTTGATCCGCTTGTAATGATTGTACACAGCTACAGCCAGAGATTTCTTAGCTTCCTCCTGGCCAATGACGTACTGATCAAGGATATCTTTTATCTCTTTGGGTTTAGGGACATCCCTCAGCTCAACATCCATATCTTCGCTGAGTTCTTCTTCAATGATCTCATTGCAAAGTTCTATACATTCATCACAAATATATACTCCTGGCCCGGCAACAAGTTTTTTTACTTGTTCTTGCAGTTTACCGCAAAACGAACACTTTAGTTGACCCCTGTCATCACCGAATTTCAACATATTACCACCTCTCTACTTGGGAGTCTCCTTGTGTCTGTCACCCCGCACCACGACTGCGTCTATAAGACCGTAGTCTTTTGCTTGCTCACTGGACATGAAAAAATCACGTTCGGTATCATGTTGGATTTTTTCTATCGTCTGACCGGTATGGTGGACAAGGATGCCATTTAGGTGTTCTCGCATACGAAGAATTTCCCGAGCATGAATTTCAATATCGGTAGCTTGCCCTTGCGTACCACCAAGAGGTTGATGAATCATAATGCGTGAATTAGGAAGGGCATAGCGTTTACCTTTAGCACCGGAAGCAAGCAACAATGCACCCGCACTAGCTGCTTGACCCATGCAGGTAGTAGTAACGTCCGGCTTAACATATTGCATGGTATCATACATAGCCATCGCAGCAGTTACTACACCACCAGGACTATTAATATATACATGAATATCTTTTTCCGGATCTTCCGACTCCAAAAACAACAGCTGAGCAATAAACAAATTTGCCACAGTGTCGTCAATTGGTCCGCCGATAAATACAATACGGTCTTTTAATAGCCGTGAGTAAATATCATATGCTCGCTCACCGCGGTTAGACTGCTCTACTACAATTGGCACATAGGGCATAACAAATCACCTCAAAATCCTAAATTTATTGTGCTGCAACACTATCGATTATTAATTGGGCAGCTTTTTTACGCATAACAGAGTCGCTGAGCGCCTGGAAGCGGTTAGTCTCACGAATCACTTTTGCAATCTCTTCAACTGTTGTCTGATAATTTTGAGCCATGGATTCAATTTCCCGCTGAAGTTCTTCAGGCGCAGCGGTAAATCCTTCTGCTTTAACAATAGCCTCAAGAACAAGGTCGGTTTTTACATTATATAACGCTGAAGCACGGTAGTTCTCCCTCAAGGCTGCTATATCCATTTTAGTATATTCAAGATATTTTTCAAGTTGCATGCCGCGCTGTTGTAAATTTACATCAAGATCTTGAATCATGTTATCAGTTTGGTTTTCAACCATTATTTCAGGAATGTCCATTTCAGCATTATCCACTACAGCTTTAATAGCAGCCGTACGGAACTCACGTTCGGCTTTATCTACGGCGGCCTGTTCTAACTTATTCTTAATATCGCTTTTTAATTCCGCAAGAGTATCAAATTCGCCGGATTCTTTGGCAAACTCATCGTCAAGCTCAGGCATTTCCTTCCGCTTGATGTCATGAATGTTTACTGTAAACTTAGCGGCTTTACCAGCTAATTCGGCAACAAAGTAATCTTCCGGAAAAGAAACGCTTACTTCCCGCTCATCACCTGACTTAGCACCAACTAGTTGTTCCTCAAAGCCAGGGATAAAGCTGCCTGAACCGATTTCCAGCGGATAACTCTTGCCCTCGCCACCATCAAACGGAACCCCATCAACAAAACCTTTAAAATCAATAATGGCCAAGTCGCCTTGTTTGAGTTCAGCGTTTTCCACCACTACCATTTTTGCGTTGCGGCTGCGATTTTTTTCCAGTTCAGCGTCTACGTCGGCATCAGTAACCTCAGTAATTGTCTTTTCTATTACAAGATTTTTATATTGACCTAAAGTAACTTCAGGCTTTTTAATAACAGTGGCTTTAAACACTAACGGCTGGTCTTCTCCTAAAGTAACAACTTCAATTTCCGGACGGCCCACAGGATCAATAGCCTGTTCTTCCAAAGCTTTGGCATATGCCTGAGGAGCCAGGATTTCAAAAGCCTCGTCAAGTAAGGCCTCTTTGCCAATGCGCATTTCAACTACCTTGCGAGGAGCTTTGCCTTTACGAAAACCGGGAATGTTGACCTGATTAGCCAGCTTGCGGTAAGCCTTTTCAACAGCTTTGGCCACCTCAGTTTGGGGTATTTCAAGATTAAGCACTGTTTTATGATTGTCTATTCTTTCCGCGGTTACCTTCATTTATGTATTTCCTCCTTATTAAATTAACTGCTGACACAGCTTATTAATTGTCAACATAGTTCTCCCGCCAATAGTATTCCCATTATTGACATAAATTTTATGGGGTTCCTGGTTTAACCATTATTTATTTTCCGGCCAGTGTCCATAATTTGTAGCAATGTCATGAATAATATCATAACACAACTAAATAACAAAGACAAGATATGAGCAAAAAACCCAGCAGGCATGTGCTGGGTTATGTGTAATATGGAGCGGAAAACGAGATTCGAACTCGCGACCCTCGCCTTGGCAAGGCGATGCTCTACCGCTGAGCTACTTCCGCGTATCGCCATTAAGAACAATACTGATTATATACCGTAATCAATTATTTGTCAACTGGATTAATTGACTAAATTGTTCCTGTAACTAACACCTGCCTGCCAGCCTGCATATTATGTATAAGGGTTTACAAGGAAGAGATGCCATGAAGGAGGCTGGTCAGTTGTATTACCGGTTAAACAAGGACTGCGTGCTAGTAGAAGGCCAGGCCCGGGGAGCCATCTATGCATTAACTGCAGGCCGGGTATATTCTATTAATCAAGGGGCTGTCAAACTATTGCAGGCCTGCCAGCAAGCGGCCCTAGAAGACATAATGGATCTTAATTTACCTGATAACAAACTCTATCTATCATTTCTTGACAAATTGACAGCCAAAGGCTTGGGCTCTGTCTATACTGAATCTCCTGAGCAAAAGAGATCCCTGCCAAATTATCAGTCCAAACTGGAATTTATCTGGCTGGAGCTTACTGCAAACTGCAACAACCGGTGCCTACACTGCTATTCAGCAAGCAGTCCCCATACACCTGCGAGTTCTGTACCGCATGATCGCTGGCTGGAGATTATTCGGGAGGCCCGCCAGGAAGGAGCTACCGGCATCCAGCTTATTGGTGGTGAACCGCTGCTTTACCCCAGGTGGCGAGAGCTCGTTGTTAAAGCGCAAGAAGAAAACTATGAACTAATTGAGATATTCACCAACGCCACACTTATCGACGACGACTGTATTAATTTTTTTAAACAGCATAACGTCAGCATTGCTACCACCATTTACGCTGACAATGCGTCAGTCCACGATACAGTGACACTTCATTCCGGCAGCTTTGACAAAACTATGTCGGCTATTAAAAAGATTTTAGCTAAAGATATTCCCCTGCGAATTGCTTCCATTATTATGAGAGCCAATGAACACGAAGTGACCAACATAATGAATTTATACGCCGAACTGGGGCTTGAACCGATGCCGCCGGATGTTGTACGCCCCACAGGGCGGGGCGATAACCAAACCCTGCTTCCCCTAAACTACACCAAACCACTAGTTAAACCACCATTTTTTACAGATACTGAATCATTTGCTAAAGCTCAGAATTTTCATAGTTGTTTAGCCGGCCGGTTGGCCATAACAGCTGACGGTGATGTCATACCCTGTATATTTGCCCGGGATCAAGTCTGTGGGAGCATATTGCAAACACCACTGCATGACATACTTAACGGAGAATCACTTACTGAGTGTTGGTGTACCACTAAAGATTGTATAAATAAATGCAAAGCCTGCGAGTACCGCTATGCCTGTGGCGACTGCCGGCCGCTGGCACAAGGCCTGGACCCTCAAAAATCATGGCAGGCTCCACCTGCCGACTGTCTATACAATCCTTACACAGGAAAATGGGAGGACGATAATAATGTCTGATGAAAAATACAATAATCCTAAATGGGAGTCCCCTAAACTTGAAGAGTGGGATGATGATGATTTTGATGATGACGAGTTTGATGACGAAGAGTTTGATGACGAA
This sequence comes from Sporomusa sp., assembly GCF_035561255.1. Classification (GTDB taxonomy): domain Bacteria; phylum Bacillota; class Negativicutes; order Sporomusales; family Sporomusaceae; genus Sporomusa. The sequence continues at coordinate 24,602 of NZ_DATMXX010000318.1, read as the reverse complement.
GAGTTTGACAACCGGGTTAACAATATCGGCTGCCGGCCCTCCTGGTCGCCTTGCAGTCCTAATAAGCCCATTGGCTGCCGCCCCTCCTGGTCGCCCTGCAGTCCTAATAGGCCCATTGGCTGCCGCCCCTCATGGTCGCCTTGCCAGCCTAATCGGCCAATTGGCTGCCAACCCTCCTGGTCGCCTTGCCGCCCTAATAAGCCTATTGGCTGCCAACCCTCTTGGTCACCTTGCCAGCCTAATCGGCCAATTGGCTGCCAACCCTCCTGGTCGCCTTGCTATCCCAATTCATGCTCACCGCGGCGATGCAGGCCTAATACGAATCGCCTCTGCAACCCCCTATAACTTCTATTAGTTTAAAAGGCGTTTAAAAACGCCTTTTAAAAATTGCGAAATTATATAAACCACACGTTATTTTTCCGGGTGTTTATTACTAAGTGACAATATAGTTACAGCATAAACCGCCGCAATAAGCGACCCAATTACATCGGCTATTAAATCCAGATCTGTATCTAGCAGGTTTGGTTGGCTGGGAACACTCGGCTTCATTGTAAAATCCCCGATAAATTCACCGATCTCATAGAAAACCCCGACACTTAACCCTAATGAGACAACAAAAATGAATCTAAAACTGCGACTTATTACTGGTTGGGTAAGCTGGCAGATAAGATTATAAGCAAATAATGAGAATGAATAACTCCCAAAAACATGTTGAATCTTATCAAAAACTGTTGAAGTAGCATATAGATTTATATATAGCCCCAAAAAGCTATCACTAAGAATCGTCATCATCATAAGCGCTCGTATGGTGTTGTTGATGTCAATACTATATTTTGTTTCAATATATGTATAAATTACCCACACGCCCGCTTTTATTGCTATATTTTGCGCATACTCATGCCGGCCTTGTGTTAACAATGCTATTATGATTCCGATCATTCCAGCAAGAAATATTATTGTAAAGAAAAAAAGAAGCTTTCTGTGATTTGTCAACTAAACCCCTCCCCGTATCTTATTATTGTCCAGTTAGCAAAACAATAACCAACAGAGACCTTTTACACTGACTAAAAATCAACGCTATCTGAAGCCACCGCTTACATATCCCAGGGAATATATGGTATGATAAATACAGCAATATATGCTGTTGGAATGTATTGTTCTAGGAGGTCAATTTTATGAGAGCAATCGTGAGTAAAGACTTTTTCCTCAGTCAAACTCTCCCCATCAGAAAAATTGATCGCATAGCAATCTCTGCATATGGGGGCGATTTATCCGGCACCGGTTTAGGTAGTTCAGAAAACTTCCGGATACCGGCACATGTGTTAGAGCCGGGGCAAGTTATTCTTACAGCAACCGAGTGGTGTAACCTACTTGCCAGAGTACAAAATTGGCCAGCCAGTATGGGAATTATTAATTTGCAATAAGTAACGATGAGCGATGCAAATAAAAAGAACTTCCAGGATAAAATCCTGGAAGTTCTTTTTCATTGGTGCGGGAGACAGGAATTGAACCTGCACGCCTCGCGGCGCTAGATCCTAAGTCTAGTGCGTCTGCCAGTTCCGCCACTCCCGCATTGTTTCACAGCTTACCGCTGCAGATGTTATATTATCATAGTAAACTCACTATGTCAATATCAATATTTTCCAGTGGTGACCCACGATGGATTCGAACCATCGACACCCTGATTAAAAGTCAGGTGCTCTACCAACTGAGCTAGTGGGTCTAAAACATAAAAGATAGATGGTGACCCACGATGGACTCGAACCATCGACACCCTGATTAAAAGTCAGGTGCTCTACCAACTGAGCTAGTAGGTCATGGTATTAAGGCTGTTCCCCGCTAACGCTTGGAACTAAGCGATTCGCACAGGTTTCCACGTCGCTTACGCTCCTGGGAACCTGGCTCTCTTGTTTATGGCAGGGGCGGCTGGACTCGAACCAACGCGTGACGGAGTCAAAGTCCGTTGCCTTACCAACTTGGCGACGCCCCTACAATATGGAAATAAATTGGGGTGACTAGAGGGTCTCGAACCCTCGAATACCGGAGCCACAATCCGGCGTGTTAACCACTTCACCATAGCCACCATATGAACGTCGCTTAACGACAGAATTTATTCTATCATGCCAAATTAATTATGTCAAGGGTCATTATTTCCTTTTTCTATTAACAATAGTTCAGTTGTATTCAGGGACATTTGCCGGATATAACAAGACTTATTTACAGGACAACAACAGGCTTTTGACGTCTATTCTACCGGTTTAGGCCGGACACGTCTTGTCGGGGTAGCGTTCATTGGTTCATCTGGCCAATAATGCTTTGGATATCGTCCCATCAAATCCCTTTTTACTTCAAAATAGGTTTTACGCCAGAAATTTCCTAAATCCTGCGTCACTTGCACGATTCGCTGGGCAGGAGACAACAGATGCAGTGTTAAACGGACTTTCCCCCGCGCAATACACGGCGTTTCGGCAAGCCCGAACATCTCCTGCAGTTTTACAGCAAGCACCGGAGCATCAGGATCACTGTAATCTATGGGGATCCGCTGACTGCTAGGTACAGTCAAATGAGTAGGGGCATAAATATCAAGTTCCTGAAGTTGTTCCCAGCTAAGCATCGCTTCAAATATAGTAGTAAGGTTTAATTGTGCCAGTTGAGCCCGGCTTGTTAAACCGTACACATGCGGCCCTAACCAGCTTTCAAGGGTAGCAAGCAGTGCAGCATCTGAAACATCAGGCCAGCTTTGGTCTCTCCGCTTAATAAACAACAGACGTTGACGCAACTGCTTCGCGGTCCGCGTCCAAGGCAATATTGACAAACCCTCTCCGGCAATCCCGGCAAGTAAAGCAGCTAAAATTTCTGCCGGGTCGGCTTCAGCATACGGACTTTCCTTGAGAATCAGAGTACCCAACCGTTCGCACATCCTCGCCCGCACTGCCTGAACTTCCACATCCCAGGCCACGGTCGCCTCATTAACAATCTGGTGCCCCAGATAGTTCCGTATTTGTTCCAAGGTTATCGGCGCACCAAGAAAAACCCGGCTCTCGCTGCCTTGCCCGTCAAGCTCTGCTGCCACTATATATGAGTCGTGTGCCAGTGACTGTATTTGAGATAACAGAGCGCCACGCCCGTTCTCCAGCAGGAATCTGCCGTTACCCCGTTGTTGTCCGATTCTATCAGGATAGGCCAAAGCCACTACAAGGCCACAGGCCTCAATGTCATCGCCGCAGTTAACCGAAATCCCGAATTGCTGCTTAAGACGGTTGCTTTCCTGCGCAATCCGCCGGCATGAACCTATATCAATTCCTTGAGCAACCATCCCAGCAGGGTCAGTTCTGCTGCTTTGCAGCTTACGGATTGTATCAATACGAAGACGCAAATCAATATCAGCACTGTTGAGGAAGTCCCGCTCACTAAGAATGGCGGCAAGCTCACAGGCTAGCCCACCATAACCAATCTCTACAGCCTTAAATATCATATGCGCTAGTCGCGGGTGCAAGCCAATCTGGATTATCTGCCGGCCATGGGCAGTAATAGCACCATTAGCCACTGCTCCCAGCTTACCAAGCAATTCACAGGCCTTAAGAAATGCCGCTTCCGGCGGTACATCCAGCCATTGCAGCTGTTCGGGGTTAGTAACGCCCCAGGCGGCAAGTTCCAGAGTAAGTGCTGTCAAATCAGCAGCAAATATTTCCGGCGTAGTACTAGGCTCCAAATACAGATCTTCCTGCCTGGTCCAAAGGCGGAAACATGCCCCCGGCCCCAACCGGCCGGCCCGGCCACGGCGCTGGTCGGCGGCTGACCTGGATACCTTTAGTGTCTCCAGACGGGTCAAACCAGTACGCGCTGAAAAGCGCGGCACACGCATTAACCCGCTGTCGATAACACTGCGTACCCCCTCCACGGTAAGGCTTGTTTCAGCAATTGACGTAGCCAGGACAACCTTACGCTTGCCACTCAGGCTTGGTAAAATGGCTAAGTCCTGGTCAGCCAGGGACAGACTGCCATATAAGGGTGCGACTAGTGCATGCTGCGTAATCCCTGCTTGCATTAAATTCGCATGCACCCGTCGTATTTCGCCTGCGCCAGGTAGAAATACCAGTATATCACCTGAACTGTTAGCAAGAGCGCTAAATACAGCTTTCACTACCTGGGCTTCCATACGTTCTTCTGTCCGCCGCTCTAGATAATGAGTTACAACAGGAAAAGACTGGCCGCTGCCGCGGATTACGGGAGCATCGCCCAGCATACCAGCCACGGCATCAGTCTCCAGTGTTGCCGACATGACTAACAGCCGCAAATCCTCTCTAAGAACAGTTTGAGCATCCAAAGCCAAGGCTAAACCGAGATCAGCATGAAGGCTTCGTTCGTGAAACTCGTCAAATATGATTAATCCTACCCCGTCCAGGGCTTGATCAGCCTGAAGCATCCGGGTAAGTATACCTTCAGTAACTACCTCGATACAGGTTCTTGGCCCAATCCGGCTATCTAATCTAACTCGATACCCAACGGTTTCTCCCACTTGTTCACCTAACATTTGGGCCATATAGCGGGCGGCCGCACGTGCCGCCAAACGCCGGGGTTCAAGCATAAGGATACGCCGTCCTTTAAGCCAGGCTTCATTTTTAAGTGCCAATGGAATGCCGGTTGTCTTGCCTGAACCGGGCGGTGCCACAAGCACAGCGTTAACCCGTGAACTTAGGGCCGCCTTAAGATCAGTCAGTATATCCTCAATAGGAAGCCTATTCATGGTCACCTCATAAAACATAAAGTATATATCTGTTATTATATCGAAAAAATCAAACCGTACAAACCGCTTTTGGCGGCAGTACGGTTAATCTTGATTACAATTTAGTTGAAACTACACAACTGATACCATTAAGCTTGTAATCCTCTTTACTGCCCGCCCCAAGAACAGGCACATAAAGATCGACATCTTTGAACTCGCGCACTGAGTAAGAAACATTAAAATATGTATCTTTCCCTATCTTATTACTAATCCCTGCTTCCCAGAATAAAGTATCGCTGCCTGCAATATAAGCAGCAAATAGTGACGATTTTTCGCTAAGCTTTTTAGAACCGGTTATCCCAACATGCATACCTGAAACTTTAGCCTCATTAATTAAGCTATTATAGGATATTTTATTTTGAATCCAACCGGTAACTATCGAAAATTCGGGACTTATCCGGTATAGAAGATTAATTTCTTTCAGATCCGAAACACCGTGAATTGTGTGACCGATAGCAGAAAAATCTTCTGATACAAAATGTCCGCCTTTGTACTGAAGCGCAAAGTTGTCTCCCAGACCAGTGGCCACAGCATATTTAAAGCCGGATTTTCCATCCACCGAATCGTTTATGGCCCCTTTGCCATTAAAAGTTGAATTTAAGGTGCTGCCTAACTCCACGGTTACCGCTCCTGGCGTATAATCAATCGACGGCGAAGCAAATGCCACAGTTCCTGCGAAAACTAATCCTAATGTTGCTGCTATAATTCTTTTCAACTAAAATCTTCCCCCTCTGAGTTTTAAAAGCTGGATATATTAGCTGGTTCTTATATCCACTCCTATATAATACCACAAAAAAGTCAGATGTAAACTGGAGACTAAACAGTCAACGCCTGATTTGCATTATAGCAAATCAGGCGTTTTACTACCGAGCCTATATAATGTATTGAAGTGTTTTGCAGGCGGTTGGGCGTTGTTATCTGATTATTTCTTGGCTAAATATTTCCTGATATCAAAAGCTACTGCAGACACAATGATCAAGCCTTTGATAATAAGCTGCCAATACGGATTCATCCCGATAAACGTTAAACCGTAATTGATAACCCCAAAAATGAGCACACCTGCAACAATACCTGGTACTGTACCAATTCCGCCAGCTGTCGAAACACCGCCGACGACACAGGCCGCAATGGCATCAAGCTCGTACATATTACCATAGTTATTGGTGGCACCGCCGGTCCGCGCGGCTTCCAGAACACCGGCTAAACCATAAAGAGCGCCGGCAATAGAATATAAAATAAGTAAATTAAGTCCAACATTAATACCAGACACTACCGCGGCATTCACATTGCCGCCAATAGCATACATATTTTTCCCCAGCCTGGTTTTATTAAATATAACCCACACCAGGAAGGCTATCAAGGCCGCAATAATAACAATATACGGTATAGAATAAGGACCTGTACCCAAAGCTCCCGAACCAATCTCAGTAAAATCAGGGCGAAGTCCGCCAATTGGTTGTGACTCGTTGGGCTTCATGTCAAAGTAGATGGAGTTTACCCCATAAATAATAACCATGGTTCCCAATGTAGCAATAAATGGCGGAACGCTTAATTTAGCAACAATAAAACCGTTAATTATACCAACAACAAGCCCTGCCAGCACAGCCAGCAAAATGGGCAGCCATAATGGCAGATCAGGTATGTCAGGGTAAAACCGACGCGAGTAATCTGCCACCTGCAGCATTGAAGCCGACAGTACCGCCGTTAATCCAACAACCCGGCCTGTTGACAGGTCAACCCCGCCGGTAATCAAAACAAATGCCGCTCCTAAAGCAATAATTACCCGGGTAGAGGATTGGAGCAAGATGTCACGAATGGTAGTGACTGATAAAAAGCGCGGGTCATACACAGCAATGGCGACTATCAGGACAATCAGCACAATGTAGATCGCGTGCTGCATAAAAAAGTCTTGGATCTTTTTTGCGTCAAAATTCACTGCAGTTAGCCTCCTTGTTAAACCATACGCTGGGTAGCAAGGCGCATGATCTCTTTTTCTGTCGCTTTTTTCCCATCAATAATGCCAGTGACCCGGCCCTCGCACATAACCATAATGCGATCAGACATACCTAAGAGCTCAGGCATTTCGGATGTAATCATAACAATACTTTTGCCCTGCCTGGCAAGTTCTACGATAATAGTATATATCTCAAACTTAGCCCCGACATCGATACCACGCGTTGGCTCATCAAGAAGCAGTATCTCCGGTTCGGTTAGCAGCCATCTGGCCAACAGAACTTTTTGCTGGTTACCACCTGACAGGTTTTTAATTTGAGTCTTGATTGTTGGTGTTTTCACCTGTAATTTTTGAATACTCTGAACTGTATCTGCTTTCCGCAGGGTGTCATTAAGTAAAAAATAGCGTGATTCATATTTGGCCTGTTTGGCAATCGCCGTATTTTCCAGAACCGATAATACGGGAAATATACCGGTGACTCGCCGTTCCTCGGTCAGCAAAGCCATTTTGTGCTCTTTGGCATCAGCAGCAGATCTGATCTTTACCTCTTTCCCCTTTATATAAAACCTGCCTGAGGCCAGGGAACGCAGCCCAAACAGCGCTTCAATGAGTTCGGTACGCTGCGCGCCAACCAGCCCGCCAATACCCAGCACTTCTCCTTTTTTTAGTTCAAAGCTGACATTCTTGAAAGATTTCGGCAATTGCGAAGTCAGCCCTTCTACTTTTAGCACCACATCTCCGGGTACATTGCTCCGCTCAGGGAAACGTTGCGTAAGATCCCGTCCTACCATTTTAGAGATAATCATATCTGTCGTCATTTCATTGGCCGGCCAAGTACCAATCTTACGACCGTCACGCATAATTGTGACTTCATCTGCTATCTCCAGGATTTCTTCCATTTTGTGCGATATATAAATAATCGCTACTCCCCGTTTCTGCAAGTCACGGATGATGGTAAAGAGTTGCTCCACTTCATTCCCGGTCAGAGATGATGTAGGCTCATCCATTACGATGACCTTAGAGTTAAAGGAGACGGCTTTTGCAATTTCAATTGACTGAATCTTAGATACTGACAAACTGCCCACAAGCGCTGTCGGTTTTATGTCCATTTCCAGTTCTTTAAAAAGTATCTCTGTATCTTTAACCATCTTAGTGTGATCAATAAATCGGAACGGTCCAAATCCTTTTACAGGAAACCGCCCCAGCCAGATATTTTCCATAACATTCCGGTGCGGAACCGGGTGCAATTCCTGGTGAATCATCGCAATCCCATTAGTAAGTGCATCTTTCGAGCTATTAATCTCTACCTTTTTACCATTTAAGAATATCTCGCCAGAGTCTGGCTTATAGATGCCAAAGAGGCATTTCATCAGCGTCGATTTCCCTGCGCCATTTTCGCCCATAAGTGCATGTACCATACCGGCACGCACCTTTAACGTAACATCATCAAGCGCTTTCACACCGGGGAATTCTTTGGAGATGTTATTCATTTCGAGAAACATCGGAGTCACGGTCATTATAGCGCCTCTCTTCCTCGGCATTTTATCTGTTTTAATGCAAAGGGGGCAAAGTAAGCAACCTTTGCCCCCTTTCGCATTCACCGTAAACTATTTAGCTTCATTAATATTATCTTTGGTAATCTTCTTATACGCTACCCAGACATACTTGCCATCAACAATGTCAAAACCAGTGTTCTCTTTGCTGGGAGTCTGACCCTGGGCTAAAACATTGGCGATGTTGAAAGTAGCCTTGCCCTGGTTGTTAGCATCATTTAAAACAGTGCCCAAAAGAGTGCCGTCTTCTAAAGCCTTAATGGCCGGGGCAGTAGCATCAACGCCAACGACAGGGATAAACTTGCCATCCTTAAAATAACCTTTGGCTTTAAGGGCTTCAATAGCTCCCAACGCCATATCATCATTATTAGCAAATACAGCCTCAATTTTGTCACCATTAGCAGCAAGGAACGCAGCCATCTTCTCCTGGCCTTTTACACGATCCCACATACCGGTATCTTCAGCAACCTTTTCCACTTTAATGCCGGCATCTTCAACAGCCTTTACTGAGTATTTGGTGCGAAGCTCAGCATCCTGATGACCTGGTTCGCCTTTCAGCATAACATATTGCAGTACGCCGTCCTTGTTTTTATCCATTTCGGGATGAGCTTTCCAGTAATCAACAATAAGTCTGCCGGAAATCGTACCAGACTCCTCTGCCTTAGCGCCTACATAGTAAACTTTATCCCATTTCTTCATATCTTCAGGCAGAGGCTCACGGTTAAAGAAAACAACCGGGGTGTTCGCTTTCTTTGCTTTATCAATAATTACACTGGCAGCAGTCCGGTCAACAGGGTTGATGGCAAGAGCATTTACTTTCTTAGTAATGAAAAGGTCTACTTTGTCATTTTGGGCCGGCTGCGAATTTTGACTGTCAACAATGTCAACTTGCGCTTTACCCTCTGCTGCTTTGGAAATAGCATTACGAACACCTGTCATAAAGGTGTCGTCAAACTTGTAGATAGCTACACCAATAACAGATTTAGCCTTGTCCCCAGCCGGAGCAGGTTGCTGTGAACCACCGCATCCTGCTGCCATTAGGCTTGCCAGCAATGTAGAAACGATAAGCCCTTTCATGTATCTCTTCACTAAAAAACCCCCTCATTTTTTGGATAACTATCTATTATACAGCAGAGATATCGGCCGGTTATCCCCACTCTATAATTCCATGTCAACCCTTTTATTTACATACTTAGTTTAATCTGTAATTTATGACAAATATATGAAATTCCTCAAGATTATAGTATAACTACCAAAAGATTCTGTCAATATTTTTCTGGGTCAGCCCTTACTAACTAACATCGGTTATACTCCCGGCTAGTTCTGAGAACACCATATCGGCTGCACCTTTCATAGTGTTTTCACTTGTTTGGGTTGAATATTTAATCTCAAGGACACTGCTGCAACTCTCAAAAGACCTGAGGGCTACCATATCCCAGACTGTTCTTTCGATATATTGTCTCGCTTTGGCAAGGCCACCGCCAATGACCACCAGTTCAGGGTTAAAAATATTGACTAAATTTGCAATACCAATGCCCAAATAACCGGCGACACGGCTAAGTATTTTGATCGCTAAAGGATCACCTAAATCAGCAGCATGATAGATATCCTCCGCAGTAACTGCCTCCAGGCCGTCGTGCACAATACCGGTAAGCAGCGTAGTCTGACCGCAGCGTATTGCAGCGATCATTAAATCAACCAAGGCCGTTTCTGAAGCCATCGCCTCCATACAGCCACAATTACCACAACTGCATAACGGGCCGGCAACATCGATGACAGTATGGCCAACCTCCCCCGCACTGCCGTTAATCCCCCGGTAGAGAGACCCATTGAACATAATGCCACTGCCAATACCATGGCCCACTTTGAGTAAAACCAGATTATTCGCTCCCTTCGCTACACCGAAATAATATTCTCCATATGCTAAAACATGGGAGTCGTTTTCGATAAAAGCAGGCACACGGTTTTTTTCTTCAATAATATATTTCAACGGAACATTCTTCCAGCCAATATTGGGGGCAAATACCGAGATACCCTCTTTGGTCCTGACCGGACCGCGGATCACAACGCCGATAGCGATAAGCGTGGTAGTGACCGCTTGACGGCATTGGTCAATAACCGCCAGTATCTGCTGCAAAACCGCTTCGTAACTAAGACCCTTGATATTGACGGTTAGCTCAGCATGTGCCTTAAATGCAGCATCAACTACATAGCCAATCATCTTAAAAGAACGGATATGAATAATAATTACCTGACCGGCAGCCGGGTTAATCTTTAGCAGCAGCGGGCGCCGCCCACCACTTGACGCCCCTATCATATAATCACTAATAATACCTAATTCTAATAGCTTATTGGTAATATTGGTTACTGTCGGCGGAGTCAGACCGGTGCATCGTGCTATATCTGCCCTTGATACCGGTCCCTGCCGTCTGATAATGTTAAAGATTTGCTCAGCATTAGGACTCTGTACAGACATGGCTCACCTAACCGGCAAATCCATTAGGATTTCCCTTATGCCATCGCCAGGCTGTGTCAATTATATTTTTAATATCAGTATACTCAGGCTGCCACCCTAAATCCTGACGAATTTTATCCGAACTGGCTACCAGCACAGCAGGGTCGCCGGCACGCCGGGCGGCCACCTCTTTAGGAGCCGTCAAACCGGTTACAGCCTCCGCAGTCTCAATAATCTCTTTAACAGTAAAACCACTGCCATTACCAAGATTGTAAATATCTGACTCGTGCCCGTTATATAAAGCTTTTAACGCCAGAACATGGGCCTGGCCCAAATCGCTCACATGAATATAATCCCGCACACAGGTGCCATCCTTAGTAGGGTAATCATCACCAAAAATCTTAAGCCGGTCCATTTTACCAAGACAAGCTTTGAGCACCAGCGGTACTAAATGGGTTTCCGGCTCGTGATCTTCACCAATATCACCGGTTACATCAGCCCCACAGGCATTAAAGTAGCGCAATGCAATATATTTGAGACCATAAGATCGGGAATAATCGGCCATTGCATTCTCCATAATTAGCTTAGTCCGGCCATAAACGTTGGTCGGTTGTTTTATGACAGTCTCGGTGATGGGTGATGTTTCCGGCTCACCATACACTGCCGCGGTTGATGAGAATACCAGTTTTTTCACACCATTTGCCAGCATAACATCTAACAAGTTCAAAGTTCCTACGACATTATTGTGGTAATAGTCCCGCGGCTGAAGCATCGAAACACCTACCAGGCTGTAGGCCGCAAAGTGAACGACTGAGCTGATCTCATAGCGTTTAATTGTATCAGCAAGCAAGGTACTGTCAAAGATGTCACCTTCAACAAATATACTGTTTTTTATTGCCTGCCGATGGCCTGTAACCAGATTATCATATACCACGACATTACTGCCTGCCTTTTCCAAAAGCCGCACAGTATGTGAGCCAATATAGCCCGCGCCGCCAGTTACCAAAACATTCATAACAGTGCCTCCAAATCAATAATAAGATACCATTCCAGTGCAGCTCCCGGGGCTATCGCCTGCAGTGTGTTTAGCCGATGAGCAATCTCAAGTGAATCGTAATAGCCTGTAGCCGGCTCGAGTGCACAGTTATATTCATCTTTAAATCCGCCTTGATTGATCCATACACCAAGGTACGGAACGGTTTCCTTAGGGAAATAAAGGGTATAGAGCAGTTGGTTACTATTTAACGTTAAAGCTGCCTGGCCATGTTTAACCCTGCCTTTTACATAAATCTTCTCCGCAGCCCGGGCAGATTTAGGCTTAATCCTGTTTATACAGCAGGTACTGCCCTTGCTGCTGACAGTCAGCGGGAAGCTGTGTTCAGTACCTGCCGGGCCTAACATTGTACTGTTATGAACATTAACAACCCGGCCTGCCTCCGGCAGGATAATTCGTGTATTTTCATCACAAGCAGTCAGGCCATGAAATGCCCACAGGCCGTAAAGTGCCTCATCCCCGGTGTTTATTACCCGGTAATCAAGGCGTACACTGCTGCTGCCCAGAGTAATTACCCGCTTAAAATCATAAGGCAGGGATTGACCTTGTGTGCAGGACAACACCTGATCTTCTACAGCCGTAACACTCCAGGGAATGCTCCATAAGTCCCCATGGTCAGGTAATCGGGCTGAATAACCACGATCCGGATACAGGCAGGCGTCAATTGTAGGGTACATTTCATCGGCACCGGCCGTATCGTACTCAGCAAAGCTTGCCCCATACTGACTCAAGCGAAACACTCCGTCAGTTGGTTGAAAAAACACTTCAAAATTTTGCGGCTTATACCATAATGAGGCGATTTTCGCGCCTAGTTGCGGCAATACTATCAGTCTGATGGTTTCATTCTCGAGGATAACACCCTCAAGCCCTTTGTATTTGCCACGATAAATATTCATTTTAACCACTACCTTCAACAAGGCTGACACCATCGGCGATACCTGCCACATAAAAATCAGCATCCCGGCCGGTGCCTGCGTTGTACCCGTTGGCTACAGCTGCCGTAAACTGTTTTAACTGGTCTGTTTTAACCAAGGCAATGGCACAACCGCCAAAACCAGCACCAGTCATGCGGGCACCCGCGCACCCCGGCGCCCCAAGAGCCGTGTCAACGATAACGTCAAGTTCAGGCCCTGTCACTTCATAATCATTTCTGAGCGAGCTGTGCGACTGGGTCATTAATCGGGCAAAGCCTGCAACCTCACCATTTTCCAGCAACTGAACGGCAGCATGAACCCGGTTGTTCTCTGTTACAACATGCCTGGCCCGGCGGCGTAATACACCATCGGTTAAATAGGCATCAATATCAGCAGGTGCTGCCTGACAAAGGTTACTGATCGGTTTATAGCCCTGGAGAATGGCCAGAGCCTGCTCACACTCGCTGCGCCGCTCATTATATTTGGATTCAGCCAATTCCCGCTTTTTATTGGTATTCATTATGACCAGACTATAATCTTCCAGAGCGACCGGGATATATTTATAACTCAATGTCTCACAATCAAGCAGTATCGCACAATTCTCTTTACCCATGGCCACCGCGAATTGATCCATTATCCCGCAGTTAACCCCGATAAACCGGTTCTCCACCCTCTGACAAAACTGGGCAAGTTCAGCCCGGTCAATATTATCGTCACCGTTTACAGTGCGCAGCATAAAAGCTGTCAACACCAGCAGTGCAGCTGAAGAAGACAATCCGGTGCCATCAGGCAGATTCCCCGCAATCAGAATATCACAGCCAGTCAGCGAAAAACCACTATCCAGCAATTGCTTAATAATACCCTTGGGGTAGTTAGCCCAGCCTTCAGCGAGGGTGTACACAATTGGTTTGGTTAAGTCAACCGTTATTGAGGGTGTGGTATTAAGTGACTTGAGAACAATCAGTCCATCCTGTCGCAACCGGATAGCACCATAGATACCAAGAGTCAGTGCGGCAGGGAAAACATAACCACCATTATAATCAATATGTTCACCAATCAGATTAACCCGGCCTGGCGAAAAAAAGTACTGTACCGGCAGACCGCCAGCGCCATATTCCTGCTTAAATGCCGTCTTAAGAGTGTCCACATTCATCATGCAGCTCCCCCTTTGTCCTCACGAACCGCGCATAGGCCTTTCTAAGAGTTTCTGCCGTCTGCTCAACCGCCATAGGGTTACAGGCCGCCCATGCCCCCATTTCTGAAGAAGCATAGAATTTAATTTTATTCTCTTCTCTAAGCGGGGGATAGAACTCAATATGGAAATGGTAATAGCCAGCAGCATCAGCATACTCAGCAGAATTGACCGGTGTTTGATGAATACACATCATATAAGGGAACGGCTTGTTAAATAAAGTATCAAACGCACCGGTAACATTTTTGAGCAAGGCAGCCAGATCCCGCCTTTCCTGACTGCTCAATTGTGTAATATTCCCCCGGTGCTGTTTACTGACAATGAATACACCATAAGGGTAATCGGTAAAAAAGGGCAAATAGGCTAAGAATGTATTGTTCTCGGCAATAATTCGCTGTTTAAAATCAATTTCTTCCCTATTCATAGCACAGATCAGGCAATGCTCTTTGCTCTGATAATAATCCTGGCAACTATCCAGCTCGACCTGGATTTTTTGCGGAACAAAAGGATACGCGTAGATTTGACCATGAGGATGAGGCATAGTCACCCCCACTTCTTCGCCCCGGTTCTCAAACTGAAAAATATATTTTATCTTAGGGTCTTTCGCCAACTCAACATATCGCTCAGCCAGCAAATTAATTAATTTCTCGATATGATCAACAGATAAACCTGGCAGGGTTGCAGCATGTTCAGGCGAGTATAAGATAACCTCGCACTTTCCATAGTTTTCCACTGCCTTATATGGCCCGCTGCCTGATAATTCAGGATCGACCGGGCTTAAGGACAAAGCCGGGAAATCGTTGTCGTATTTATGTACTTCGTAATGATCAGGAACTTTACCTGACCCCGGACAAAACGGGCACCACCCTTGGGGAAGATGAGGTCTGGCCTGTCTGTTTGATGCAACCATAGTCCATGTTGAGAGTAAAGGGTTCCATCTAAGTTCTGCCATACTTTGCCTCCAAAACATTATTAAAGCACTTTATTAAATACTTTACTAAGTCCTTGCCTAACTAATTCATCATTGATTTCTAAAATTCCTCTTTATTCTGAAAATTTTCATATAAAAACAAGACCCGGCTTAAGCCAAGTCTTATTTTATAGTTTCCAATAAAGAGTTACAGCATGCAGCCACAATCAGTATGACATCGCAGCGCCAGGATAAGCGTCACTAGTCGATAACTAATTGGCAATATTCCCCCCCAGATAGTCAATAAATTGCTTGGCAATCCGGCCAGAGCGCCCTGAATGCGACATTTCCCAGCGCAATGCCTCCGACCTAAGCTCAGCACTTGTCAGGCCGATGCTATTTTTCCGGGCAATCTCTTCAACAATCTTGAAGTACTCTTCCTGATTAGGCAACGTATAAAACAGGGTAACACCAAACCGATCGGCAAGTGAGATCTTCTCATTAACCGTATCCTGCCGATGCAATTCATTGCCCTCGCGATCATCCCAGGTCTCTTTAATCAGGTTCCGCCGGTTAGATGTCGCATAAATCAGGACATTATCCGGCCTGACCTCCACCCCGCCATCAATAAGTGACTTTAAGATTTTATATTCTGCTTCATACTCCTCAAACGATAGATCATCAATAAATAAGATGAATTTCTTCCCCCATTGCCGTAGAACTGTCATAATCTCAGGGATTTGTTTAAAGTCAGCTTTAGATATCTCAATAATCCTGAGGCCCTGATCAAAATAACGGTTGACTACAGCTTTTACCGAAGACGACTTGCCAGTACCTCTGGCGCCAACCAGCAGTACATTATTGGCTGGTTTTCCACACATAAAAGCCTCGGTGTTACGCACAAGTTCGGTCTTCTGATATTCATAGCCGACGATATCACCTAACTGCACAGGATCAGTATGCTCGATACCAACAAGCTCCCGCCGCTCAGAATCCCACTTAAATGCGCCATAACCAGCCAACCGGCCGCAGCCGTAGCGGTTGTAGTATTGACTAAGGGCAGTAACAACAGCCTCCGGTGTATGGTTTTCCGATATATCCAGAAACAGGTCCCTTAGCAAAGCTAGATTGTGGAATTCTGCCTGCCTGTTCCCCTGAATCCCGTTAGTTGGAAGATAATCCTCAATAATTGCAGTAACTTCATCGCCAAACTGCCTGGCGAGCCCCGCCTTTAGCAGCCTCTTTAGAATCACTATATCATGGGCTACAGCCTTTGCCAGACTGCTCTCGGCCTTGGTACCGTCCTTGCCGGCAATACTGCTGAATACATTTTCGTCACATCCGAGCAAACATAATAAGTAGTTTTCCGGAATATTACCGGCCATCTGATTTGCTTCAGCCCACTCAATTAATCGGGCACCTATGGCATATTGGTTGCAGGCATCCCCATGGGTGCCAAGTGATTGAAGCCCTTTTACAATACTATCACTAAGTAAGTTGCGGTAAATCAACAAGTTCTCCAGCTTGATACAGTTTTCTGTCACAATAAGTCCTCCCGTAAATGCAAAGTATTTTAATCAATAAACTGATCAATCGGTTGGCCAGGATATACCATCGGATTAACAATCAGATCAGTATCAATATCAGCAATAATTACTGTGGGTAGCGCCGACCCGAGGGCCTGCTTAAAAGCTGCCGCAAATTCATCTGGTGTAGATGCTGACAAAGCTACTGCACCACATACCCTGACAAACCCGGCAAAATCAAATTCAGGCAAAAGTGTTGAGGAATAACGCTTATCAAAAAACAAGTGCTGCCATTGCCGCACCATTCCTAAAGAGCGGTTATTTAAAAGCACGCAGATGAGTGGCAACCTCTGATTGACAGCAGTATGCAATTCCATTCCCGTCATTTTAAAGGCACCGTCACCGGCAATCAGCACTACCTTCCGGTCCGGGCAGCCAATCTGAGCCCCAATCGCCGCAGGTAACCCAAAACCCATTGTCCCCAGACCGCCGGAGGTAACCCAATCCCGCGATCCTTTTATATGCAGATGCTGCGCTGCCCACATCTGGTTCTGCCCAACATCAGTAACCCAGGTAACAGGCAGGTTAACTGTCGTTTCTGACATGTGTCGCATGATCCAGGGGGGTGTCAGATGCTCCTGGTCATATGCAGGTGGAAACTGGCGCTGCCAAGTTCCCACCTGCTCCCACCAGTTCCTTAAACGCTGCTTATTTACCGTCATGCAATTAACCAATTGTGTTAACGACTGACCCAACTCACCGGCGATGGTGATATCTGCCGCTATATTTTTATCAAACTCGGCCATATCCACATCAAAGTGAATAACAGTCTTACCTACAGCATACCGCTTAGGATCGCCGGTGACCCGGTCACTAAACCGGGTTCCTACCGCCACGATAACATCAGCATGAGTTACTGTCAAGTTTGCAGTTTTATGCCCATGCATGCCTGTTAATCCCAGGAACCGGGGATATCCATACGGAACAGCCCCCAGTCCCATCAGGGTGCTGACTATTGGTATCCCGCTGAGTTCGGCAAGTTGTAATACTTGCTGCTCAGCATTACCGGCTTTGACACCGCCGCCAACTACCAGAACCGGCTGCTGTGCCGCCCCCAAAACCTTACCTGCAGCCCGCACCTGCTCTGCCACTGGACTTGCTGCTGCTTGGTCTTTATAATGAACAACTGCTATTTCCGGGCAATAATCACTTACACCTAACAGGATATCCCGGGGCACATCGATAAGCACAGGTCCAGGGCGGCCGCTCCTGGCAATAGCAAAGGCCTGTTGTATAGTCTCTGCCAGTATTTCAATATCCCTGACAAGAAAGTTATGTTTAGTTACCGGCATAGTGATGCCGGTAATATCAATCTCCTGAAAGGCATCCCGCCCTAATAACGCAGTAGCTACCTGTCCGGTAATAGCCACAACTGGTGAAGAATCCATAAATGCGGTTGCCAAACCTGTAACAAGATTTGTTGCTCCTGGCCCGGAGGTGGCAATACAGACCCCAACGCGACCAGTAGCCCGGGCATAGCCATCGGCTGCATGTGCGGCCCCTTGCTCATGCACTGGCAGAATATGACGTAGCGGCGCATCATACAAAGCATCATATAAAGGCATGATTGCCCCGCCAGGGTAGCCAAACACGGTATCGACCCCAAGTTTGAGCAAACTATCAACAATTATTCTACTCCCTGTCATTTTCATTAACAGTTAGCCTCCCATGTAACAATCCTCAACTTTAACGACATCGACAAGTTTAGATACATGACTATATAATTGCCGGGGCGCGGCCTGGCTGGTAACAACCGCAGTAACCTGAACATGTCCCTGGCAGGAGTCGGGCCCCACCGAGAGACTCTCAATGACATAACCCCGCCGGTATAAAAGCCCTGTCAGCCGGACAAGTGAATCTCCCTGTCTTTTCAGTATGATTGAAATCCCTTGTTTCATCATAACGCCCCTTTCTCAATTAAAAACCGCCCCTGTTGCATAGGTAAACCTACACAACAGGGGCGGACATATTCCGCGGTACCACCCTGCTTTACACTCATCCACCGGCTATCACCAGCTGCTCTGTTAACGTAGAGCCTACGCCCGGCTTAGAGATGTTCCGCAAGCTAAAACACGGAACATGTTAGGCAGGGAGTTCATGGGTGATTTAGAATAGTCACACCGCACCGGTTCACACCAACCACCGGCTCTCTGTAACGGATTAGTGAATATTCCGCTCCCAGTCATCACTGTTTTTGAGTACAGTATCAAATTTATGACCTTAGTGCAAATACATCAATACATCTTAATTATACTTTGTATACATTATCCCAAAGAATACGGGCATTGTCAAGAGTATGTTGTTACATTCCATCCCGTTTTTCCACATTATTGCGACTGCACTGTAAAGCACAATCCACCCCACAGAGGTTTGCCGGCAGCCGGCCTGCCGGCGCTGCTTGCTTTTTCAAGGCGTATAGTTTCTCGATCTGAGTTATCGATAGCTCCTGTGCACGGCCTAATTGCATCGACAAAAATGTCAGTTTCGCATAAAACTCCACTGATTCCAGTTTATGATATGCCGTAACTAAATCTGCCCCCCAGGCTAACGCCCCGTGGTTTGCCAATAACACTGCATCAAACTGCTCCAGATAACCGGCTACTGCCTCAGGTATCTCATTGGTAGAAGGAGTTCCGTACTCCGCTACCGGTACACACCCCAGAGCAACAACAGCCTCTGCGACCAACGGCTTATTTAGCGGCATATGCGCAATAGCAAACGTCGTGGCATAAGGCGGATGAGCATGTACAACCGACCGGACATCAGGGCGATCTTTATATACCCGCAGATGCATTTTAAGTTCTGACGAAGGTTGCCAGGTGTCATTGGCCATAAGCACATTACCTTCCATATCTACCTTAATCAGCATCTCAGGCGTCATAAAGCCCTTACTCACCCCGGTCGGAGTGGTGATAAGCTCACCCCCGCTCAGCTTTACAGTAATATTGCCGTCATTAGCTGCAACGAAACCGCTGTCATACATGCGCTTACCTATCTGACATATTTGTTGTTTAACCTCATTCTCGCTCACAGCTATCACGCCCGTACTTTGCCAGTGATATGCTCAATAACAACCTTTATTACGGTTGTTTTATCCCCTGCCTTCCGGGCATATTCTGCCCCTGCCACCATATGCTCAGGGGCATATTTGCTGATGAGCGCAAGCAATACCGCTTCTTTTTCCGGCCCCTGTACTGGACTGGCCTTCCCAAAAACAATAACACTTTCATAGTTTGTCGTAAATTTTTCGGGTAATGATTTTTTATCACCGACAACGCAAAAAGAAACCTTACTATTAGCAGTAATGTTATCTAGTTTGTGCCCTTCACCGGCACTGTGGAAATATATGCTGCCTTCTTTATATACATAGCTAAGCGGTACTCCATACGGAACACTGTCCGGATTTACCGTTGACAGCACTCCATACTCGCACTTCTCCAAAATAGCAACAGTATCTTCAACACCCGCTTGCCGGTCACAGCGCCGCATTTGTTTAAACATCTCCATCACTCTCCATGCCATTTATTGGTATACTATAGCAAACTATAGCACAAAGGTAAATAGGTACAGGGTCAGCCAAAGCCTGACCCTGTACCTATTTCTGGCAGGCAGGACAATAAAAAGCATTCCTGCCCCCCACACGTTTAGTCTCGATCAGCTGACTACAAACAGTACATGGCTGGCCTGTCCGATAAGCAACCTGCAAGTAAGGCTCAAACCCACCTGTTAAATTATCATCTGAAGCAAACTTTTCCTCATACACACCACCGAATTTTATCGCCCGGGCTAAGATTTCCCTGATACAATGATATAGGTTCTGCCGTTCTGCTGTTGTAAGCTGTGAAGCCTTGCGCTCAGGCATAATCCGGCTGCAGAACAGCGCCTCATTAGAATACACATTACCAATGCCTGCAATAAATTCCTGATCCAAAAGCAGCGGTTTAATCATTCCCTTATGCTGTGCCAATAGCTCCAAGAATTTTCCCAGGGTAAAATCCGCTGCAAGCGGTTCAGGGCCAAGCCTGTCCAATTCATGCATCTCAGCCAGGTTTACCGTAGGAACCAGGTGAAGATAGCCCAGGTTAAGCTTAAAAAAAGCTAACTTTTGCCCCGAATTCAGCATAAATACAACCGTAGGCCTCCCGGTTAGCTCTTCACTGGGATAAAATAAGCGCATATACCCCTCAAGCATGAAATGCACAACAAGCGCGTGTTTATTCGACAGACTGATGATGATTTGCTTCGCACGCCTGCGAATAGCAGTGATCTGCTGGGCGGTTGTGGCGCCGATAAAATCTTGAACAGGCACATTAAGCGCTTTCTCACGATTGACAGTCACTTGTTCAATAACCTGTCCTTGTACCTTATGTTCAAGATGCACTCTGACAGTTTCAATCTCAGGAATTTCAGGCATAAAATATCCCTTCCCTAATTTTGTTTTCTAAGTGGACTTCTGCCGGTTAGAGCAGGCAGTCTGCCCGGGGCTACGACCCGGCTTGTTTCTTTTAGCTTTATCGCCGAAGGCCGGAACATCAGGTGATAGGCTAAATCACTTCTGAATCCCAGTTCCTCCAACGCTCTTTGTTTAGAAGAATCGTCACTGTAGATGGTGGTACTAATAATACCCTGGCAGCCATTGGCGATTAAAATGCTGCTGGCTTTTTCAATGATAACCTGCCGCAGGGGCTCATGCGACGGGTGAAGAATCAGGCTAAACATATGACTGTTTGCTTTCAGATAACTGTTAATTGTCAACAAAGCCACTATTTTCCCTTGCTGTTCCACGACATAGTTCTTTTGCTGTTTCCGCATCAGGCTGTTCTTAAGCCATTCCAGGTTTCTAACCATCATACTGGGGTTAAATTCGCCATAAGTCCGTTTAACTACCCGACGTAATGATAACGGAACTGATTCCAGGTATAAGCGGTAGAGCCTGGCTCTGTCCGCTCCCCTGAGTTCACGGAATCCGCTTAGAACCTCAGCCTGCGCTACCGGCAAATCATAACCTGGAGTTAAAGGCTTTGCATAATGCAGTATTTGGGTTATTTGCCTAAATCCCAGGCGCCGGTAAAAGCTACAGGCCGGATTGTCAACCCGAACCTCAAGTACGACATCATAATCATTAACATCAGCTACATCTTTCAGCAGCTTTGTTAAAACCCAGGTACCCAGCCCCTGGCCCCGGTATTGTTTACTAAAGGCTATGTAGTCAACATGCAGCTGCGTTTGGTTAAGATATGATACCTGAATGAAACCAATAACCCGCCCCGTTATTTTTACAACATAAATGTTAAAATGATTTCTAATCCAGGCTGAAAACTTGCTTAAGGGATGGAGGATATAGTAAAACTGCCTGGTGCGATGGATACGGCGTCTAATTTGGTCTATATCAATCTCATCGCCAAAAGCACTGGCAAATAATTGTTCCAATTGCTTTAAATCCGGACGCTGTACCTTTTCAATTGTGACATGCTCGAAGGTATTATCAGACATATTTTTCTCCTATAATAGCTTATTCAACTATTATAGGTAATTATTGTATCACCTATCCCTGAATCCTGCTTTATACACTCTACACCAGGAAAGAGATGCACAAAAGAGATTGCGTTACTATTGTTTGCAATGAGGTTCACTTTCCGGCATTGCAAGAACAGTATGGCAATCTCTTTTTTAACATTAGTGTATAGCCTTTTTCTTGACCCTGCCACCCAGGACGTCATGGACCTCTTGAATGGTGACAAAGGCCCCTTCATCTTTTTCATAAATAATCGACTTGAGCTTGGCAATCTCCAAACGGGTTATAACCGAATACAACACCTTTTTGGGTTCGCCGGTAAACCCGCCGGCACCATGGAGCACCGTCACTCCCCGTCCCAGCCGGGCCATCAGCGCTTCAGCAATTTCATCAGGATTATCAGAAACGATTATAACCCCTTTGGACTCATCCAGGCCTTCAATCGTAACATCAATAACTTTAAAGGCAATAAAATACGCGACCAGCGAGTACATCGCCTTCTCCCAGCTAAACACCAGACCGGCACTGCTTAGGATAAACAAGTTAAAAAACATGATAATCTCGCCGACAGAAAAGCCACTTTTTTTATCCAGGAGTATCGCCATAATCTCTGTCCCATCAAGCGAACCGCCGTTCCTGATAATTAGTCCGACCCCAAGCCCCAGGATAATGCCGCCAAAAACAGCCGCCAGGAACAAGTCCTGCGTCAGCTCAGGCACAGGATGAAGCACATAGACCCATCCGGCCAGCGAGATAATGGAAAACAAGGTTGACAAAGCAAAACTTTTGCCAATCTGCTTGTACCCAATATATAAAAACGGCAGGTTTAACAAAATCACAAAAATACTCAAGTCGATACCGGTAATATGGCTGGACATAATAGCAATACCGACAATGCCACCGTCAATAATCTGATTAGGTACTAAAAAGATTTCAAGACCTATGGCGGCAAAGATAGACCCAACAAAAAGCGTTAGATATTTCTTTATATGAAAAGCCGCCACACTCCGGGGTTGTGGCATATCATCGCCTCCTTAGATTTGATCTTACATCAATTACTTTCCGTATAATGTTGCTAATAGTTTTTTTACATCAGCATTCTCCAGATACTCATCATAAGTCATGGTACGGTCAACAATGCCATTTGGTGTAATCTCAATAATACGATTGGCAATTGTTTGAATAAACTGATGGTCATGAGATACAAACAAAAGCGTGCCTTCATAGTTTGTCAGCCCGGTGTTTAATGAGGTAATTGATTCTAAATCCAGGTGATTTGTTGGCTCATCCAGCAACAGAACATTAGCGCCGCTTAACATCATTCTTGATAACATGCAGCGGACTTTCTCACCACCGGATAAAACAGTGGCTTCTTTTTGGCTCTCCTCGCCGGAAAACAGCATTCTCCCCAGGAAACCACGGATAAAGGATTCTTCCTGGTCCCGGGAAAATTGTCTCAGCCAATCAACAAGGTTCAGCTCTACGCCGTCAAAATACTGGGAGTTATCTTTGGGGAAATAGGCCTGGCTTGTAGTCACGCCCCATTTGAAAGAACCGCTGTCAGGCTCCAGTTCCCCCATGAGAATTTTGAAAAGTGTTGTTTTAGCTGTTCCCTCAGGGCCAACGAAGGCAATCTTATCCCCTTTATTAACCATAAAGCTGATATCGTTTAATACTTGCTCATCCTCAATTTTTTTGCTGATGTTTTCCACTGTTAAGAGCTGTGCACCAGCCTCACGATCAGGCTTAAAGGCCACATATGGGTACTTCCGGGAGGATGGGCGAATATCATCAATCGTAATTTTATCAAGCAGCTTTTTACGGGAAGTGGCCTGCTTAGACTTAGAGGCATTAGCGCTAAAGCGTTGGATAAAGCTTTGCAGGTCTTTAATCTTTTCTTCTTTTTTCTTATTGGCTTCTTTCGCCAGCTGCAAAGCAAGCTGACTTGATTCTAACCAAAAATCATAGTTACCGACATATAGTTGGATGTTCTGGAAATCAATATCGGCAATATGGGTACATACCTGGTTTAAAAAATGCCTGTCATGGGATACAACAATAACAGTGTTAGGGAAATCAGCCAGAAAATCTTCCAGCCAGGAAATAGAATCAATATCAAGGTGATTCGTAGGTTCGTCCAGCAGCAGAATATCAGGGTTGCCAAACAAAGCCTGGGCTAAGAGCACCCTTACTTTTTCGTTACCACTGATTTCTCCCATCTTTAATTGATGGAGCTCTTCCTTAATCCCTAAACCGTTTAACAGCTTAGCCGCTTCTGTTTCGGCATCCCAACCATTTAATTCAGCGAATTCGCACTCTAGCTCTGATACCCGTATCCCATCCTCATCGGAAAAATCCGGTTTGGCATATAGAATATCCTTTTCTTCCATAATGGCATATAGACGGGCATGGCCCATAATAACTGTTTTTAAAACCTCAAATTCATCAAATTCATAATGATTTTGTTTAAGTACTGCCAGGCGTTCACCTGACGAAATAGCAACATCACCGGTGGTCGGCTCAACTTCACCGGACAATACCTTCAGAAAAGTCGATTTGCCGGTGCCGTTAGCGCCAATAAGGCCATAGCAATTGCCAGGAGTAAATTTTATATTGACATCTTTAAACAAAACGCGCTTCCCAAACTGTAATGTCAGGTTATTTGTACTAATCATCGTTATTC
>NZ_DATMXX010000317.1:0-2227 GCF_035561255.1 Sporomusa sp. | reverse complement strand
AGGATCAGCTGCTTGTTCAATAAGATCAAAATTAATATTAACTTCGCTAAACCCGCAATCTGCAAGCAGCAGTACATCCCAGGAAGGCCGGCGATGTTTGCTGATGTCCAAGTTGTTTTTAATGGCGTCACATTCCTGTAGTTGAGCAAAAGTCACATTAGCGTGGCCTTTTGACAGCTGAGCATCTTGGCCGTGTCTCGCACGCAAGCTATTTACGCCAAAATTTTTGTCACCGTAATCAGCATCAAAAATCAATAGCCTTCCCCCTTGCCTTAAGATACGGTACCAATCCCGGTAGGCACCAGCTATGTTGGGTAATGTCCATGTCAGGTTACGTGAGATGATTACGTCAAAACCCTGGTCAGGCAAACCGCTCTTTTCGGCATCAGCTACCAAAAAATCGCAGCGCAGCTTCATTCTCGCCGCTAATTCCGCAGCTGCGGCCACCATTTTAGGACTGAGGTCAATACCGGTAACATCGTGCCCCATTGAGGCCAGTACCAAAGCAACATACCCTGCCCCGGTACCAACATCAAGCACTTTTAATCTATGCTCTGTCCCGATGGCAGTTGTCAGTATTTTTTTCCATAAGTCAATTTTTTCATTATTCATTTCGGCAAAACTTAAATCCAAAAAGTTTTCAGCCCTGTTTTCCCAGTAATCGCGGATTCTATTTTTTAACAATCGTAACTAGCCTCCATTAATCTTCATTCCGAAAATTTATACGTCTTTTTTGCCAGCAGATAAATAAAACACGGTGCCCCGATCATTGAGATAAGGATTCCTATCGGCAGTTCACTCCTGGCCAGGATAATACGGCACAGCAAATCAGTCCAGATTAGAAAAATTGCGCCAACTACCGAGGCTATTGGGATTAATTTTCCATGATTAGCCCCTGTCATCATCCTTACAATGTGTGGCACAATTAAGCCGACGAAACCAATCATTCCGGCCGAATAGACAATAAAGCCAATCAATATTGCGCTCATCAATAAATAAACCTGCCGATACAAATTTAGGTTGTAGCCCAAAGTAAGTGCTGCCTCATCACCAAGCAGCATAATATTTAAAATTTTGGCCTGTGACCAAAAAAATAAAATACCCAGTAAAACAAGCGGACATAAAACATATAATAAGTCCCACCTCGCGCCGGCCAGACTTCCCATCAGCCAATATGAAATGGTTTGCATACCTTCCATGTTGTTGGCGAAATACACAATAAAACTGGCAAAGGCCGAACAAACAGCGCTTATAGCCGTTCCCGACAACAGCAATTTGATTGTATTCGGGCTGCCGCCAATGTTGGCAATAAATAGAATGGCTATGGAAACAAGTAACGCCCCGCCAAAGGCCGCCACACCAATGTAATTCTCGCCCCAAGATATCCCCAGGCCCAGCAAAATCGCCAATGTGGCGCCAAGTGACGCCCCTGACGATATTCCTAATATATATGGGTCCGCCAGGGGATTTCTTACCACGGCTTGCATAATCACACCGCAAATAGAGAGTCCGGCACCAACACAGACCGCTAAAACAAGTCTGGGGATTCTAAGTAACCAGACAATATCATGAACAGGGCCCTGCACACCGGCGTCAACGGGGAAGTTGCTGAATACATGCGCACGCAAAGCAAAGAAAATTTCCTGTACTGAGATCCTGGCGCTGCCGAAACTAAGTCCCGCCCAGAGACTTACAACCAGTAAAGCCAGTAAAGATAAGAATAAAACCATAAACTTATTATTTCTCATAGTTATCACCATCACTTTTTTGCAAACCGGCAGCGAAAATGTCTATTGCATCAGAAACTCTGATACCGGGGCTTCTGATAGTGTAAAAAGGAATACAAAAAACTTGTTTATTTTTAGCGCACCGCAAATTCTTCAACACAGGGTTATTATAAAATGTAGACAAAACTATACTATCCCTGTCCGGCGCTGACTGCAAAAACACAATATCCGGGTCAAGCATTACAACATCCTCATAGCTGACAAACTCATTTTCACCGACGTTTTCCTGCTCTTGCCCCAAAACAATTGCGCCTAATTGTGTCACAATATCACCCGGTAGGGTTCGTGGTGTATAAACAGTTAGAATTTTACCGATATTGCTGACAAGCAACACTTTCTGCGGTTTTGTATTTACCATGTTCTCTTTACAAATAGCGATTTTTTCTTCAATTTTTTTTATTTCACTTACCGCTTTTTCTTCTTGACTAACAATTTTGCCC
>NZ_DATMXX010000316.1:0-2408 GCF_035561255.1 Sporomusa sp. | reverse complement strand
GTTCTTTTCTTAAGTCTTAAGTATACTTGCAGTGTCAATATTAGTAAAAATCAATCGTAAATGCTGTTTTATAATTCTTATATTATGAGAGCAAGTCGAGTAGAAACGCGCCTCTCGGCGCGCCCCCCCTCACAGAACCGGACTTGCCCTATTCTCTTTAGCCCCGAAATGAAATTAGACAAACCCTCTTCGGTCTGATACAGTATAAGCCGAAGGGAGTAAAGACAAATGACAAGAAAAACATACGCGCCAGAATTTCGTGCCCAAGTAGTAAAAGAAGCATTGGAAACTGGCAATAGCGCCCTTGTTGCTCGCCGCCATACTATGAATGAGAACATTGTAAACCGTTGGGTTCGTGAGCATAAACACGGGAAAAATCCTAAGCCAGGCAACAGATGCTTTAGAGAGAATCGCAACAGGTCAAACTCAGCCTTCTGACGAAGTACGCAGCCTAGCAACCGATAATGAAAAGCTTAAAAAGCTTCTCGGTGAAAAAGAACTGGAAATCGAGATACTGCGTGACCTGGTAAAAAAGCTTCACCCACACTTAATGATAAAATAGAAATAGCCAAGCGATGGATTCATAAAGGATATTGCGTTACCCTCGTTTTGCGGATTCTTGGTGTCAAACGGGCCACCTATTACTATCGGCAGCAGGCAAGACAAACAAGACCGCATGGTGGTGGCAGGCCGCCCTCTCATTATTCCTATACAGGGTCAGGACAGAAGGTCAGCAATGAACAAATTGAAGAATGGATGCCAACTCATTGCAGAGGAAGGCACGTACTATGGCTATGTAAAAATGACTAAGGCATTGCGACGCAGCCCCTACCAGTTAGTCATCAATAAGAAAAAGGTCTATCGACTCTGCAAAAAACTCGATATCCTGCTGCCGCAATGCCCACTCTGTCAGCGGCCTCCTCGCCGGATCGCCCGCAACCGAGTGGTAACCGATTCGAATCAAGTGTGGGAAATGGATATCAAATATGGCTATGTCACCGGAGAAGACCGTTTTTTCTTCATCTTATCCATCATTGACGTATTGGACCGCAGCATAGTAGCTTACCATATCGGACTTTCCTGTGTAGCAGCCGATGTTTCCCAGACAGTAAAGCAGGCACTGCTCAAACGGCAGCTTTATACGAGTGAGAACAAACCAGTGATTCGAACCGATAATGGACCGCAATTTATCAGCTATCCGTTTGCCGCTACCTGCTTAGAGGTAAAAGTAGAACACGAGCGGATTCCTGTACGTACTCCGAATAAAAATGCGCATATCGAATCCTATCATGCGATCCTTGAGAAGGAATGCCTATCTCACCAGGATTTCCAGACCTATACCGAAGCCTACGAAGCGGTTAGTCAGTTTGTTACAAGGTATAATCAGGTCCGCATACACTCAAGTATTGGGTATAGGCCGCCCCAAGAATGCTATCTGTTGTTGCAGAACAGGAAAATGAAGGTAAAATCAGTTCGTTTATAGGTATTCTTCAATAACGACATGTCTGATTATTCTGTTATTGCGGAACTGGTTTGCTGTCAATGGCGGTCAAATGACCGGCGTAGCGTACCATTTACACAAAGCGGTTCTGTAATGTCATAAAAAATTACATGGCATGCGATATTCTACGAAATCAAATGATAGGAAGAGGTTTTGTCCAAATTTGCGGGGTCAATCCGATGTCAAAAGGTCCCTCTTCCATTATTCACAAAAACCACCCGGCGTATTTCTGCTGAAACAGAAATATGCCGGGTATTTCTTTAAGCCAGAAACAAAAAACAGTTTCAATTATGGAAATTTAACCGTTTTTTCCATTACATCATATAATGCCAGCTTATAGTTGATTCTTTCCATATGTTTAAGAATCTGCGCCAATTGTTCCTCGGCTTTCTTCTTATGCTCAAGCATCATCAGTTTACGTTCCGGGATTGTACTATCCCCCTGCTTAAATAATTCCGCATACCGCTTAATCTCGGAAAGAGGCATGCCTGTTTCACGCAAAGACGTAATAAAATAAATCCACTCGAAATTCTGCTCGTCATAAATTCGATTACCATGTTCGTTACGTTTGACAAACGGCAATATGCCTTCCTTTTCATAAAAGCGCAGCGTATGCTCAGAAACACCGCTTTCCTGTGCAAACTGCTTGATAGAAACTGTCATTGTTTCATCTCCTAATCGAAGAGGTTACTTAGAGTTACTCTATGTAAATACTATCATACAATGAATCATTCAACAAGAATACCGGCAACACATCTGCTTTTACTCAACACGGATTTATCTACTGTGGCAATAATTAGTTCAATAATTGCGCATGTTTATTAAGCAGCTTGGCACTTAGCACAATTATTTTTTCTCCTGCTTGTTTTTTAAAAAACGTTTAAAAAATCATGCTTGACTTAGAGTT
>NZ_DATMXX010000315.1:0-8653 GCF_035561255.1 Sporomusa sp. | reverse complement strand
CTTCAACTAATATCAAGGAGGGCAAATCAATGTCGATGTTTTGTTTTCAATGTGAACAGACTGCAGGCGGGAAAGGTTGCACTAAAGTAGGTGTATGTGGAAAGCAGCCAGTTGTAGCTAACAGTCAGGATGAGCTCACGTGTGCGTTAATTGGTTTGGCCAGAGCAGCACAGGGAAAAAGTGCAGGCAAAACAGCCAACGACCTAGTACGGCAGGGGCTTTTCACCACAGTTACAAATGTTAGTTTTGACAGTGACCGAATAAAGGCACTAATTGAGCGAATTCACGAAGAAAAGAACAAGTTGGACTTAGCGGCAGAAGATTTTGCTCCAAGTGAGCTGTGGAGTGGTGACACCGACATTGTATCACTTCGATCCACCTTATTGCTTGGAATGCGTGGAATGGCGGCCTACGCCGAGCATGCTGCCGTATTAGAAAAAGAAAACCCAGAAGTTACGGCCTGGTTTTATAAAGGTCTGAACGCATTGGGCGAGGAACACACTGCTGAACAGTGGCTTGACCTCCTGATGGAGTTTGGAAAAATCAATCTGGCCTGTATGGCAATTCTTGATGATGCCAACACCTCCACCTACGGTCAGCCCAAACCCACTAAAGTAACTATGACTGTGGAGAAGGGACCGTTCATTGTTGTTACCGGTCATGACCTTCTTGACTTAAAACAGCTCCTTGAACAGACCGAAGGAAAAGGCGTCAACATCTATACTCATGGCGAGATGCTGCCAGCCCATGGATATCCTGAGTTAAATAAATATTCTCATCTTAAAGGCAACTTTGGTACAGCCTGGCAGAATCAACAGAAAGAGTTTGATAACATACCAGCACCCATTCTATTTACTACAAACTGTTTGATGGTGCCCAAGAGCACCTATAGTGACCGCGTGTTTACCACCTCTGTAGTGGCATTTCCGGGAGCACAGCATATTCCGGACTCGAATCATGTAAAAGATTTTTCAGCGCTCATTAATAAAGCCATTGAGTTGGGTGGCTGGCCAGAAGACAAAGAATTCACCGGAATCAATGGTGGTAAAGAACTGATGACAGGGTTTGCCCGCAATACCGTTCTTAGTGTTGCAGGAACCGTTATTGATGCGGTAAAAGCAGGGGCCATTAAGCACTTTTTCTTGGTTGGCGGCTGTGATGGTGCAAAGCCAGGCCGGAACTACTATACCGAATTCGTACAAAAAGCACCGAAAGACACTGTTATATTGACACTGGCTTGCGGAAAGTATCGGTTTAATGACCTTAACATCGGGGAAATCGGTGGGCTGCCGCGGATTATGGATATGGGGCAATGTAATGATGCTTACTCGGCAATCCAAGTGGCTGTTGCATTAGCTGACGCGTTTAAGTGTGGCGTTAATGACTTGCCGCTCACCTTGGTCCTTTCCTGGTATGAGCAGAAGGCAGTTTGTATCCTGCTCACTCTTCTTGCTCTTGGTATCAAAAATATATACATCGGTCCTTCGCTACCTGCGTTCTTATCACCAAATGTACTTAATATCCTAGTGTCCAAGTTTGATCTCCACCCTATTACCACACCGGAAAATGATCTCCAAGCTATTTTGAAATAGGAAGAATACATACTCAGATAACTATAGTGGTAACTATCTATATTGCTAAGAGGAAATCGAACTTTATTGAGTCCTGGGCCGCATTCTTCTTCAGCTTGGGGATTGGTTAACCTTGTGTGTTGCATGACTGAAGAAGTACAGCCGCCTGACAATACTAGTATGTCTTTACAAGTGCGCCAGAGCTTCTTTCACTGACTGCTAAATCCAATCATACAACCTACAGATACATAGGGCGGGATTAAAACCCGTCGGGTGGAAACGCTCGTACCGGTTCGATTCCGGTCCTCGGCACCAAAATGAAAAAGACTTCGCAGTCATTGCGAAGTCTTTTTCATGTGCGCCCAGCATGGGCGCTTACTTGTTGGTGAAAGTCCAATACGGGGGTTGATAGTGCCAACCGTTAGCCTAAGACAAGGGTGTCGCCTGTGAGGGCGAATCTGAAGGAAGTCGGCGGCAAAACTCCGGTCTGAGGAACACGAACTACATATAAGGCATATGTTCGCTGGGCGAGTTTGCACGACAAAACGAAGCCCTAAACTATCCGAAGCCGGGCAGTGTAAATGTAGCAGATATGTGGAGTGAAAGTAAGCGTTCTTACCTGGGGAGGTCTGACAGCAAGCTGTTGACATGAATTTGGAGACGGCAACCCGTGCAGTAATGCACGGCTGAACTGTCAGAAGTCAGCAGAGGCCATAGTACCAGAACGGATATATACGCTTTGGGAAGGGCTGAACAATAGGAGGTTTCCGAATTTTGAAAGGTACGAAGAAATGCGTAGAAAGCAGACAACTTCCAAAAGAAGACTACCTACAGGAGAAAAGAGTGGAACTCGGAGGCAATGTAGGAGTGCCGAGCATTTCTCCCATGCCAAAAAGAGGCGGAAACGGTGTCAATGAATACGCCAGTGGATTAATGGAGAAAATCCTTCACCGAGATAACATGAATCTTGCCTATAAAAGAGTGAAGGCTAACAAAGGGAGCCACGGAGTCGATGGAATGACAGTAAATGAACTTTTACAATTCTTGAAACAAAACGGTAACCAAATCAGGCAATCTATACTGGAAGGGACTTATAAACCCAGCCCGTCAGACGGGTGGAAATACCGAAGCCAGACGGAGGGAAAAGGCTGCTTGGCATACCTACTGTAGTCGACCGAGTGATACAACAAGCCATAGCCCAGATATTAACCCCTATATATGAAATTCAGTTTTCAGCAAACAGCTACGGGTTTAGACCTGGCAGAAGTGCAAAGCAAGCGGTATTAAAATGCAAGGAATATATCGAGGCCGGGTACACATGGACTGTCGATATCGACCTGGCGAAATATTTTGATACTGTAAATCACGATAAACTCATGCGCTTGCTTTCAGAAACTATCGAAGACAGCCGAGTGCTGTCGCTGATACGTAAATATCTGAAATCGGGCGTCATGATAAATGGCGTGGTACAGGAAACCGAGGGAGGCTGTCCGCAAGGTGGGAATCTTTCTCCACTTTTGAGCAACGTAATGCTGAATGAACTGGATATTGAACTAACCAAACGGGGCTTAAAATTCTGCCGCTATGCTGATGACCAAAATATTTACGTCAAAAGCCGGAAAGCGGCAATACGGGTAATGGCAAGTATCACGCACTTTCTTGAGCAAAAGTTAAGGCTCAAGGTCAATCAAGAAAAGAGTGCAGTAGACCGGCCGTGGAAGCTGAAATTTCTAGGTTTCTCGTTTTACCACAAGAAAGGTGGACTGGGAATTAGGGTTCACCCTAAACCTGTGAAGAAATTCAAGCAAAAGCTGAAAGAAATAACAGGACGAAGCAATGCCATGAGCGTGGAGCAAAGAGCAGAGAAACTCCGGCAGTGCATTGTTGGGTGGGTGAATTACTTTGGGATGGCTGATATGAAGGCCATAACCAAAGCATTGGATGAATGGCTGAGAAGAAGGATCCGAATGTGCTTCTGGAAACAATGGAAGAAAATTGGGACGAAGCGTGACAATCTTGTGCTTCATGGCATAGATACCCGCAAAGCGTGGGAATATGCCAATACAAGAAAGAGCTACTGGCATATAGCCAATAGCCCAATCCTTTCTCGGACATTAACCAATGAATACCTTAGGAAAAGCGGCCTTATCACCATAAGTGAAAGGTATTCATTAGTACACTAATTCTGTTGAACCGCCGTATACCGAACGGTACGTACGGTGGTGTGAGAAGTCGGCTACTCAATTAATGGGTAGCCTCTTACTCGATTATAAAAAACACAATTTCTTCACAGCGTATTCACAGGTTCTTCAAAACTAAATGGTATGATTATAAAAACAAGTGTAGTGCTTGGCGAGGAGGAATTACAATGGAACAAAATAAATCCGAACTGCCTGAGGCGGGAAATACAGAAACATATACACCGAGGCAGAAGGTAGTTCTTCAATTGTTAAAGTGGGGGGCATGGGCAACGACCGCAATGGCGATGGTCTATGCCATGCATTCTTAAAGATGGGGAAAGGGGAGAAACTACTTGCATCCCAATTTATTTAGTATCAACGGTTTCGAAGTCCGTGCCTGGGGTCTTATGTTGGCTGTCGGGGTGCTGGCTGGTTTATGGCTGGCGACACGGCTGGGAAAGAACAGTGAATTTACCGAGGATATGCTGCAAGAGTATGTAATATACGGCTTATTTGCCGGTATTTTGGGGGCCAGGCTGTGGGAGGTTGCATTTTCCTGGGAACAATATGCTGCCAATCCTCTGCGTGCCCTGATGTTCTGGGAAGGAGGCCTGTCTATTCAAGGGGCTGTCATGGCCAATGTCTTGCTGGCATTGTGGTATTTTCCCCGCAAGGGATTATCGTTTAAGAGGTTTGTCGATATTGGCGCACCTGCGCTGATTCTGGGGCAGGCCATTGGACGTATTGGCTGTTTGTTCAACGGCGATGCTTATGGCAAACCTACCGATGCTTGGTATGGTGTCGTCTATCAACCGGGAACTCCGGCGTACGCCGCCTGGGGTAATGTGCCGCTAGTACCGGCCGAATTGCTTGAAGCCGGGCTTGATATGCTCATTCTCTGGATATTACTGTATTTATTTCCTCGTAAGAAATTTGACGGTCAGGTGGCGCTAGCCTATTTTGTACTGTATTCACTGGCTCGATTCGGTTTAGAGTTTTTACGCACAGATAGTCTCCTTATCGGCGGGCTCAAGGCTGCGCAGCTAACCGCTTTACTTACAGCACTGGCGGCCAGTCTGCTGTGGGGATGGTGGGCAACTCAAAATAAGGTGGTTGGGACCCGGAAGTAAGCTATCTAAAACATGATAGCTTTATCAGAAATCGAAAGGATGTAGGTAGCAATGGCACATTACGGTTTGTGGCCGGTAGTCATTATTAACTCACTGATTATAATCATATTTGCGTTTAGCTTTTCGCGTCCGCGTTCTTTGAAAGATTGGCGTACCTTCGGTACTTTCTCGGCTTTCGTGGTTGCTCTGTTTACCGAGATGTACGGTTTTCCGTTGACAATTTATTTGTTTTCAGGTTGGCTGGGAAGCCATTATCCGGAGTTGGATATCTTTTCCCACGACTACGGGCATCTTTGGTATACGCTGCTTGGGTTTACCGGTGACCCGCATAGTAACCCTATTCACGGAGTTAGCGATCTCCTGATATCTGGCGGGTTGATTTTTCTTGGGTTTACCTGGATGTTTTTATATCGAGCCCAGCGTAAGGGTGTAGTTGCGACTAGCGGACCGTACGCCTATGTACGCCACCCCCAATATATTGCGTTTATCGCTGTCATGACCGGCTTTTTAATCCAGTGGCCAACGCTGCTTACCGTGCTCATGTATCCGGTGCTTATCCGTATGTATGTGTGGTTGGCGCGTCAGGAAGAAAAGGAAGCCCTGGAACAATTCGGTGAGGAATATGCCAGTTATGCGGCAGTTACCCCCGGGTTCATTCCGTTTAGCCGTCCAGGGATGCGAAAAGCCGCATAATTTACACTCTATTTCTGCCTAGCTTTAACCGCTAGGCTTTTTTACTTGATGCCTTATAGGATCGGCCTGGGCTTATCTCCTAGCAAAATATCACAATTTATTCACTTATTCTTCAAAAGTTCTTCACAATTATGGTGTATACTGAAGGCATAAAATAAGTTCAAGCAACCCAGCCTTTGGTCAGCTACTCATGATACAGAGGTTGTTAGCAAGAGTACTTCAGGGAGGAATCAGTATGAATAAGACGGTGTGGATTGTTTTGGCGGTCTTAGCGGTAATTGTAGTTAGTGTTTTCTCTGGATATAACAACTTAGTTGGTATGAGCGAGAATGTGAATGGCAAGTGGAGTCAGATCGAAAATCAGCTTCAACGCCGGGCCGACTTGATTCCTAACCTAGTTAATACGGTAAAAGGCTATGCCGGTCATGAGCAGCAAGCCATACAAGCGGTAGCCGACGCGCGGGCTAAACTGGGTGGTGCCCAAGGTCCGGTTGCCAAGGCGCAGGCTAATAGCGAATTAAGTTCGGCCTTAAGCCGGCTGCTGGTAATATCGGAGAACTACCCTGACTTAAAAGCAGACAAAAATTTTCGGGCACTTATGGATGAACTGGCAGGCACAGAAAACCGCCTAGCTGTTGCCCGTAAGGATTATAATGAGAGTGTTCAAGCATATAACACTTCCATTCGTTCACTGCCAACCAGTATCATTGCCGGCCCGATGGGGTTTGGCCCCAAGGAATATTTTAAAGCCGATGAGGGCGCAAAACAGGTACCGCAGGTTAAGTTTTAGTAAGCTCACTCTCGGAATCAGAAAGGCCCGGCAATCGCCGGGCCTATAACCTTACTGCTAGGGAATTGTTACTTTGAGAATACAATGCAATCTTTATGAACTTTTGCACTATATAAGGCCTGATCGGCAAGCGCAAGCAGCTTATCACCGCTAGTGGCCGCTGTGCTGGAGACTATCCCGATACTGATAGTCGAACGATACACTGCAAGCTGAGAGTTTACCGTTTTTCGGATGGTATCAGCCCTGGCATAGGCGCTTTCTTCTGTTGTATTTCGCAGGAGGAGGGCAAACTCGTCTCCGCCCAGCCGAGCCGCAACACCGCTGGGGTGTGTATTGTCTTGCAATACTGCCGCAAGGATTTTGAGCGCTTCATCGCCTGCCTGATGACCATAGGTATCGTTAATACGCTTGAAATTATCATCCAGCATAAAGAGGAAGGCACCACTGCTGGAAGCTGGACAACGTAATTCTTGCTTAAGCATTTCGAAAAAATACTTGCGGTTCCAAAGCTGGGTTAAGCTGTCGGTATAGACTAAATGATAGAGCCTTCGGATAAGTAACCCGTAGGCCACCCCGACAATAGCCTGAATAATGAAAAATATTGACCAGTAAAAATAGTGCCACTCATTGCTGATGGCGTGCTTTTCTAACAGATAACAGCTTAATCCGAATAATAGGCCGAGAATACCTAAGATGACGGGAAGACTTTTTAACATAATAGTGCGGTGTGGGTACATAATCACAGTCCTTTGCCTAAATATCCCAGGATGGTGACTTTATTATACTGTACCGTCTCGAAGCTGACTATATATTTTTTAAAAGCTCTAGCTTTACGTTTTGTCTTGTTACTGTCTATTGAAGGGGTGTCTATCCTATGCTAACACTAAAGCTTTCTTTACAGACTAAGCTGTTTGCAGCGTTTTTTCTACTATCGGCCATTATTACTATGGCTATTTCATATACTCTATTTCTACATATGCGCACTAATCATCTGGATACATTAAAACGTGATCTTATTGTAATGGCTAACATGGCGGCCATGCATGTTGGCGGTAATGCCCCGCAGGAACTCACTGGACAGGTGCCGGAGGAGACGGCAGACAAGCGGCTGTGGCAACTCTTGCAATCGATTGGAAAAAATAGTCCGGATATTGCGAGGGTATTTCTGCTGCGCAGCTTAACAGACAATGTATTGGTAGTGCGTAGTGAATGGGATGCGCGGAATGAGTCCGGGCGGCAAGCTGGTACTATATACAACGACCAGGACGTTGCTTTTGGGGATGCCAACCGCCCCTTGGTAACAGATAATAATGAAAACGGTACTGTCACTGTATATACTCCGGTAAAGGCCAACGAGCGAACGGTGGCTTGGCTGGCGCTAGAGGTGGACGCGGCCGCTGTCGCCAACGATACCCGCCATTTTGCTGAGCGGGTGTTGATATTCGCATTAGGAGCGATAGCTCTGGTTGGGGTGTGCAGTTGGTTTCTTGCTAGGAATTTCGCAGCCAGAATTCGAAATCTTGATATAGCCATAGATCAAATTGCGGCCGGAAAACATGATATTGATCTGAAGGTAGAGGGGAGCGACGAAGTGTCCTTACTTGCCGCCCGGATTAATAGTCTGGCCACTGCCTTACATGGTGAACGGGAAAGCTTGATGATGTCTACTATTGAATCACTGGTAACGGCCTTGGAAGCCAAGGACGTTTATACCTATGGACACTCCTCCCACGTTGCCAGCATAGCCGAGGCCATTGGACGCGAGCTTGGGCTTTCTGAGGACGAACTATTAACCTTACGGATTACTGCATTACTCCACGATATTGGCAAGATCGGAATTCCTGACCACATACTCAATAAGCCGGGCAGGCTGGAAGAGTGGGAGTGGGCAATTATTAAGCAGCATCCTGAAACCGGTGCTAAGATTATCGCTGGCATTCCTGCCCTTAAAGAGGTAGCTGAGAGTGTAAGACACCATCACGCCCGTTGGGACGGAGATGGATATCCAGAGGCTCTGTCCCGAAACACTATACCGTTAGGGGCGCGTATTATTGCGGTAGCCGACACCTATCAGGCGATGGTGTCTGATAGACCGTACCGGGCAGGCATGGCAGAAGCGGTTGTGTTAAATGAAATTCGCCGCTGTGCGGGAAAGCAGTTTGACCCTCTGGTGGTAGCAGCTTTTGAGAAAAGTATAGATGGTGTTAGTTAGGATTAACCGGTAGGGGCGGCGGGGCCGCCCTTTACTGTCTAATTTAATGGTTAGTAAAATTCAATTTACATAAGTTT
>NZ_DATMXX010000314.1:0-19391 GCF_035561255.1 Sporomusa sp. | reverse complement strand
ACTTAAATTTTTCTAGTCCATCAGAGATCATGATCAAACCCTGTTTTCCGGAAATCCCGCTCCTTCATGTCTGCCGCATTACAGGCCATTTTCTGCAGCAGGCCATAGACCGTGCTGCGTTCCGCTGCCGTCAAATCACTTGTCATTACCTCCGCCCAATCATTGAGTACTGAGCGGATGACTGGTTCCATGGCCCGCCCTTTCTCTGTCAGAAACACCTTATTGGCGCGTTTATCGCTCAAATCAACCTGCCTATATATATACCCTTGCTCCTCTAACGCCAGAATCGCCCGGGCCGTTGTCGCCTTATCCACGTAGAAATATTTGCTCATTATATCTTGTGTTACGCCTTCCTGACGATACAAGAATAATAAATACCGGTAATGTTTGTTGCCAATACCATAGTCAGCAAAGCTTTTGTCAAAATAAGCCTGCCCAGTGCGGTATAGAATTGATATCCACTTTCCCATATACGGTCGTTCCTGCATATGTCACCTGCCATTTACATATTCGGTCATACCAAGGCTTACGTCTGCTTACTACAAAACTATCACAAATTAGTTGACCGCGCAACTATTTTGTGATAGTTTTGTACTTATAGTATTATCAGAGGAGCATTAATCCTATGCGGATTGTGAAATCGTTGTCCAGCACACATCCCTTCCGGGCCTTAAAACACCGCAATTATGCATTATTTTTCTTTGGCCAGGGTATCTCATTAATCGGAACCTGGATGCAGCGCATCACGATCGGCTGGTTAGTATACCGGCTGACAGGATCAGCCCTAATGCTTGGCACGGTTAGCTTCGCCACGCAAATCCCAACCCTCATTTTAGCGCCATTTGCCGGCGTACTTGCCGATCGCATGAACAAGCACCGGCTTTTGCTTATTACCCAGATCCTCTCCATGCTGCAGGCATTGGCGCTGGCAACCCTTGTCCTCTCAGAGCAGGCTCAAATCTGGCATATCATTGCCCTGGGCTCATGCCTCGGGATCATTAATGCTTTTGATATGCCTGTCAGACAATCATTTATCATCGAAATGCTTGAATCAAAAGAAGACTTAGGCAATGCCATCGCTTTGAATTCTTCGCTGGTCAACGGCGGAAAAATAATGGGTCCTTCCATTGCCGGTATGCTCATCCTGCTGCTGGGGGAAGGAATGTGCTTCCTGTTAAATGGCCTTAGTTATATTGCCGTTATCCTGGCCCTACTATCCATGAGGGTATCGGTACAACCGCCACTTGCTCCACAGAAAAAAATATGGCTTGAATTGCAGGAGGGATATCATTATGCCATATCCTCCAAAACAATCCGCTCGGTACTCATGCTGGTTGCACTGGTAAGTCTGGCTGGCATGCCCTACATTGCATTGATGCCGGTCTTTGCCGGGACAATCTTGCAAGGCGGCCCGGATACGCTGGGATACCTGATGTTTGCGAATGGTGCCGGTTCATTAATCGCCTCTGCCTTCCTCACTACACGCGCCGGTAAAGTTAGATTAGGCTATCTGCTTATTTTTGCCTCGTCGCTCTTAGGTTTAGGTTTAATTTTATTTTCTTTGTCTACTCAGTTTTGGCTTTCACTTGTTGTTATTATCAGCGTTGGCTTTGGCATGATGCTGCACTCTGTTTGCAGCAACACGCTGCTGCAAACGGTTGTCGCCGATAACAAACGAGGTAGGATCATGAGTTTTTATACTATGGCTAATATGGGCACAACACCTTTGGGTAATCTACTGGCTGGAGTTTTCGCCAACAACTGGGGGGCTGGCCCCACCATTTTTGTTTGTGGTATTTGCTGCATCCTGGGGTCAACTATTTTTGCTTTGCGGGCAAAAATACCAAAAGATGTCCTTCCCCATTGACACCAGCATCCTGCCTGTAGTACTATAATCTTAAATTACAAAAGCTGATCGGTAAACACCGAAGGCTAAGGTATATCTGCTGATATGCCCTAGCCTTCGGTGTTTTTTTACACATGCAGCTGCCTCCCCATCAATTAATCATATAGCAATAAGGCCAAAGAGATTGCTAATAAGCAACTTCTTTGGCCTTATTGCCTGATTTGTCTTGTTAATACCCTCAATGTGTGTAGAGATATTGTTTTGTCTGTCTCTAATTGAATCGTGTAAGCACGACTGAATAAATGTCTTCCAGCAGCTTCAGCCCGCCGCCATAGCCTACATAAGAACTGTTAATGACCAGCCTTTCCTTCACCGGCCAGGAAACAGACAGGTAATGCGCCTGGGTTTTCTGCGCCACTTTCTTTTCCCAGGAACTGCCGATAATGAGGGGATAACCGGAAAAATACGTGTCCTTAATTTCATCCTGGATCAGATAGCCATCTGAAAGAAAGCTCACATCTGCGGCGATCCCATAGTTCAACTGTTTGAATTCCTCCCGGATCTGTTCCTGATACTCAGGTGGCGTATTGTCGGTAATATATTGCTTAGAGGGAAACAAACCAACATCATTCACCAGAAACTTGGTGATGGCTAAGGAATATTGCGCATCGGAAACGACAACAAACCGTTTGGACATCACCCTGGTTTCCAGAAATACGTCGGCAAACCGTTCAATAAAATAGTAATATTTTCTTTCATTCTCCGTAATAATATCCTCAACCTTTTGCTTGTCGATCCCGGCAAAGCCGCCCACTGCCCGTAAGAACTTACTGGTTTCAAAAGAACCGATAGGCAGTGTGGGAAGGTGCAGGTAGGGTGTCCCGAATTTCTCCTGCAGGAGTTTTACATTACTCAGGCCAACCCAGGGCGATACCAGCAGGTTAAGTTCCGCTGCCGGTATTTTGTCGATATTTTTAATGCCCCGGTCATACCCAAAAATGGTATTCGGGATGAGTCCAAGCTGGGCAACAAGGTTTTCCAGTTCGAATAAATTGCCGTACCAAAAGGGATCATATTGCGGAACACTTGCCCAGATATTCACAAGCCCTTTGGTCTTTTGTGCTGCCGGCTGCAGGTATTGCTCAATAATCGCCTGAACGACCCACTCATGGCCCAGCAGATTATTCCCCTTAAAGCCTGCTGTTGAAGCAAAAATGACGGGTTTTTCCCCAGCCTGGAATGAACGGACGACCTCTTCCATATCATCGCCGATAATTTCGGAAGAACAACTGCTTAGTACAACATACATGTCGGCATTAATGACTTTAAGAGCATGCTCAATGGTTTCCCGTAAGCGTTCCCCGCCGCCGAAAACTACGTCCTTTTCATTAAGATTGGTGCAGGGAAAAATCCGGGGGGCAAAATGCCCCGAGCCGCCATAGTTTCCTCCCTGAAGCTTATCGGCACAGCCGGGGCCTGAATGCAGAATCGGTAAAGCTCCTGTAATTCCCTGGACTGTCTGCATGGCCGACATGGCGCATTTGTATCTGGGTTGATCCAATATTTTCGGCATCTATTTTGCCTCCGCTTTTAAGAATGTCGCATTATCCTGCTGATACCACCAATCGGA
Organism: Sporomusa sp.; assembly: GCF_035561255.1. Lineage (GTDB taxonomy): Bacteria > Bacillota > Negativicutes > Sporomusales > Sporomusaceae > Sporomusa. Next base: position 15,915 of record NZ_DATMXX010000314.1, on the reverse strand, counting down.
ATAAGGCAGCGTGATTCTGGCAGCAAGATTTTTTTCGAAACTCCGGTTTCTTATGGTATCAAGTATGGTATTGGCGAAGTCCAGCGTTCCCCTGTAGCCGAAAGTCTTATACTCATCCCCGAGAAAAAGCGCCGCAGTTCCCTGCTTGATGGCCCAGACTGTTGTACCCGGGTGTCTGGCTAAATAAATATCCGGCTTATAGGTGTTTAATATATTAAGGATTTCAAAATTCTGCTGGTCGCTGACACTGACTTTCAGGTTACCAGGATTCTCTTTTAACAAATAGTCAAGATAAGGAGGCAGCTCATTATCGTCATATTTCGTGTCATAATGCCACGAAGCCACCCATACAACTTCAATGCCAAGCTCCTGCAGCACACGGGATACCTGGAAAGCAAAGCTGGCTCCCATTCCCAGGACGGCCCGCAGTCCTTTCAGTTCTTTTTTTACTTCCTCAATCTTAGGCAAATAGAAGGCCCGCTCCCGTTCAATATAAGCTTCGGCTTCCTCTTGTTTATGAATGACACGGCCTATTTCCCTGAGCCAGATTTCAAAACCGGCAATCCCTAACGGATTGATGGTCTTCACATAAGGGACTCCATATTCCTGTTCCAGGCCATTTCCCAAATAGGTCCCCAGAGTGCCGCATATTGACACGGTAGCAAGCGCTTCCGGCAGATGGGAGAGTTCCTCCACTGTGGAATTGGCATAGAAGAAAAAGGGTTCAACCCCAAAGTTGGCAAAAATCTGGATGATTTCTTTTCTGGCGCTTTCATTGAAATTTTTAAAGTTGATCACATTTTTCTTTTGTTGCGGCGGCTTTACAATGCCGGTCAGCACGGCATGATCTGCGGCGTCAAAGCCTGATGCCCAGACTCTTGATTTAAACCCTTCACAATGGACAGGCACCAAAGGAATGGGCAGTTCCGAGCTCAGTTCGGCAACCACACTGTCAACATCTTCGCCGATAATGCCGGACACGCAGGAAGTGCCCACAAAAATCGCCTTCGGCTTATAGCGGTTATAGGTTTCGATGATAATTTCTCTAAGACCCTCTGTTGCCCCAAAAATTGTATCCGCTTCATCCATATCGGTTCCGAGGAAAACGGTATTGTATTCAACGCCCCGTTTGGCCGCAAGCTGAGTATGATGGACAATGGTCGTAGAAGCTCCTGCCGTGCAGCCTGAGGGTGCGTGATTGATCACGGCAACGTCGATGATGCTGGCAAGCTGGTTTAAGGCGCAGCCGGCATCACAAGAACTGGACTGGCTAAAGCAGCGCTCTTTTTCCTGCAGCGTTCCGCATTTACTCTGATTGATCAAGTCGTGAAGGTCGCCGGAATAGCCGGTAATAGACCCTAATCTGGTTTCCCTGGTGCCTGCCGCAGTAACAGTTAAATTAATAGACATCCCTTCATCCCCTTTGTCGATTTTCCAATACTCTTCAAAATTCAAGCTTTGCTATTGTTCCGGCCTTTTCTACACCAAAATAAAAAGGCTAACGAGACATTCTTCAATGTCTCATTAGCCTTTAGTACTTTAACTAATCAGCAATGCAGCCTATTGTATTAAACTCCGCCGGACACCTAACGCTAACATCAATATATATTTTCTATTATAATCCCTTATTTTGGTATGTCAAGAAATAAACGGTAACTGTTCTCTCTACTTTCTCCGCTTGCCGCCCCTCCCCCGCTTCAATTAGCTCTGGCTGACTTCCAGCGCCTCTTCCAGGTAGTAGAGCAAATCACATCGCCCGCCGTCCGGCCATGTCCTCTTGCCTCATGGATATAAACCGAAAACCCCGCCTGAGCTGCTGTTTCACTAAACTCCCGGTAATAATGAGCAGTCTCCCCTAACCCATGGGCAATCTGAATAATGCCTTTCAGTTTTTCTTTTGCCACCGGCCAGTGCTCGGCGTACAGGTTCACAGCGTCGGTGGATTGGCAGAAAAATACAACCGGCTTCATGATAAGATCCTGCGACATGTTAGTGGCCTTCTCCGGCATAGCAAAAAACTTTTTCATACAATAACATGGGGGGTTCTTTTCTCACTATCCGGCGGTTCAATTCATATTGATCAATAAATTTTTGCACCGCTTGTTCAGCTTGTAAAGCCTCGTCGACAGTCGCCGCTGTTTTCTCGGCCTCCAGCAGCAGCGGATATTCCAAAATGGCGCATGTCATAAGCTTAAAGGATAATTGATGTACTTCGCTCCTGCCAATCAGGCTGGTTCCTGTAAAAGACATAAATTTCTCATGCCCCGAATCGGTCAGCAGCTGATGTACATTCTGAGGAGTAACCGGCGCATTTTTTCCTTTAATTTTCTTTAAGATAAGGCTATCTTCCTTACCGCCGGTAATTTCTTCATCCCGCTCCAGGCGGATATTGCACTGATGCCCAATATCCACTCCCTTATAGCCCCAAAATACTTTTTTGCTGCCATTCCAAATGACGTTCGAAAGTCTAAGCAATTTTCCCGACTGGAATAACGCCAGACCATAGGTGCTGGTTTCCCAGGCTACCTCGTTGTGCAAAATATTTTTTAAAAATGGCAGGGCACTCATGGCTTCGGCAACATCATGAAAGTAAACCCTGGTCTCCACTTCATAAGCCGCGTCCTGATCCAAGCTGCTCCCCTCCTTACATGGTATGCATTGTTACAATACCATGTCTCGTCCTGCTGATATCCTTCTCTGTTACTTATTCTTTTGCAAGCTGATAAATCGCGTTGGCGTAAATTTCGGTAGCCTTGAGCAATGCATCAACGGCAATCCATTCATTTTTTTGGTGCGCCGTGCTGGTCCCTTCCGGGAACCTGGCGCCAAAGGCCACAAAATTTCCTAATATGCGGGCATAGGTTCCACCGCCCATGGACAGCGGCTTGCCTGTTAACCCGGTTACCCCGGTATACGCCTGGAGCAGGGTTTTTACCAGAACCGAATCTTCCGGCACACAATGAGGCGATGAGTTGGTATAGTCTTCAAAAGAAAAGCGGTAAGGCTCGCCCGCCTTTTTTAGTTTTTCGATAATCTTACCGGCATCTCCTGTAACCGGGTAACGAATATTAATCGTAATTTTGGCATTTTTTTCATCGACATCAATTAACCCCAGATTATAGGTCAATGGCCCGGAAAGCTCATCTTCAAGAGCAATGTCCAGACTTTCACGGTTCGAAGCAATTTGCAAAAAGTCAAGAACTGGATGGGTGAGCACCGCTTGCAATTCTCCGGCAAGCTTAACAATCGCATTTTCACCCTTTTCCGGTGTAGACGCATGGGCGGCAATACCGGTCGCTTCATAGGTTTTTCCCTCAACTACCGCTTTTGCATACTGCGGCACAACATTGCGCGCAGTCCCGCCCTTAAAGCGCAATGTTTGAATTCCCTCCGGCAGAGTTGACGCAAAAGTACCACTGATGATGCCTTTCTCCGCATTAACTACCGGGAAAGAACCGTCCGGTGTGAAACCGCATGTTGGCAACCCTTCGACTTTACTGTAATGCTTTATGCATTCAAAGCCACTTTCCTCATCGCAGCCGAACACCAGGCGGACCCGTTTCTTAAGTGGCAATCCACTGTCATGGACAAGTTTAAACGCATAGAGTGCGGCAACGGCCGGCCCTTTATTATCGGATGCGCCACGGCCATAGATCCTGCCATCATGAAGTTCACCCCCGAAAGGAGGATACTCCCAGTCACCCCCCTCGGGTACTACATCCAAATGCGGGATAACAGCAACCACTTCTTCACCGTCGCCAAATTCCAGATAACCGGCATATCCATCCAAATCCTTTACTGTAAAACCCCATGTTGACCCTAGGTTCAATACATAATCCAGCGCATCCCGGTTGCCCCGGCCAAAAGGCGCGTTGGGCAAAGCTTCTGTTTCTACCGTATTAAACTGAATCAACCGTTGCGTTGTTGCTACAATATCCGCTTGCCAGGCAAGCACTTCATTTTTGAAAGCCATGATAAAATCCCCTTTTTCATCCAAAATAAGCCCTCTCACGTCGAAATAAAAAAGGCCAGGAAACCCCCCCCCCGCGGGAAGCTTCCTGGCCTTTAGCCGTTTATAAGGTCCCACCTCATCCCAGGGCACTGCAGAAATGCTACTTCTTGCAGATAAATATCAACTCCGGACCCTCACTGATTGGCCGTCCGTCATAATAACCCATTTCATCTTCAATCGTAAATCCGTAAGCTGTTAGGAGATTTCTAATCTGGTCTTCATAATAATATTTTAAGGCAAGTGGTTCCACCAACCGCCTGATGGTTCCTTGCTCATGAACATCATACACCAGCTCCGGATAGATGATCTGTTCCTCAACATCAATTTTCCGTCTGATGCTGGTCCTTCGCACCGTATTTCCGGTCTTAGGATCAACCAGCTCCCAATCCAGCGTTTCCGGCTGAACCCAGGCCTCATCCAACCGGGCATAGGGACGAAAAACATCAATAATGAACCGTCCGTCGTCCGCTAAATGGCGGTAAACGGCGGCTAAACAAGCGCCCTGCTGCTCATTGGAGATAAGGGCCTGAAATCCCCTGAACGGAATAATGATGAGAGAAAAGGTTTTTTCAAGCGCAAACTTCGTCATATCAGCATGAAATACATGCAGCCTGTTTTGCACCGCTGCCGGTAGCTCTTGTATTTTTGCCGTCATTTCAGCCAGCATTTCTTTCGACAAGTCAATGCCCCAGACCTCATTGCCGGCGACTGCCAAGGGGATGGAAACCCGGCCGGTGCCGCAGGCCAGTTCCAGTATGCCGCCGGCTAATCCGGCAGCCTGCTTCCGGTAAAAATCTATATCATCCTTTGTCACACTTCGCTCATCAAGGTCATACAGCCCGGCCGTACACCGGAATAAATTGTCCTGGGTTCGCCCCACATTCCATCCCCCCGTTCTGTTTGATAAGAGTACCATCCCTGACATTAATTGCCGAAGCTACGAACCCTCTCTTTCTCCCAAAACTGAATCATGCCATGACCAAATTTTTCGTTAGGTCTTTTCCAAAAACCGAACTTCTCATAAAAACCTTCCTTCCCTTTTGCCGACATTAATCCGACTATAGTTCCGGGATAAGCATTTTCACTAATGAAATCCATAACTTTCGTCATCATAACCGCACCAATACCCAGCTTTTGATATTCAGGTTTGACAATAACATCCTGGATATAGAAACAGGTACTCCCATCTCCCACTACCCTGGCTGCGCCAATAATTTCCTTGTCCAATACTGCAACGACTCCATACAGGGAATTCGCTAATCCTTTTTCCATACTTTTTTTATCGATATCCCGCCAGCCTGCCAATTTACGCAAAGTTAACATGGCGTCTACCGGCGGTATGCCTTCAATAACTTCATAGTTATAATTCTGCATAATAAAACCCTTTCCTTTTTTTACTAAACAAATCCCAAGGCACGCCAGTATCCGCACAGTCACCTCAACCATATTTGCATAAAAGACCGTCATCCGGCTTAAACAAACCTATATTCTCAGCCTCTGCTTTTACAGTCAGCCTATCTAGGCTTATAATGTTATGGATTTATATAAACGTTAAACCCTGTTTTTACTCCTCTGGAAATCCTGCTTTTTCATAAAACCTTAATGTTTCTTCCTTCTTTGACCCGGTTAGCAACATAACTTTGTAGCAATTATTTTCTTGGGCAATGTCCAAGGCTTTATGCAGCACCTTTGTGCCATAACCCCTTTTTCGATAATCCGGATGAGTAACAACATTTTCAATTAATCCATAGGGACGCGCATTCCGGGTGAGATTTTTAATAATTGCCAGAGCACAGGTTGCCACCAGCTCACCTTGTGTCTCTAAAACCAAGTAATGTAAACCCGGGTCATGGTGAATTTCGCTCCATAATAAATCCAACGCACCGTCTCTGATAAATTCCGGATCGTCAGGGTTCAATTTTTTATATAAAACCAACAATTTTTCAAGTTCTTCATAACGAATTAACCGGACAGTCTCACTCATAGATATTCCCCCCTTTACTGCTACCATCATAGGTTCACTGCCAGGTAAATAAACCGGCGGAGAAACATTTAAATCACGGCATGGGGTACATGTTACCAGTCGGCCAGTTCCTTGCCTATTGCATAGGCAGTTTGCAGAAACTGCTTATGCTCACGCGCAATGCCGGTTTCACGCAAGCCGCTTCCCACCAATGGCTTGGGGCCTGCTACAAATCCGATGCGTGACAATACCCGCGCAGTCGCCTCAATCGTATTTGCGTAAAGCCCGTCATCCGGCTGGCCCTGGGTGAATACCAGGGAGAATTTCTTGCCTGCCTCCAGGCTGCTGGTAGAATCAGCTTTAATATACCCGTACAACCGGTCCATGAACAGGGCCGTCTGCGCCGTAAAGCGCCCAAAATAAACCGGTGAGCCCAGAATAATAGCGTTTGCGCTGTCAATGGCTTCAAAAACCCCGGTCAAATCGTCCTTGACGACACATTTTCCGGCTTTCTTACAGCCGTAGCACGCCTGGCACCCCCGAATCGCAAGGTCATTCAGGTAATATAGCCCGGTTTCACTCCCTTGCGCTTTAGCACCTTCCAAAGCCTTCTGCACCAGCACATCGGTATTGCCGTTTTTTCTCGGACTGCCAACCAACCCAATAATTTTCATTAACCACTCCTTATGTTTTATTTTCCTATCTATCACAACAAAAACTGGACAGACATTGACTGTCTGCCCAGCCTTACTTCCTGCTTCCTCATCGTAGCCGCCTATGGGTAGATGTTAATCAATAGCTTTCCCAAATAACAATTTCGTTTAACGGCTTGCGCGCTTCGTTATGCCGGTCCGGTGACTTGGCTTCCCCGGCAGCATAGCCGACCCCAATTATATTAATTGGTTCAAGGTGGTCCGGAATATTAAATTCTTGGCGAATCACAGCCGGATCAAAATAACATACCCACAGCGTTCCCAGGCCCAGTTCAGTTGCCGCCAGGATGATATGATCGGTAACAATACTGGCATCAATATCCACACTTTTTTTCTTGTCATAGGGCCGTACCCAGGCAGTGTCATGATCGCTAACCACAATAATAGCCAGAGGTGCGCCATATACATTAGCCCCTTTTTTGAGTTTCTCCAGACCGGTCTGCTCCCGCACAACAATCAACCGGCTGGGCTGATTGTTATGAGCAGAAGGTGCAACGCGGCCAGCTTCCAATAGCTTCTGCAGCTTTTCTGATTCCACCGGCCTATCCTCATATTTGCGCACAGAATAGCGTTTTTTTACCAAATCGAGAACACTCACCAAAATCCCCTCCCAATATACTTTACTGTATATCATTCCCCAAATAACAGGGAAGGCGCAGATCTCTGCCTTGCAGATCAGCGCCTCTGGTTCGTCTAGTCAACATATTCAAGTAAAAATGAATTACCCTGTATATTTAATTATAACTATAGCATAATCGCGTCTTTTAACGCCAATATAGGCTGCCTTCGTCTGTCAGATCTTTAAAGAGAACCGTTGATAAATACCGTTCCCCAGTATCCGGCAGCAGAGCAACCACCGTTTTTCCGGCATTCTCAGGCCGCCTGGCTATCTGAGCGGCAGCAAATGCCGCAGCACCAGAGGAAATGCCGACAAGCAAGCCCTCCACCCTCGCCAGCACCCGGGCCGTATCAATTGCCTCATCATTTTTCACCTTATAGATTTCATCGACAGCCTCAAACCTAAACACCTTGGGCACAAAGCCGGCTCCAATACCCTGAATCTGATGCGGGCTGGGATTACCGCCTGATAATACAGCAGAATCATTTGGCTCAACGGCAACAATCCTGACACCCGGCTTACGAGCCTTGAGCACCTCACCAACACCGGTAACGGTACCGCCGGTGCCTACACCGGCGACAAATATGTCGACTTTGCCCTCGGTGTCACGCCAGATTTCCTCTGCTGTTGTCTCCCGGTGAATGGCCGGATTAGCGGGATTATTGAATTGCTGCAATATAACAGAGTCCGGAATCCGTACCGAAAGCTCTTCCGCTTTACGGATAGCACCCTTCATCCCATCAGCGCCTGGTGTCAGTATCAGTTCAGCGCCCAGGGCTTTTAACAAAGCCCTGCGCTCCAGGCTCATGGTGTCCGGCATGGTAAGAATAATACGATAGCCTTTGGCCGCGGCCACAAAGGCCAGGCCAACACCGGTATTGCCGCTGGTTGGCTCAATAATCACCGACCCGGACTTAAGCACGCCTGTTTTTTCAGCATCCACCACCATTGAATTGGCAATTCTGTCTTTTACACTACCGAGTGGATTATAATATTCAAGCTTAAGCAGCAGTTCAGCGTTTAGTCTGGCCAATTTCGCAAAAGAATTGGGCCGTAATAACGGCGTATTGCCAATGAGCTCTGTCAGGTTATCTACAATAGCAGGCATTCCTATTCCTCCCCATAGTTAGTTCTAATTATACAACTACCTCGACTTGGTCAAGGTACTAGCCTTGTTGTGCTTCTTTGATATTATCAAACGGATTGCTTTCATACCATTCCGGCCGGAACGGCAAGGCTACATTGGCCCCGATCTTTTTCGAAAAAGCGGTATTTTGGAGTCTTCTTGCTGCTTTTCTTGCCAGTTCAAAGGCCCCTGAATACCCCATATAGTTAAACGACTGGCCAAAAAGCGGCGTAGTCGTTATCCCCAGTTTGGTTACCCATGCATTGGCCCCGGTATGACCAACATAAAGATCTGGCCTGAGGCGGTTGAGTACAACCAGTTCTTCTGATGGCTGACCTGGAGCAACATCAATAACAGCCTCCTGGTCATCAATATCATCAATCATCGGCACAGCAAAACGGTCGAAATTATGTGGTTTTAGTCCCAAAACCTTCATCCCTAATGACTGATAAAACTCAGCGGTGGTAAAGATACGGGTTTCGCCGCCGCCCACAAACACCGTCTTGCCTTTTAATACTTTTTTAAATGGTTCCAGCGCCTCTTCCAGCTGCGCGTTTTCAATTGCGATCAGCTTTTCTACCTCGTCTTCAAGCTTAAAGAATTTGGCAATAACCCGCAGCCATTGATTGGTATTTTTGATACCGATAGGCAGGGTGTCAATGACATATTCTGTGCCGAAACGCTCTTTTAAATGGCCGATAAGATAGTCATCATGGGTAGCGCAAATACTAATATTAAGCGCCGCCTCACCGATACGTGAAATCTCTTCAATACTGGCATACAGGGGCATGACCCGCACATTCAGGCCGAGAGCCTTAAGCAGCCTTGACAGCTCTACCTCATCCCCATAGCTTGTGGAGCCAACATTTAAGAGGTTTACCGTTTTACTGTGCAGATACTTTTCGGCAGCATCCGCAGTGGCCCCGGCAACATCCTCCGGAGTCGCCCTGTCGTATTTTTTAATGGGATCAACCAGCTTTTTTAATACCCCATGATAGGCCGAGTCATAGCCTGTAGCCACAAACTTGCTTTTAAAGCCTTCGCAGTGAACAGGTACTACCCTGGCAGACAGCTGACCGTCAAGCTCATCGATTAAAGAGTCGATATCATCACCGATAATACCTGGTACGCAACTATTGCCAACGATAATCGCATCCGGGCGATATTCCTTCTCTGCATACAATATTGCTTCCCGCAATTTATCAATACCACCGGAAATGACATCATTTTCATCCAGGTTTGTGTGCAGCCAGATATTATCAGTCACCGGTTTGTGCTTTAGCACCCGGAAGGTTTTACTATACCCGGCTACCCCCAGATTATTGGAGGCGCAGCCCAGCGGTCCATGGATGACAACAACCACATTCTGGAATGATCTGACAATACCCAGGGCCAGGCTTAATTGGCAGCCGCCGCCCTGCGCAAACTTTCTGCTGTTATACTTGGTGCACCCCTGCCCCATTCCATGCTTCAGCCCTGTGCAGGAACCGCCAAAGGCATATGTCGCCTCAATCCGTTCCTCCCTGGTAGGTGCAGCCTCGGCTGATAAATAGTCATACGTAAGGTCTTTAGTTAATTTGGACATTGTTATACCCCCTCCTATCGATTGCTGACAAGCGCCGAGAAAAGATCTTCGGCAAGTGATAAACCACCCAGATACCCGGTATAGCCTTTATTTAAAACTGCCCGGTTTGTGACCGGGAAAGAAACAGGCAGGAATGCGGCCCCGATCTTCTGAGCCGTAGAGCCCTCCAAGCTGCTGCCGACAAGGAAAGCAGGACTGAGAGCATCATAATATTTCTCATTGGTGTTGTGTTTCCAGCTCTTCCTGATATGGTTAAGAAGCTGTCCGGCATGCTGTTCAAATATTACTTTCGGTTTAGCTTCCGAGGTTAACTGGTTAAATTTCAGCTCATATTTCTTTTTGCTGATATCATCCACCTCTTCATTTATGACGACAAGATGTGGCACCCAGCCTAAATCATCAGCGAGAAAACTAGTCAGCGAAAACGCATAATTGATATCGGCGGAAACAATGGCATAACGCTGCAGATCTATATCACTGTAGATATCCAGAAACCGTTCAAGATAGCTGTAATATTCGCGTTTTTCCTCAGCAATAAGCGCGTTAATCGCCGCCGGCTCAATGCCCAGTTGCTTACCAATTTTGAATAAAAAGGCCTCGGTTCTGGTCTCGCCGATGGGAAGATCCACCGTAATATAGGGAATATTATGTTTTTCCTCAAATACTTTAGCTGTATCAATACCATATTTGTCCGAGAAAACGATTGTCAGGGCAGCATCCCCGTAATTTCTTATTTTTTCAATGGTCTCCCCATCGCCAAAGAAAGTATTGGCTTTTATGCCCAGTTTTTTTAACAATCTTTGAATTCCCTTAATATTACCCCGGAAAAATACGTCCTGGCCTGGCATAATCCCCAAGATATTGACAGTCTTTTCGGCCTTTATGGCCTTAGGTTCAATAAACTCGGCTGCCAGGGTGCTCAGCACCACATCATAGCCTTTAAAACCATTGCCGATAAAGCCAGGGGTGTTGGCGGCAAGTACAGGATACTTGCCATCCTTAAACCGGCGGGTTACACCGACAGCATCATCGCCGATGATTTCCACCTGACAACCTGTCACTACAAAGTACAGATCCCCGTCAATTATCTTGATGGTGTGGGTAATTTGCTCCTCCAACCGCTCCTCGCCGCCAAAAACGATATCCTTTTCGACAACATTTGAGGTGGGTGTCATATGACCGCTGCAATACCCGGAACCCTTGTAGCCACTTGCCTGGCTATAGGTACCAGCCAGCATCGTTGCACATCCGCCTGATGCATGAACGATCGGGATAGCCCGCGGCAGTGAGGATATCGTAACAATTGCACCACCCAAAGCGCATGTAGATTTAGCGCGTTCAATAAAAGTACCCATATAATAACCCCCTAATATTCAATCTTTTATATTAAGTAATAAAGATTGCAGCTATGGCTGTATGGTATTCGTAAATCTTTATTAACTTCATTGGTGTTAATTGTAAATTGCATTCATATGTGCTTTCATTTTCGGCAGGCAGTTATAAAAGGCAATTGCCCCCAGCAGGCAAATACTGCCGAAAATGCATTCAGTCGCCGGTGCCCCAATCCGTTCAGCCAGGAAACCGGCCAAAAGGCTGCCTAATGGTGTCAAACCCTGGAACGCCATCGAGTACATACTCATAATTCGCCCGCGCTTATCATCATCAACCACTGTCTGCAGCAGTGTATTTGTTGCAATGCTATGCATAATCATGCCAATGCCGGCAAAGAACATAATGCCTAAAGCCAGCCATATTGAGGTGTTTTGCGAAAAAATTGTCAGCGCTAAACCAAACAGCCCCGCGGCTACCGGAATAATATTCTCCAAACCGGCAACATAGGACCGCGCCGCTAAAAAGGAAGCGCCACAGATAGCCCCTAACCCTGTTGCCGAAAACAGAAAACCTAAAATATAGGAACCGCCGCCCAGCACCTGATCAGCAAAAATTGGCATAAATACAATATAGGGCATTCCTAAAAAACTGATGACCCACAGCAGAAAGAATAAATACCTAATGGGTAGAAATTGATATGCATAGGTAAAACCCTCGCATAATTCACGGCACATTGACCGGCTTGCCGACTCAATGTGTTTTGTACGAATCCTCATTGCCAGCAAGGCTGCAATCACGGCAACAAAACTACCGGCATTCAACAGAAAGCAGATTCCTTCGCCAACAATAGCAATTAGAATTCCGGCGATAGATGGCCCGATAAGACGCGCCACGTTGATAATAATTGAGTTTAAAGCAATCGCATTATTCATATCCTCCCGGTCATCGACCAGATCAACAATAAATGCATGCCGGGCAGGCATATCAAAGGCCTGAATGCACCCCAGCATTGTGCCCAAAGCCATCACATGCCAGACCTCGATCCGGTTACTCAATACCAGTACTGCCATCACAAGTGCTTGGAGCATCGACATAATCTGTGTAAAAATAATAATCTTATGTCGGCTGAAACGGTCAACCAGCAGCCCGGCCAATGGCCCCAGCATAAACCCTGGCATCTTACTGCAAAAATTAACTGTACCTAACATTAAGGCTGATCCTGTTAACTGGTAAATAAGCCAGTTGATCGCAATATCCTGCATCCACGTCCCAATCATTGAAATCGTTTGACCGGTAAAAAATAACCGGTAATTGCGATGACGCAACGCGCGTACCAGCAGCTTGCAATTAGAGGTAATTCTGTCTTGGATATCCCATTTGCTCCCCATAAAGCTTAACTATCTCCTCTTGCACTTCTTTTATCAAGGAAGAGTCTACCGCTTCTGTGTACAACGCGTTGTTAACACACACTACCTGCCTGCGCGCCAACATCGTGACTGCGAATTACCTGTACCAGATATGAAATTAAAAGGCTAAGGCGCTATTAAGCAGACCTTAGCCTTCTGTATTTTACTGATCAGCTAATGTTTCCTATTAAAACTTTTTTTACAAATCACAGGGGTTATGATTAAATCCCTCCTGCTATATATAACGCACTAAAGTATCTTGCAGTCTGGTGGTGTGTTGGAAAAAACGAAAGTCAAGCGCGAGCGGTAAAGTGTTGCGGAATATAGCTATAACTATTGAACCGTATCCTGTACATCTTTAAAGAAGACGAAGCTGTTTTTATGCAAGGCTTCTACATCCACACTCCCATTTAACATACCGACATTCTGTAATTGCTTGGCCGTTATTCCAAAGGCATCATAAGCACCCTTAACAGACGGGATATAGTTATAGGTTTTTAAGACTGTGGCATTAAAAGCAGCATCCCCGGCAACCCATTTCTTTTCTACCTGAATTTTTGCGGTTTCATCTTGATTTTTCTGAATCCAGGCACTGGCCTTCTGCATCGCCCGGGTATATTTTGCCGCAATCTCCGGATGATCTTTGGCTATATTGTCATGGACATAGGCCGAGCAGCAGTATTGCTTATTATATGGTTCAGTTACTGCCGAATCAACCAGCGTGACCAGAGCAAACTCTTTTTGGGCTACAGCTGCCGTCGGGTCATTCATGGCAAGCGCATCCACAGCGCCATTTTTGAGCGCAATGGGAAGATCACTGGCATTATATACGGCAAATTCGACTTCCATATTTTTTTCACTAACGCCAACACCGGCATCAGCAAGGGCACGTTTTGCAAAAATGATCGGACTGCTGGTCATGCTGGGAACCCCGATCCGTTTACCTTTTAGATCTGCGAGCGTTTTAATTCCAGTGTTGCTGGGAACCAGTACCTTATCGCAGCCAGTATGCAAACCGGTAGTTACTTTAATCGGCAACCCATTGGATAGTGGTTGCATCAGGCTGGCAAGCAAGCCAAACGCTGCGTCTATTTTGCCTGCGGTAATGGCTTCAAAAGTTGTTCCCGGTGCCAGCTTAATCAGATCAACCTTTAAACCCTCCTCGGCAAAAAAGCCCTTCTCAACTGCCATATGTACAGGAGCCTCACATAAGCTGCCGCTATAACCGACTTTCAGGACAAAGTCGTCCGCCTTAGTTACTGGTTTCTGTCCGCAGGCTGACAGCAATAATGTTGATATTACCGTCACAGCAATAATCGTCATTTTCTTTTTAATATTCATAATAACACCTCTTATAAATAATAAGTCGGTTCTTTTTCATTCCCGGCAAAATTCAATATTCCTAAGATTTTTGATCGCAAATTAAGGAATTCCGGATTACTACGCGCTCTTGGTCTTGAAAGCTTTACTTCAATGCAACTTTCAATCTTGCCTGGCCGTGGCGTCATAACAATAATACGATCTGACAAGTAAATGGCTTCATCAACATCATGAGTCACCATGATCATGGTAGTTTTCCGTTCCTGCCAGATACGAATCAATTCGTCCTGCATGTTCATGCGGGTAAAAGCATCAAGCGCCCCCAGCGGCTCATCCAGCAGCAGTACCTTGGGGTGATTGACCAGAGCCCGGGCCAGCGATGCCCGTTGTGCCATCCCACCGGAAAGTTGATGTGGATAGGACTTATGGAAAGTAGCTAAGCCTACCAGCTCAACAAACTTATCCACCTCGGCCTTATTTTGCTTATATACCTTGCGCGCCCTGAGACCAAAGGCGACATTGTCATGCACATTAAGCCAGGGAAACAGCATCGGGTTTTGAAACACCAGGCCGCGTTCATAGGTAGGCTCACGGATTTCCTCATCATCAATATACAGCTTACCGGCATCGGCGCCGTTTAACCCGGCAATCAGCCGGAGCAGGGTAGATTTGCCGCAGCCGGAGGGACCAATGAGCGAGACAAATTCACCGGCCTCAATTGTAAGATCAATACCACTAAGGGCAATAACATCCTCGGCATCCTGCTGGGAAAAACGCTTTACGACCCCTTCGATCTTTATTTCCCCTACCATTTTATGACTCCCTTCTGCCATACAAGTACCTGATCACGCACCTTGAACAGCAGCGTAATGAGAATTGAAAAGGTAACTGCGATGATGATAAGCCCCGCATACACATTGGCATAGGCCATCATCTCTTTCTGCCAGTTAATGTACCAGCCGATACCATTCTTGACCCCCAGCATTTCTGCTGTCATCAAGGTGATAAATGAGGCACATGTTCCATTAAAAAGTCCAATGAACATATGCGGCATGGAAGCAGGCACGCCTACTTTAAATATTTGATAATATTTCCCTGCCCCCAATGTACTGGAGACCTCAAAATACGCATTCTGCACATTCAAAATACCGCTGCTTGTCATAACAGTCGTAGGGAACCAAACAGCAAGGGCAATAAGAAAAGAACTGGCTGAAAACGTAGTGGGAAAACTTATCAATACCAGGGGAATCCAGGCGGTAGCAGGAATAGGACCCAGGACGCGGATTAACGGGTTGATCCAATAGCCTGCCGATTTGCTGAAACCCACGGCAATACCTGTGGCAAAACCGGCAATTGCACCAAAGAAATAACCCGTAAACAGCAGTTTGCCGGAAGAAGCCAGGCACAGGGCCAGGAATTCCCGGTCTTCCACAATAACTCCCAGTACCTTATCAAGTGATGGAAAGTATATTACCGGTAATAATGCAAGTTTTTTGGTTACTATGTTCAATACATTTAAAAATAAAAACATTACAGCAACAAACAAATTCTTTTCTTCTATCCAGGCTTTAGCCTTAGAGTTAAAATAAGATGCTATCGTAATGGTTGTGATAATTATGAGAAAACACGCCAGCAAATAGATAAAATAGGGGTGGTTTACAGGTGTATGTTTGCTAGCGTTTTCAACAAAAATATCTACAGCAATTGTCAGGACTATCGATAATACCGACAGCCATATTACTAGTTTCTTCATTACGATAACCTTCTTTCCTGATAAATAAGAGCAGATCTTTCAAGATTCTAATTCACCTGTTCATAATTATTTTATTGGGCTGATAT
>NZ_DATMXX010000313.1:0-4056 GCF_035561255.1 Sporomusa sp. | reverse complement strand
TTGACGCTTCCCTCTTTATGGTATATTATTTTTTTCGAATAAATCGTTGCATTTTTAAAACTATTATTTTATAATGTAAATTTTGGTATAATAGTAGTGCTTGTTTTTTTTAAGTGCTGCCCGCACCAGTTACAGGAGGTTGCCATGTCGTTTGGAAAAAACGTAAAACTTGCTCGAATTGAAAAAAACCTTTCATTGCAAGAGCTAGCCAGTCTCTCTGGTGTGAGTGTATCAATGCTGTCCAAAATTGAACGCGAAGAAAAAAATCCTACTATACGGGTTGCCGCTCAAATAGCCAGAGCCTTGCGTCTGTCTATTGGTTATCTTCTCGACGACGGGTTCCGTTCAAGCGTAGCAATCGTAAAAAAGAATCAACGCAAAGTGCTATATGACCCTATATCCAGGGTTGAAAGCTTAATTGTTTCCCCCTTCAACGGTCTGAGTTCTCTTGAGATATTGCAGGTTTCATTACCTAAGTCTGCTTCCACCGGAATATTGCCGCCTCTGAGCATGGGGGTAAGGGTGTACCTTGTTGTCTCAAAGGGTAAAATTACGGTCTTAATAGACTCCGGAATCTATGACTTAGATGAGGGAGACTGTATCCTGTTTGATGCAAATGTAACACATGAAATATTAAACACCGGGGAAGATGAAGCCCAGTATTTTTCGATTAACGATCGCTACGGACTTAAGCTCGCAGCGCCTGCTGCCCTTGATGGCAAATAGGAATTCTGCATATTTAAGTGAACTACAGGAATGCCATCAGGCTGAGACCCATTATATTATGTGGAATAAAAGAATTATTTTTTTATACTATAGTATATTTATTCTACTAATATTAAATTAATCCTTTATGTTTTTGAGATAATTTTTTAAAGAGCCGCCAACCCCAGCATGGTGGTTATCGGCTCTTTAAAAATTACTACTGTTGCTCATATTATTGACTTGTTTCTGCAATTAAATAATGACTGGGGAGATTATCGCGAACAAATACTAACTATGTTGTGATTATTTTACAGTGAAGGCAGGTCTTTCTATGAGAATAGCAGTTATATCAGACACTCATTTGAAACATAGAACTACTAAGCTTGAAGCCTTATTAGTCCGGCTTGGACAAATAGACTTTATCATACATGCCGGCGACTACACCGACGAAGGTATTGTAAAAAGATTGCAGGACACTGCCCGGTTTTATGGTGTGCATGGAAATGCAGATTCCTGTATTATTCAGAACTCACTTCCGGAAAAAGAAATAATTTTACTTGGTGCCTACCGGCTTGGCATCTTCCACGGACATGGAAAGGGAAAGTGTACGTTAGACAGAGCTTACGCAGCTTTTGAACAACAAAATTTGGATATTATTATTTTCGGCCATAGTCATCAACCATTAATCTGTACCAAAAATAAAGTCCTAATGCTCAATCCTGGTTCATCAACTAATAAGCGATCCCAACGCTGGTTCACTTGCATCATTCTTGATCTTTTCCCAACATCAATCGAGGCAAAGCTAATATTTCTCGACACTATAGACACCGTGTAATCTAAGAGGCCTCACCTTATGATAAAGTAATTGATCAGGTGTTGTGATATACTATCTGTTATCGTCTGTATTACCAAGGAGGCTACTAAGTACATGTTTAACTTTCAACATTTGATTATCGGCAAACCGCTTAGGACAGAGGAAGGCGCACAGGAAAAATTACCCAAATGGAAGGCATTATCTATTTTTTCATCAGATGCATTATCCTCAGTTGGCTATGGACCAGAACAAATCATCGTAACATTAGCCATTCCGGGTATGCTTATCTATGGGTATTTCGGCTACGCCACCATAGCAGTTATTGCCCTCCTTGCCACTGTAACACTGTCCTATGTCCAGGTTGCAAGGGCAAATCCTGGCGGCGGTGGATCATATTCTATCGCTTTGCAGAATTTAGGCGAAACGCCTGCACTTATCGCAGCAGCCTCACTGATTGCAGACTATGTTCTTACTGTTGCGGTAAGCGTCTCAGCAGGAACAGATGCCCTGGTATCTGCGTTTCCAGCTCTTATCGGGAAGGAAATGTCAATTAACCTAGTTGTTCTTTTCGGAGTTCTAACAGTATTCAACCTACGGGGAGTCAGGGAATCGTCTAATATCTTTGTGTGGCCAACATACCTTTTTATATTAGGAATAACATGTTTGATTGGAACTGGAATTTATAAGGCGCTTACTGGCATCACCCCAATTATTCCTGCTGCATCTTTAGTTAAACAGCAAGCCGACTGGGTAATTATCATCCTCGCATTAAGAGCATTTGCGAACGGGTGTAGTTCTATGACCGGCATAGAGGCTATCTCGAACGGAGTCACAATGTTTAAAGAACCGACAGTAAAAAACGCGATAAAAACGACTTACTCCATGGCGGCGCTCCTCGGTTTTATGATTGCCGGGATATCGTTTTTATTTATGCACTATCACCTGTTGCCTGAAGAAAACGCAACCATGCTCTCCCAGCTTGCAGAACAGATAGTGGGACGGGGCTGGGCGTATTATTATATACAAATAACGACTATGCTCATTTTGTTCCTGGCTGCAAATACTGCTTATAATGGACTGCCCCCACTTTTGTCGATTATGGCCCGCGATTCCTATGTTCCGCGATATCTGGGCGAAAAAGGCGAGCGGCTTGGCTACTCCAAAGGTATTCTGCTGCTAAGTTTCATTTCAGCAACACTAATTATTGTTTTTAACGGTAATGTTGAGCACTTGATTTCGCTATATGCAATCGGCGTATTTCTTTCTTTTACCATTGCCCAAACCAGTCTAGTTGTAAAGTGGAGGCGGGAAAAAGGTACGGGTTGGATTTCCCGTGTTGCCCTCAATAGCTTCGGCGCTTGTGTAACAGGTATCGTTGTACTTGTAATTTCTATAACAAAATTTAGCCATGGCGCCTGGATTGTTATAGTCTTTATTCCGACTATGATTTATATATTAAAGAGCATTCACTCTCACTATATAACCACAGCAAACCAATTGCGTGTTTCCCCAGAGGATTTCATCAATCGTTTAGAGATCTATCAGCCTAAAAACCTTGTAATAGTTCCGATCTCCGGTATCACCAAGGTAGTTGCCGCGTCAATTAGGTATTCCAAAACTCTTGGCGGGGATATTATTGTCCTATATGTTTATACAGATGAGGAAGACTGTCGAAGATTCAAAGAAAAATGGAACAATCTAAACTTAGACATTCCCCTTCGTGTACTCTACTCGCCTTATCGATCAATCGTTCAACCAGTGTTAGGATATGTAAGTGAATTAGAAATGCAAAAGAGTATTTATCACTACATTACAATTGTTATCCCTGAGTTTGAGCCAGCAAAATGGTGGCACAGGCTGCTTCACAACCAGACTGGATGGATTCTCCGGACCTTGCTGATATTACGCGAAAATGTGATTGTATCTACATTACCTTATCATCTTAAAAAGTAATAGAGTATCTGCTCTCCGCCTACTTTCATAGATATCCAGGAGTGTTATTGCTCATATCGCCTATGCAAAAAATCCCGTACATTGTACGGGATTTTTTACTACTGAATTTGTTTAGGTTAATTATTTGTTTCCAACTCGCACAATTCAATTATTATTTTCTCCAGTACTACCGCTCCTGTCCGGCTTGTTTTTAGATCCCGGTCAGCTGCTGCCAAGCTGAGCGTAGCGGCTTTAAGTTTGACAACAGTAAAAGCCTTGCTCTGCTTAGCCAGCTTCTCGCCAATAAAACCAGGTACCTTTAGGAACTCAGCTACCTCGCGGCTGCCATAACCCTTATTTAGCAATTCTTTAACCTGCCATAATTGCCTGATTTGCCGGGCCAGGAGTGCCAGTATCCGAACCGGGTGTTCACCTGCAGTCAGTTCTTCACGCAGTAATGAAATTGCCTGCGGGGTTTGCCTTTGGCTCAATGCTTCAATCATAGCAAAGATGGATACCTCCGGAACTGCTGACAAAATTTCCAGTAAATCCTGCCTGGTAATAAGCGTTTTTCCAGCTGTAAATAAGACCGTTTTCTCTAATTC
>NZ_DATMXX010000312.1:0-9626 GCF_035561255.1 Sporomusa sp. | reverse complement strand
GGTTAGTGGTGCTATAATATAAAAATATAGAGTTTTATATGTGAATAGGTGCCTTACTGCAAGGATGTGTAAGAGTGTTGAGTAATAAGCATAGTCGAAAAATGGCGGATGAACCTGTTGTTAAATCATTGTTTTCTCATTTTACGCAACATACAATTCAAAGATTTCCGCTACGGCTAGTGTTTTCTTTGCCATTTATGGTTCAATTTCTCTTAGCGTCTTCTTTGATTGTTTCTATTCTTTTCTATGGCGGTCAAGAAGCGATAGAATCGTTGATGAAACAAATGCGTCAGGAGGTCCTCGAGCGGGTACACGAGCAATTGGACCGCCATATGCGGGAACCGGTACGGCTCAACCGTCTGAACGCTGAGGCATGGCGTATGGGTTTGCTGGACCTTTCCGATCAAGGTATACGTGAAAGGTATTTCTTCAATAATATCCGGGCTTTTCCTGATGCTGCCATGACCTTTGTGGGACTGGCTGATGGGACCTTTTATGGAGCCAGGCGTAAGATGTCAGGTGAAGTTCAGGTAGTCCGGAACAATCGGGAGACTGGTGGCGACTCGTGGTACTATACAGTCTCGGAGAAAGGTGAAGCTGTCGACCGCCAGGAGGTTTTCCGGAGTTTTGACCCACGTACGCGGCCGTGGTATGAGGCAGCCCAGCGTGCTGGCGGGCCGACTTTCAGTGGCATTTACCGTCACTTTATTTTTCTTGAACCGACTATTACTGCGACTCATCCAATATTTAATGCAGAGGGGCGCCTGATAGGGGTATTTGGGGTAGACTACCTCTTATCCTGGTTGGGTGAGATGCTGCGAGGGTTGCCGATCGGTCCTTCTGGTCAGGTATTTATTACCGATTCCCAGGGGTTTCTGGTGGCTGCATCTGCTTTATCCAGCCCGTTCCGGGAAGGACAAAATGAAAGAATCCGGGCTATAGACTCCAGTAATCAGGTGCTGCAGCAGGCTGCGAAGACGCTGTCTGACCAAGCGGCAAGTGGCTCATATGAGTTTAATCTGGAAGATCATTCTTATCTGGTAGATGCACGGCAATTTAAAGAGGGTGGCCTCGACTGGAATATCTATATTGTGCTTGCAAGCGATGATTTTTTGGGTGATATACATAAAGCTGTATACCGCACTGTGCTCGTAACCTTAGTGGTTATTATGGCGGTATTCTTTATGGCTGTGTGGACATCGGGATGGGTTGTGAGACCCATTCTAAGACTTAACAGTGCCGCCCGCGAACTTGCTGAAGGACGGCTACTGCCGGTACCTGACATAGAACGTCAAGATGAGTTAGGGGAACTTAGCCGCTCCTTTAATAAAATGGCCCGCCAGCTGACAGATTTGGTCACAAATCTGGAGCTTAGAGTGGCTGAGCGAACGCAGCAATTGGCAAAGAAAACAACTGCTGAGTACGAAATGCGCGAGAAATTATACGCTGAACTGGCTAAAGCAGGCCGCGGACAACAAGCAATGCTACCGGAAGATATTGAGCAGCCACCGTTGCGACTGAAAACTATTTATAAACCGTACATGCTGGTTAGTGGTGATTTTTGCAGCTATCATTGGATTAAAGAAAATGCTGTCCTGTTTGGTTATCTTATTGACGTCACCGGGCATGGCCTGGCGACCGCGCTGCAAACAGCAGCGATAAATGTTATGATACAGGAAATTGTACATATGAATTATTCGCTGTCTGATATTATGGGGGAACTTAATCGCAGGGTAGCTCGCTATTTTAAAGATGATTTGCTGGTTGCTGCCTTTTGTTTTGAGGTGGATTTGGAGCAGGGTGAGCTTCGTTATACAGCAGCCGGAATTACCGAATTCTATATTGACTCTGTTGCTGTTACCGGGCGTATAAAAACACCAGGCTGGTTTCTCGGGGTTAGTGAACAGGCGCAATTCGAGGTACATACTCTCCCCTTGCGTAGCGGTGACTGTTTTTGCTTTTATAGTGACGGAATAGCAGATCTGCTTGTTGAGGGGCGTGAATTTCCCGGGGGAATGGTCTTTTCGGATTTGGTGGAAGCTGCTGCACAATTAGCCGGAGATGGTGTTTGGCGAGATGATGCAACCGTGATGTGTATTGAGATCTGTAAAGGATTTAGCGAAGAAATATAGGTAGGTGTTATATTGAACTGGCTACAGAGTTTTAAGTTTTCAGAGCGTTTGCGAGGTATCTTTTTGCTTGCAGTCACTGCCGTGTTGTGGAGTACCAGTGGGATTGGAATTAAGTGGATTGAATGGAATCCAATGGCGATTGCCGGTGCTAGAAGTGCTATTGCGGCTATCGTTATTTGGGCGGCCTTCCGCCATTCGCCGGTCTGTTGGAACAAAGCATCGTTTTATGGGGGAGTGGCCTATGCTGTCATGATGCTGACCTTCGTTTCAGCAAACAAGCTGACCACTGCCGCTAATGTTATTTTGTTGCAATATACTTGTCCGATCTTTGTTGCAATCCTTGGGGTTATATTTTTAAATGAAAAACCCGGTTTGTATGATTTGGTGACAATTAGTTTTGTTGGCGGCGGAATGGTGCTGTTTTTTCAGGATCAAATGTCGGCAGGAGGACTTGCCGGAAACCTGCTGGCTATCGTCAGTGGGATGTCGATGGCAGTTATGGCAGTGTCGATGCGCCTGCAGAAGGAGGGATCCCCTTTCGGGTCTGTTTTGTTGGGCAATGTGCTGACTTTTTTATGCGGCTTACCGTTTATGTTTGAGGGTTCACCCGGGGTTGGCGGCTGGACGGCTATTGTAGCGCTTGGATGTATCCAGATTGGTTTATCCTATGTCCTGTATTCTATAGCTATAAAATATGTAACCGCCCTCGAAGCCTCGATCATTACTATGATCGAACCAATCCTCAATCCGCTGTGGGTATTTTTGCTCCTGGGTGAAGGGCCTGGTCTTTGGTCACTAATCGGCGGCAGTGTTATTTTGCTGGCTATCGCTGCCCGCTACATTATACCTGCTATTAAGTCACAGGCAGCCACCAGTGGCTAACCTGGGGTTATGTACCAAGGTGATTAGTGATTAGCTTGGCACTTTTTCTGTAAATATAGCTAAGTAGATGTTAATGTTGTACAATAACTGCTCCTGAAAAAGACACTTGACTTGTACTTGCGAACACATTATAATGATAACAAGTTTATATCATACATGATGATCAGGAAGCCTAATGGAAGGTGTTCAGAGAGACGGCGGTTGGTGCGAGCCGTTACACCGAACAGAATGGTTCCGCCTGGGAGTGACTGGTGAGGAATCAGAACGGGATCCGCCCATTATAGCGGCTAAAGTTGGCCGGAAGGCAACATGGGTGGCAACGCGGGAAAGTTCTCGTCCCTATTGGGACTAGGACTTTTTTTATTTTGCCGAACATGTATTTTTGACCGCAGGCGAGTATATAATTGTAGAATTAAAAATGGAGGTAAGATTATGAAAGTATTAGTTTCTGAACAGATTGCACAAAAAGGGCTTGAAAAACTCACTGAAGAAGGAGCCGTAGTTGATATAAAGACTAGTTTGACACGACAAGAGCTGCTGGAGGTTATTGGGGATTATGAGGCCCTTATTGTACGCAGTAATACCAAAGTCAATGAAGAGTTATATCAAAAAGCCACTCGCCTAAAAGTGGTGGGACGTGCCGGTAATGGTGTGGATAACATTGACATGGAGGGAGCCACTAAACGCGGTATTATTGTTGTTAATACACCAGAATCCAACGTCGTTTCGGCAGCAGAACTTACCCTGGGACTGCTGTTTGCAACCTGCCGTAATATACCTCAGCTCCATGACCGGCTTAAGGAACGGGTTTGGGATCGCTCTGGTCTTAAAGGTATGGAGCTTCAGGGTAAAACAGCAGGTATCGTAGGACTGGGACGGATCGGATCTTTAGTGGCAACACGTTTAAAGTCGTTTGGCATGAGTATAATCGCTTATGACCCCTATATCAGTGATAGCCGGTTTAAAAACCTTGGTGTTGAGAAAAAAGAAAAACTGGAAGACCTGATGAGTGAATGCGATATCCTTACCGTACACACCCCGAAAACAGAGGAGACCTATGGCATAATTGGTAAAGAGCAATTTAAATTTGCTAAAAAGGGTCTTACTGTCATTAACTGTGCCCGGGCCGGAATCGTAAACGAGGAAGCGCTTATTGAAGCCCTCAAAGCAAAGATTGTCAAGCGAGCTGGTATCGATGTTTTGGAAGGGGAACCTCATGCCACTTCACCGCTGCTTGAGTTCGATAATGTGGTCGTAACACCTCACGCCGGTGCAGATACGGTAGAGGCTCAGGATAATGTCGGTATAACAGTAGCCCAGGAGGTAGTCTCCGCGCTAAGGGGAGAAATGGTGCCCAATGCTGTCAACCTGCCTACTCTGCATACCCAGGATCTGGATACCATTAAAGCATATTTAAAATTAGGTGAGACATTAGGCAAGATGTACTACCAATTGGAAAAAGAAGCAGTTGATAAAGTAGAGATCTTGTATCGGGGCGAGGTAGCAACACTTGAGACTTCAGTGATCTCACTCGCTATATTGAAAGGTCTTTTTGAGCCTGTACTTAAGGAACGTGTTAATTATGTCAATGCAAATCTTATTGCAAAAAGCAGAGGCGTCACAGTAACCGAAAGCAAAGAATCTACAGTGGATAATTATCTGACGTTGATTACACTTAAGGTTTGGTCAAAAGGCAAAGTGTTTACTATTAGCGGAACAACATTTGGCAAAGGCGAGCAAAGAATTCTTGAAATCAATGGATATGAATTTGATGTCAACCCTATGCCATATATGCTGATTGCGGAAAACATGGATAAACCAGGTGTTGTTGGGCAAATGGGAACCTTATTGGGTGCCGGTAAAGTCAATATTGCTACAATGCAGCTTGGGCGGAAGGCTACTGATCAGCGGGCGATGATGGTTCTGACTGTTGATTCGGAAGTATCCAAAGAGACTTTGAATTTTCTTGGTGGAATAGAAGGAATTCTAAAAGTTCGTTCTGTGAAAATATAAGCTTATATGGTAAATGGAAGGATCCATCGTCTAAGGCGGGCCGATGCTTGATGTGAAGACGTACAGGGCTGCCGCCTTAGACGGTACGGCTGGATGTAGAAAAAGCACTCGAAATGAGTGTTTTTTTTACATAATCAGATGTATAAAACTTTTTTATTTGGGTATTATGCTTAGGTTTTCTGTTTGCGGAAAGCAGTTTCTGTTGACAGATACAATGGGTTCGTCAGCCGATTTTTGCGCTTGGTCGTAAATACCTGTTGTAATTGCCGATCAGCAACTAGTATAGTGTTAGATATAGTTTCTGAAGGAGGAAGTTACGTGAGCCAATCTGTGTCACCTCAGTCTATCGAGGAGTTGCAGCACGTGGTTCGGACATCATTTGATACCGGACGTCCGATATATGTCTACCGGAAAGGCAATAATGAGGGCCTAACTATTGATTTGTCGAAGTTAAATAAAATTATTGAGATTGATGCTGCTAACCTTGTTGCAACAGTCAATCCTGGTGTCAAACTGGGGAAGCTTGCCGAACAGTTGGCTGAACAAGGACTGCGCTTCATCCCGGCCGATACCCCGTTTTACCATGATAAAACAATAGGGCAATTATTTTATGAAGGCTGTTCCAATATATCAAGTTTAAAGTATGGATACACAAAGCATTTTCTTATGGGGTCAGAGATTGTATTACCTACAGGCGAGGTATTAAAAACAGGGGGAAAAACGGTTAAGAATGTGACCGGTTATGATTTTACCCGCTTTTTTAACGCTCCCTACACAGATTATGGCATTACCGCAAAATTTTTGCTGAAGCTGCTGCCTTTGCCAGAGACCCGTAAGGGCCTAGCCGCCACATTTACCGAGTTAGAGCAACTGTTGGCTTTTGTAAAAGATTTGAAAGATAGCCGCGTAGTTCCTGCCTACTTACTATGGAGTGATCTTAGTGTGCAAAGCATATTCACAGCTGATGTGCAAGGACAGCTTATCATGATGGAGTTTGATGGTTTATATGAAGAGGCATCTGAACAATCCCAAAGTGCAATTGCTCTGCTAGAGAAACATAGCGGGACAATCCAGGAGGCTTCTGACGGCTGCGGGCAGACGGCAATAAAGTGGAGCATGCTCTATCAGCCAGGTGATAAGTATGTGCTGACAGATGAATTTAAAATAGCTTTTACCCGTCAGGAGGAATTCATAAAAGCATTTTGCGCAATTTCCAGGAACCGTTGTGTCCAAGCAGGTCTGTTTGGTCAACTGGCAGAAGGCAAGCTGAATATTGCTTTGGCAGCGCCAGAGCCTGAGGCCGGCTTTATCGATGCGGTTACAAAAGCCATTACTGAAGCTGGGGGGATCTCCTCTGGAAAATATGATCGGATTACAGGTAAGCGTGGGAGTGGTGTTCTGGCCGAGCTTGAGCAGCGGGCAAAAGCAGCTTTTGATCCTAAAAAGATATTAAATCGCTGACTTCGCAGGGGGTGAAACAAATGGAGAATAATTATGCTCAGTGGCAAAAACAACTTGTTAAGTGCATTCGCTGTGGGACTTGCCGCTCAATTTGTCCGGTATTTCAAGCCTCAGATAACGAGAACACTACTGCCAGAGGTAAAGTTAAGTTGTTGGAGGCAGTTAGTGAAGGGAAATTAGAGCTTACTCCCGAATTGCAAACCAGAATGTCAAAATGTCTATTATGCAAAGCCTGTGTACCCGGCTGCCCATCAGGCGTGAGAACAGATGAACTGTTTTTAAGTGCAAGGCGTGCTTTAGCTGATAAAAACGGCTTACCTTTGGCTAAGAAGCTGGCTTTTACCGGACTTACCTATCGCAAACTATTTGACATAGGCCTCAAACTGGGTGCGCGCTTTCAGAATGTTGTATTTAAAAATGCCTCTGACGGCAGGGGCAAACTAGCCCGTATTCCTATGCCGGGTGCCGGGCTTAGCCAGCGGCGGGTTATTCCTCCGTTGTCGACAGCGCCGCTGAGGACGCGATTACCCGAGACTAACCGGGTAGCTTCGCCTACCGCACGGGTCGCGTTTTATACAGGCTGTATGCTCAATTATGTCTACCCGGCGGCGGGAGAGGCGATCGTCCAAATTCTTAAGGCACACGATGTCGAGGTAGTTATTCCTGCCAGGCAAAGCTGTTGCGGGACACCGGCTTTTACCTCAGGCGACTACCAGGTAGGGCGATATCTGGCTGAGGAAAATGTGAAAATACTGGCAGCCGGCAATTATGACATGATTATAACCGGTTGTGCATCTTGCGGGGCAGCCTTAAAGCATGAATACGGTTCAATTATTGAAGACCCGGAGATTAAAAAATCCTGGGAACTGCTTTCCGGGAAAGTGAAAGATATTACTGAATTTGTTGTTGACAGGGGAATCAAGCAAGACCTGCGGGAAGTACGGGCTAAGATTACTTACCATGATCCTTGCCATCTTGTCAGAGGGATGGGGGTAGCAAAAGAACCGCGACAGCTATTAAAAGCAATTCCGGGAGTGGAATTTGCGGAGATGAAAGACGCTGCCAAGTGCTGCGGAGCAGGCGGGACTTTCAGTATGGCCTATTACGACGTTTCCCGGACCATCAATGACTGGAAGCTGGACAATGCCGAAAAGACAGGGGCCAGCATTCTGGCCACAGGCTGTTCAGCCTGCCGTATGCATATAACTGACGGACTGGGACAGCGACAGAGCAGCATGCAGGTATTGCATACTGCCGAGATCATTGCCAAGGCTTACGGCCTGGAATAGGGGGTGAGAAAGTTGGATCAGCAAATAATCGCCGCATTAAAACGCCTGCTTGGTCATCAATATGTTATGGATCAGTTGGAAGACCGGATTTGTTATTCTTTTGATGCCACTTTCCGGGACTTCCCGCCAGATGTGGTCGTTAAACCCGGCAGCGTGGATGATGTGGTTGCCATAGTTAAATTAGCCGGGCAGTATAATATTCCGGTAACTGCCAGGGGGGCGGCCACAGGCTTATCAGGGGGTTCAGTTCCCGTAAAAGGCGGAATTAGCCTTGTTTTAACACGACTCAACAAGATTATTGAGATTGATACAGCAAACCGGGTGGCTGTGGTCGAGACCGGGGTTATAACCGAGGATTTTGTGAATGCCGTAAACCAGGCCGGACTTTTTTATCCGCCTGACCCGGCTAGTGCCAAAACCTCAACCATGGGTGGCAATATAGCCGAATGCGCGGGTGGTCCCCGGGGGGTAAAGTATGGTATTACCAGGGACTATGTGTTAGGGCTGGAGGTAGTCTTATCAGATGGCAGCATCGTTGAAGTGGGTAATCGATTCGACAGTGAGATGGCTGGCCCCGACTGGGGGATGCTCCTGGTTGGTTCAGAAGGTACCTTAGGCATTGTGACTAAGGCCTATCTGAGATTAGTCGACAAACCGAGTGCCAAACAAACCCTGCTTGCGATTTTTAACAGCTTAGACGACGCAGCCCGCACTGTTAGCGATATGATTGCCTCAGGGACGATTCCTACTACACTGGAGATTATGGATAATCAGACTATTTGCGCGGTAGAGGACTTTCTCAACGTAGGACTGCCGGTAAGTGCAGAGGCCATCCTGCTGATTGAGGTTGATGGGAGTGCGGCGTCGATAGTCAAACAGGCCGAACATGTTGTCAAAGTGTGTAAAAAATGTGGCGCAACTGAGATTCAGGCAGCCTCGACACCTGAGGATATTGATAAACTGTGGCGTGCCCGTAAGGCTATTTCGCCGGCCTGCGGCAAGATTAATCCAACAAAAATCTCTGAAGACGCCACTGTTCCTCGCAGCCAAATTCCGGCTATGGTTCGCCGGCTGCGTGAGATAGCTCAGAAATATGAGTTAAAGATGGTTATTTTTGGTCATGCCGGTGACGGTAATCTTCACCCGAATATTTTGAGTAATAAACACAACCATGAAGAAATGGAACGAGTAGAGCAAGCGGTGGAGGAACTCTTTAAAGCAGCACTTGACCTTGGCGGCACTCTGTCAGGTGAACACGGTATCGGTTATATGAAAGCACCATTCTTGAAATGGGAGACAGGAGAAACTGGTTTCGTTGTAGGGCAAAAACTTAAAAAGATTGTTGACCCACAGGGGTTATTAAACCCGGGTAAGTTGTTTAATGCCTAAAAGTGTTTAATTTGATGTATAGGGAGTGAAAGAAAATGCTGAAGACTAAGCCCCGTTTTTGTAAAGGCTGTGGCATATGTGTTGAGTTCTGTCCCAAAAAGGTGCTAAAGCTTGATGATCTTGCTAAGATAGAGGTTGCCCAGGCGGAGGATTGTGTGGCTTGTGGGCAATGTGAATTAAGATGTCCTGACTATGCAATTTTTGTAACTGCTGATAAGTAAATAAGTTAAATAAACGGAGGAATGTATTCATGGCCAAAGCAGTACTTATGCAGGGGAATCATGCTTGTGCAGAAGGCGCGCTTGCCGCCGGAGCCAGGTTTTTCGCCGGCTATCCCATAACACCGTCCACTGAGGTTGCTGAGCTATTGGCGAAACGTTTGCCGCAGGTCGGGGGTACTTTTATTCAAATGGAAGATGAGATTGCCGGGATGGCAGCAACGATCGGCGCGGCTTTGACA
>NZ_DATMXX010000311.1:0-26719 GCF_035561255.1 Sporomusa sp. | reverse complement strand
TTTTCCTTCATTGTGCATACTATGCCTTTACTTTTCATCTGATAAGTAAGATAATATATTACTAGAAGACGCCAATCTGCTCCTGGGTTGTGAAGGAGTTTAGGAAATGAGTGCAATAAACCGCGGGCATGCTGCCAGTGGGTGGGGGGATTCTGCCTCTCAGCTTCAGACTATAACCAGGCGAATAAGTGGTATTTCAGCAGTATTTACCATGGTGGCTGCAGTGCTCAATCCGGGTCCGCACTGGGCTTCTATTGTTGCGCTCTCCTTGGCTTATACCCTTTACAATCTTATATTATCCTGGCGGCGGAGTAAGCCACAGCTAGGTGAACTTGCTGTCAACCTGATACTGTGTGCCGGCCTTACTCTGGCGGGGGCATTGTATAGCAATGTTTTATATCATCTGCTCTTAATCCGGATGGTGCTGAAGGTCGGGCGGGATCGTGCCATGCGAATGGCTACAGCGATTTCACTGGTATATGTGGCAGCCAATATCATTAGGGCTGATGCCATGGCTGTCGCCTTTTTGCTGGAAACAATCTACAATGTGATCGGCTTTGCTGTTTTGTCGATAACGGCAGTCCATATGCATAATGTGATGGAAACGCAATTGCAGCATGAAGGCCAAATCGCGGAGCTTAAGCGGCAAAATGCCCACCATTACGCAATGGCGCATACTGATGGGCTGACTGGGTTGCTCAACCACCGGGCCTATCTGGAAAAAACAGCCGATGTAGCGCAATATGTTTTGCTGATTATTGATATTGATCACTTTAAAAAATTAAATGATGCCCATGGTCACCTGTTTGGCGATCAGGTGCTGACGACCGTTGGCAATATAATAAAAGTCGGCATTCGCAGCAAGGACCTGGCTTTTCGCTATGGTGGTGAAGAATTTGCACTGGTATTGCCGGGAACATCACTTGAGCTAGGTCTCAAGATTGCCGAGCGGCTCCGCTATCAGGTAGGTAATTGCGAGTTCTTTCATAATGGCGATCCTGTAAAGATTACTATTAGTATCGGCGTATCCTGTAAGAATCCGAGTGTAGCCTGCCAGGATGCCTTCCGCGAGGCGGATAATGCCTTGTATCGTGCCAAAAAGCAAGGACGCAACCGTTGTGTTGTTTTTAAATAAGCAAAGGACGAATCACGATAATGTGACTCGTCCTTTGCTATATATTAGTACCTTGTCAGCTCTAGAACGGTAGACTAATGGCGAGGGTATTTTTCGTAAACCAAGGCGGAGGTGGGCGGCATACCGGACGTATGCTGACTGACGACAACGAAGGGTTGCGGAAAATAGACTGTCAGTATTCACTGGAATAGGGCTGACAAGGTACTAGCCCAGGATCGCTTTTAGATCTTCATCAGGGGTAGTAATTGCCTGGAGGCCGAAACCTTCATTAAGAACTTTAAATACTCCCGGTGATACGAAAGCAGGAGCCGATGGGCCGATGCGGATATTCTTAACGCCCAGGTGTAAGAGGGTGAGCAAGATTGCGACTGCTTTTTGTTCAAACCAGGATAATACGATGGAGAGTGGCAGGTCGTTTACACCGCAGTTGAATACTTTGGCCAAAGCAACGGCAACCTGAATGGCGGAGTAGGCGTTGTTGCACTGCCCCAGATCGATCAGGCGGGGAATACCGTCAATGTTGCCGAAGTCAAGGTGATTAAAGCGGTATTTGCCACACGCAACAGTTAGGATTACGCAATCCTGCGGCACTTTTTCAGCCAGTTCGGTGTAGTAGTTGCGGCCAGGTTTGGCACCATCGCAGCCGCCAATGAGGAAGAAGCGTTTAATCTTACCGGCTTTAACGGCTTCCACAATCTTATCGGCCAGGCCAAGGATTGCGTTGTGATGGAAACCAGTGGTCAGGGTGTATTCGCCAGCTTTATCAGCTGCTGCAGGCAGGGCCTTGGCTTTGGCGATAACCTCTGCAAAGTTACGGTCGGCAATATGGTTGCCGCCCTGGAGGCCGGTTACACTGCGGGTGAAGATACGATCGCCGTAGGATTCATTGGCAGTAAGCGGCATGACACAGTTAGTGGTAACTAAGATAGCACCAGGGAAGGCAGCAAACTCTTTGCGCTGGTTTTGCCAGGCAGTACCAAAGTTGCCGACAAGGTGTTTGTATTTTTTGAGTTCAGGATAAGCGTGTGCTGGCAGCATTTCACCGTGGGTGTAGATGTTAATGCCAGTACCTTCAGTTTGTTTAAGAAGTTCTTCCAGGTCTAACAGGTCATGACCTGTGATCAGGATGCTGTGGCCGGCTTTAAAACCTGTAAATACTTCAGTAGGTACAGGAGATCCAAAGTGGTCAACATGGGCTTTGTCTAACAGCTCCATGACTTTGAGGTTAATCTCACCACATTTTAAGACCATGCTGATGTGGTTTTCAAGGTTGAAGTTTACGTTAGTCAGTGTGAAGAACAGGGCATCATGCATAAATGCGTCCACTTGCTCGTCACGGGCGCCCAGTTCGAGGGCATGATGGGCATAGGCAGCAATGCCTTTGAGGCCGAAGACGAGGGTATCCTGAAGACTGGCGATATCTTCATTCTTACCACAGACACCAACTTTAGTGCAACCATTACCGCCTGCAGTTTGTTCACATTGGTAACAAAACATACTCATTTTGAAATCCCCCTTATATTTTATAACTTATAACTTAATTATAGGGGATATCACAATGCGGGACTG
This sequence comes from Sporomusa sp., assembly GCF_035561255.1. Taxonomy (GTDB): domain Bacteria; phylum Bacillota; class Negativicutes; order Sporomusales; family Sporomusaceae; genus Sporomusa. The sequence goes on along the minus strand of NZ_DATMXX010000311.1, from coordinate 24,015 downwards.
TGACGTGCGTCACAGTCCCGCGTAAAATTATTACAAAATTTACTTAAATCTATTGAGTGCCTTAGCAGGATTCCTGAATGTGGATATCTACTTTGTCGCCATTTTTCACATAAGCTGTAAATTCAGTCGGCAGTCCGTTGAGCAGCACGGTCACCCTGCTTGTAGCAGGCAGGCTGCGTGGATCAAAATCGGCGGCTAATAGGACATCGCTAATTAATGGCTGGGGGTCTGTTGCTGTTATCAGTTCAATAGTGCTGTCCGGGCTGGCCGGCTGGCAGGGTTCGGCCAACCGGCCGTTGACGGTGACTGTATGGCGGCGAATAGGGACAAGGCAATTCATGCCATTAAATAGTATGCTGATGGCTGGAGCAAGTTCGTTTGTATTAATCCCCAGCACTTCTGCCAGCGTGGGCGGCGGCAGTTGGAGGGTTTCAACGACATCACCTGTACTTAATAATTGATTAAGTGACGCGAGCGTATGATTTATGGTATATTTGGGCCATACCTTATAGGAACGTTGTGCTCCATTGACCTGATAGCTGTGTTCGGTAGGTTCAGGCTTAAGGTTAAGAAGCTGGAGCGCTTGGGCCAGCGTGAGCGATTGCGAGGAATTTATCTGGTCGCGGTCACACAAAACTGTGTCAGGTGCAGCTTGTTGACCATTGACTGTTATCTGTGGTTTGATGGCATAACTTTTACCATCGACTCTGATTGTTAATGGATCAGGTATTGCAATTATCTCTTTAAGCTGTGGCGTTGGTGCGGTACCGTCTGCGCCAAGGATAACCTCCAGGACATCCTGGTCATGTAAAGCACCGGTTAGTTGGGTTGGCTGGCCATTTAACAATACGTGGCCGGGAGTACCGTGGCTGCCGGCAATAAACCGGGTTTCGCCGTTAACAGTAATGGTCAGGGCCATACCGGGACGGCCGCGCAGTGCCCGGATATCAATGCCGGCAGCCAAGAGGGCATCGGCTACTGTCAACCGGCTGAGATTAAAGAGACGGATTGGCCGTTTATTAACAAAGATATTAACAAAGTTTAAGGCGCGGCCGCCGGCCAGTTTTAAAATCCCAAGCGGGGTTACGGCGTCAGGGGTACACAATTCTGCCGGTATATCGATGAAGCCTTCCATTGAATCAGGGCGACGGATGGCTACCCTGGCCTGTGGTATGTCAAGTGCCTGGGCCAGTGCTTCCGGCAGCAGTGGCGTTAGCGCACCGCCCCCGACTAAGAGTACAGCTTGCGGCGCCTCAGTATTGAGGGTCAGAATTTCAGTGGCGATTGCTTGTGCTAATTCGCCTACTTTCGGGGTCATGGCAGCAATAATATCTTTAGCCGGCAGCTTGTGAGCCATGCCCAGTACGTCTGTAAAGGTAAGTTTCTTATTTTTGCCGCCCAGTTGACGTTTAACAGTCTCGGCAATGTTAAAATCTAAGAGAAAATGCTGTGATATTGCTTCGGTAATTTCGTCACCGGCAAAAGGGACCATGCCGTAGGCGATTACCGAGCCATCGCGGGTAATCGCTACATCTGACGTGCCGGCACCGACATCGACCAGCACCAGATTGAGGTGCCGCATCGTTGAGGGAATCAGTACATTGATGGCAGCAATCGGCTCAAGGGTAAGGGTGGACATCTCCAGGCCAACCGCCTGGATGGCTGACTGCAGTGAATCAATAACCTGCCGGGGCAGAAAGGTAGCGATCACCTCAATGCCGGCGCGTTTGCCACGCTGACCGATCAGACTTTTGATGCGGGTGCTGTCAAGGCTAAAGCTGACAACACTATAGCCGACACAGTAGTAATCTGCAGGGTCCAAAACAGTGCCGGAGGTGGCAAGCTGAGCCTGGGCTGCCTGGATGGCAGCCAGTTCAAGTGAGCGTTCGTCATCAGGGGTGAGGGTGCCGCGGGAGGCGGTTTCGAGCTCAGAGTCAGCCCGCAGCGTACACAGGGCGCGCCCGGCAGCGGCTACCGCAACCTTGGTTAGCGGGCCGGAGATGATTTCTAAACGGGCTTTGACTGAGGCTAATACGCCGGCCACTTCCTGTACATCATGAATTTGTCCGTCCAACATGGCCCTGGTATGGTGTTCCTGCCGGTCTGACGCCAAGAGTTTGATCGCCCCGTTCTCAGTCTTGCCGACTAAGCCAACGACGCTTCGTGTCCCGATATCCAATGCAAAGAGAAGCTGGTTATCATCGTCCATAGGGTTACTCCTTACGGCTGCTTGTGAACGCCTAGCTAAGCGAGGTTTCCCGATTACCGGTTATTCGGGCAGTCGCCTAGTATTAGGCAGTAGTAAGCTGCATAAACTTGTATAGGTGTAGTTTCGCTGCCCAATATCCTATTTCCTGTCAGACCAGATAATATTATCGGGTTTGTTTGCGATTCTTGAGAGGATAATCTGACAACATTTTTGTGTATTTGCGCCGGATTATTTGGTAAAATATAGTTTAGGTATTAGGAGAGGAGTTTACGCAAGTTGTCAAATATACATATAGTGTTAGATAGCACTGCCAATGTGTCCCAAGAAATGCTAGCCACCCATCCCAATCTTCACGTTGTCCCGTTAAAAGTTTTATTAGGCGATAATGTGTGGAATGAGCAGGAGCTCAGTACGGCCGAGTTATTTCGTCTTGTCAAAGAAAAAGGGATCCATCCGCGCACTTCTCAACCGGCTCCCGGTGATTTTGCCGCTGCCTTTGCTCCGGCCGCTGCAGGTAATCCTGTCATTATGATTGGGGTTTCCGGTGGTTTGAGCGGTACAGTCAACGGGGCCCTGGCTGCAGCCAGAGATTTTAAAGGTCGTGAGATTTATGTTATTGATTCCTGTACATCTGCCATTGGCATGGTAAAGATGGCTGAGGTCGCACTCACTATGGCGGCGGCTGGTCAGTCAGCCGGTGCTATAGCAGCGCACCTGCAGAGAATGGCCGATACTACCCACACGCTGTTTCTTCCTGACTCACTGGAGTATCTCCATAAGGGTGGCCGGATTGGTGGCGCGGCGGCGTTATTTGGCTCTATTCTTCAAATTAAGCCGATCCTTACATTGCGTGAGGGAAAAGTACAGGTCTTAGATAAAGTCCGTACCAAGTCAAGGGCTTTGGCAAGAATGATTGAAGAACTGGATAAGTACGGGGAACTCGAATATATTGGTGTTGCCCACGGCGAAGCACCGGATGTGGCGAAGCAAATATATGATACAGTGAGTCAGCGTTACCCCAATGTTCCGGTGTCATTGACAAGCATTGGTTCATGCCTGGGAGCCCACTTAGGACCAGGGATTATTGGACTGATCTTTCAGGATAAGTGTGAATAACTTCGTTAAGGGGGTAGATGTATGCAGCCAAGTATCGATGTAATTGATGGCAAAGATTTTCGTCGCATGATTGCCGGGGCGTATAATGCCTTTATGCGCGAACATGAATATATCAACAGTTTAAATGTCTTCCCTGTTCCGGACGGTGACACCGGCACCAATATGCTGCTGACATTAGGGGCGGTAGCTAAAGCAGTTGCCGAAGCGCCAGATGAGGGGATTGGCTCGCTTTCCCGCCGCGCAGCAGATAGCGCCATTATGGGCGCACGGGGCAATTCCGGCGTTATTTTGTCCCAACTCTTGCGCGGTATTGCCCGGGGGTTGTCTGGAAAAGATAAAGCAACCTCGGCGGAGGTCGGCAAAGCGTTTCAATATGGTGTTCTCTATGCCTACCGGGCAGTTGCCCGGCCGGTAGAGGGAACAATTCTGACAGTAGCTAAGGGGATCGCGAAGGGGACACATCGGGCAGTGCGGGAACGGGCGGCCTTTGCCGATATCCTGGGTGAAGCAATCAGCGCTGGGCGGGAAGAACTCAAACGTACCCCCGAGCTGTTACCGGCACTCAAAGCGGCCGGCGTGGTAGACGCTGGCGGCCAGGGACTCATTGTGTTTCTCGCCGGTTGCCTTGAAGGGCTGGAAGGGCGCTTCAGCGGGCCTGAGGCCGATTTTGGCCGTACACTTACCGTACCTGCAATGGTGGCGGAAACGAACATAGCGCATCCTTATTGTACTGAGTTTATTGTCAAGCGTTTTACGGCCGGTCTCGGAGAGGTTAAGCGGCAACTGGAGCAAATGGGAGATTCCCTGGTGCTTGCCCAGGGTGAGAGTGTGTTAAAGGTGCATATTCATACGGCTCATCCTGGTGCTGTACTGGAGTCGGCCATTGCCTGGGGGACACTTCATGATATTAAGATTGACAATATGGCTGATCAACACCGGGAAATAATACAAAGCGAGCCTTTGGCCACCTTTAATACTGAAGCAGAGCCGCTTCAGGCTAAAGCTAATTTAGCGGTTATTAGTGTAGTGGCAGGAGATGGCCTTATTGATATTATGCGTCAGATGGGGGCCGATGTCATAATCTCCGGCGGGCAAACCATGAATCCGCCTGTGGAGGAATTTATGGCTGCTGTTCATAATGGCCCGGCGGAGAAATATATTATTTTACCAAATAATAAAAACATAATACTGGCTGCCGCCCAGGCTAAGAAGCTGTTAGGCGACAGGGTTGCAATTCTGCCGACTGTCAATGTGCCGCAGGGCCTGGCTGCGGTACTGGCCTTTGATCCCAATCGCGATATTGAGGCCAATATTGCCCTGATGACTGAGGCCCAGGCAACTGTTAAATCAGGAAGTGTAACGATTGCTGTCCGCGACTCGCAGGTACAGGGTCAGACTGTGCCTGCAGGCTCGTATATTGGTGTAATCGAAGGCAGTGTTGCCGTATGGGCCGACAATCTGGAAGGCGCAGTTATAGCGTTAACCAAACACTTGACCGGACCTGAGACCGGAATAATCAGCCTATATTACGGGGCTGAGCTTGCTGAGCCTGAGGCTCAGGCTTTAGCCGGTATTCTGAGGAAACAGCTGAGTGGTATTGAGATTGAGGTATATTTTGGTGGACAGCCGCATTACCAGTTTATTATCAGCGTGGAATGAGACCGGTCCCCATGTGAAGTATTAGGGGCACCGGACTTAATTAGGGGAGGATAAACTATGCTTAGCTCAGTTAGCATTAACGAATTTGCTGCTAAAATTTCTTCCGGTGATGTACCGCCAGGCGGGGGTAGCGCCGCTGCTATGTACGGGTTGACGGCGACTGCGCTCTTAGAACTGTCGATAAACCATTCATTGAACAGCCCTAAATTAGTTGAACATCATGAGCTGTTAATTGCTAAACAGGCCGAATTGGCTAGACTGCACATTGAACTAGCCATTCTGATTGATCGCGATGCTTTAGCACTTAGGGGTCTTTTAGCGGCGTCCGGGTTGCCCGAGCTAACGCCTGAAGCCAGGCAGTCCCGCGATGTAGCCCGGCAGAAGGCCTTGAAACAGGCCGCTGAAGTGCCACTGGAAACAGCCAGGGCTTGCCTTGAGGTCATTGAGATCGGTAAGGCGGTTGTTGACCGGGTAGATAAATTAGTTGTCAGTGATTTAATGACAGGCGCAGCAGCTGCCCACGCTGGGATCACCGGCGGGTTGCTCAGTGCAGCGATCAACCTGAACGAAATTCATGACGCGGCCCTGGTTAGCGCACTCAAGGGGCAGATATATCTGTTAAGAACAACGGCAGATGAGCTTAGAGGTGTTCTTGAGGATATCGTATATAGTAGTGAACCGTTTAGTGTGTTACGAGTATAAATTACGGTGGGTAATTATTAAGCAAGACCCTGTATCCAGATACTTGTTTTGGATACAGGGTCTTTTGCTACGCTTTTGGTACTTGTTTCAAACTCAGGCCAATACGCTTGCGCTCTTCGTCCACACTAATTACCATTACCTCGATGATATCACCTACCGAGATTACATCAATGGGATGGCGGAAGGGCTTGTTGCTTAACTCAGAGCGGTGGATGAGTCCGTTGATTTTAATGCCGATATCAACAAAGGCACCAAAATCGGTAACATTATGGACTGTACCCTTGACAATAGTGCCAGGGGTGATGTCAGATAGTTTGACGATATTCTTGCGGGTTTGAGGAAGCGGGACATCTTCGCGCGGGTCGCGGCCAGGCTTGGCAAGTGCGGCAAGAATGTCGCGCACTGTCGGTTCTCCGGCGTTAAGCTCCAGCGCCATTTTTTTGGCATCGACTGTAGGGGCTGTCTGCTGCAGGGCAGTCAGCTTATTTCTATCTGACAAGTCTTTTAATGTGAAGCCAAGATTCCCCAAGATGGCTTCGGCTAATGGGTATGATTCAGGGTGGACCGGTGTATTGTCTAACGGATTGGCCGCCTGGGCAATCCGGAGGAAGCCGGCGCATTGGGTGAAAGCCGCCGGCCCCAGGCGGGCTACTTTTAAGAGCTCTTTACGGCTGGTAAAGGTACCTTTTTCCGTGCGGTAAGCCACAATGTTCTTAGCAACACTGGCAGTTATGCCGGCAACATGGGTTAACAGCGCCGGCGAAGCTGTATTGAGCTCAACGCCAACATGATTAACGCAGGATTCTACAACATTAGTTAAGGTACCGCCCAGTTCTTTCTGATTTACATCATGCTGGTACTGGCCAACCCCGATTGACTTGGGATCAATCTTGACCAGCTCGGCCAGCGGGTCTTGAATCCTGCGGGCAATTGACACCGCGCCGCGGATCGTAACATCAAGGTCAGGCAACTCCTCTCTGGCCAGTTTAGAAGCTGAATAGACCGAAGCGCCGGCCTCATTGGCAATTATATAATGAACATTTAGATTGTGGGTGTTGATGAGTGTAGCGGCAAATTCCTCAGTTTCGTATGAGGCGGTACCATTGCCAATTGAAATAAGGGTTACGCCATGGGTTTTGATGGCCTCCAGGACTTTACCGGCTGATTCCTCGCGCTGGCGTTCGCTCATGGTTAGATAGAGAGTACTATATGTCAATACAGCCCCGGTAGGGCTGACGACAGCCATCTTGCAGCCAGTGCGGTAACCTGGATCAAGGCCCATTACCGTATGGCCGGCCAGCGGTGCCTGGAGGAGTAGTTGGCGGAGATTGAGTCCAAATACGCGGATGGCTTGTTTTTCGGCATTCTCTGTGAGCAGAGCACGGATTTCCCGGTCAAGTGCCGGGAACAGCAGGCGTTTATATCCATCGGCAATAGCGGCTCTGATGCTTTCATTAAATATTGAGTGGCCGGTGATAACCTTTTGGGCAATGAGGTTGCTATTGGCTTCATGGTCAGCCAGTAGGTCGACCTTGAGAGTCCCTTTGCTTTCACCGCGGTTAACAGCCAGAATCCGGTGGGACGGTATGCGCTTAACAGGCTCCCGGTACTCTTTGTACATAAGAAATTCGTTTGCATCGGCCTCAGGGGTCGCCAACTGGCTGGCGATCTCAGCTTTTTGCCAAAGTTCTTTACGGAGTGCCGCACGAATGTCGGCCTGCTCACTGACTGTTTCAGCAATAATGTCCTGCGCGCCGGCGAGAGCAAGCTCTGCAGTGGTAACATCCTGTTCAGCATTGATATAACCACTGGCAATATCGAGGGGGGTACCAGTTGTCACCTGCTGGGACAACATCATGCCAGCCAGTGGCTCCAGGCCTTTTTCCCTGGCTATTTGGGCCCTGGTTCTTTTCTTGGGGCGGTAGGGAAGGTACAGATCTTCTAATTCCTGAAGCTTGACTGTCGACTGAATGGCTGCCGTTAGCTCAGGAGTCAATTTTCCCTGGGTTTCAATGCTGGCCAGGATTTCTTCCTGGCGCTTGAGCAGGTTTCTTAAGTATTGAGTACGTTCTTCCACTGTGCGAAGCTGCTCTTCGTCCAGCTCACCGGTAGCCTCTTTGCGGTAGCGGGCAATAAAGGGGACCGTATTGTCGTCATCCAACAAGGTCGTAGCTGCTGTTACCTGATGCGGTTTAACGCCTAGTTCACGGGCAATAAGGGCAGGAATTTCAGTAATAAGCATATGTTCACCATCTTTATTCATAAGTTATCTTAACCCTATTATTATAATCAGTTTGCACAATTAGAACAATACAAACAGGATAAGATTGAGGTAAAAGGGTTATTTTTCAACTGTGCCGAAAGTATAGGATAAGGTTGTACAGGGGGACTAAGGCTCGTGATTTTATCGATTAATCAATATATGCGCAGGCAAATTATTAAACTTGCCTGGCCGGTTATTTTTGAAGGTGTTGGTATTATGGCGGTGAATGTGTTTGTTACCGCCATGGTCGGGCAACTGGGGGCTGTTCCGTTGGCTGCCGTCGGTTTGGCGATGATGATACAATTCTCGGCTGCTATGGTATTTGCTGCTGCCGGTACCGGTGCAGCAGCCCTTGTTGCCCGTGAGACCGGTGCAGGACGTTGGCAGGATGTCCGGTATGTAACTGGTCAGGCGATCCTGCTGGGGGCCGTATTTGGTGTTATGCTGGCAGGCATTGGACAGCTGGCCGCTGACCGGGTATTGGCTTTGACTGCGGCTGAGCCGGCGGTGGCCGAATTAGCTGCCGGCTTAGTGAAGATTATGTATATGTTTACACCCTTTTATTTAGTGATGTCTATTGCCAACGCCGCGTTACGCGGTATGGGTAAGACCAAGACCGCTTTTTATATTACTATTTTTAGTAATACCATGGCCCTGATCATATCATACCTCTTCATTTTTGGACAAGGTGTGCCGTTGCTTGGAGTTTATGGTGCAGCCTGGGGACTGGGGCTTTCGCAACTGGCGGGTGGGGTGGCGGCATTACTGGTGCTTAGCCGTCTTAGCACTGTTCGTTTATCCTGGCGGCACATACTAACCCTGCAAAAAGCAACTATTATCCGCATTCTGGACATCAGTGTACCGGCTGCTTTGGAGCAGATGGCTATGCAGGGGGGGCGCCTGGTCTTTACTTTTATGCTGGCCGGGGTGGGGGCGGTACAGTTTGCCGGTCACCAAATCGCTCTGCAGATTGAATCAATGTCATTTATGCCTGGCTTTGGGTTCGCGGTGGCCTCAATGACACTTGTCGGTCAGTATTTGGGTAAAGGAATGCCGCACCGGGCAGTTCAGTATGCCTGGTTAACTAATAAGATTGCCTTTTGGAGTATGGCAGTTATGGGCGGCATTATCTTTCTGTTTGCAAAACCGCTGACCGCTTTTTTCATCGACGATCCACAGGTCGTTTATTGGGGGTCGTTATGTGTTATGATTGCAGTATTGGAGCAGCCAACCCTTGCGCTCTGCTTTGTTCTGGGAGGGGCTCTCCGCGGTGCCGGCGACACGCGCTGGCCGATGTATGTAACGACAATCGGGGTGTGGCTGATTCGTCTGCCGCTGGTGTATCTGTTTATTACCGTATGGGACTGTGACATTATAGCTGCCTGGTATATTACAGCCGGAGATTTTTTATTCAGGAGCGTCATTCTGTGGCGGCGTTTTGCCTCCCAAAAGTGGTTGTGAACTAAGAAACGTCACGCATTAAATTCGCGTGACGTTTTGTTATTCTGCAATAACTTCAGCAATGGCAATGTTTGGCTTTAAAGCCAAATCAATTAGGTGGCCTGTGGCAGTAAGGCATCCAGGATGCACCTTTTGTTTAGCAATCTCCACGGTGGGGGTAGCCGCAAAGCGGACTTTGTTTTTTACGACATAAGCCAGTTGACTGGTCGTAAGCCGGACCAGACTACCTACCGGATAGAGCGGAGTGGTATGAAAAAAAGCGCGTAACAGGTACATGTCAAACTGCGTATTCCCGTTTTTTAGCATCTCCTCGGCAATGGTGTGGCGCGGTGCACCGGTCACACTAGCGGCAGTCATGGCATTATCAAAGTAATTAGCAATCGCCACAAGCCGTGAAAGCGGGTGAATCTCTTTGCCTGCCAAACCGGAAGGATAACCCTGGCCATCATATCGTTCGTGGTGTTCGGACGCTATGCGGGCAGCAATTGAGCCAATCTTATTCTTTAATAAAAGCTGTTGTCCGTAAATGGGGTGCAAGCGTTCCTGATCAGATGCCAGGCCACTTAGCGTGGGGACAACAGACTTGCCTAAATCATGAAAAAGAGCTCCTAACGCCAGATCTAATAGTACCGGCCGCGGCAGCTTAATATAAAGCCCTGTTGCTACCGCCATTAAGCATACATTAACAGCATGCCCAATCTCATCAGCAGTAGGCTGGCGGACCTGGACATTAACAATATGAGCTAGCTTCTTTTCTGTTTCGTCAATCATTTGGCCTGCGGCTAACTGTATTTGTTTGATATATACTGTATTAAGGCCGGAGTTTATAATCTCATGGCTTTTTTTGTTGAATAGTGAGCGAAAGCAGATACTTAGCTCTTCTCTGGTTTCTGGGGCAACTATCGTGATTTTCTTTAGTTCAGCGGCATAGGGATCATAAATGGGAATCGTATTCATACCCATTTGTTTAAGCCGGGTCAGATAGTACTCAGTAAGGGCAATGCCTTGTTCTAAAAGCAGATTGCCCCTGTCATCAACAATATCGTGTGCCAGCACCATGCCAGCTTTTACCTCGCTGATAAGCATAAGGCAGCCCTCCTTATCTTGTTACCATTATTATACATAATATATCTTAGAAATGAAATATTCTAAAGTCCTGGTTATATGGGACTTTAGTCTGATATCTAGACATAAAGCACATAGGGATTTGTTATGCATATTATGTTAGTAGGAGCGTTGGTGAATAGTGACTCTAGCCAAAAGGGGGGGATAAAGGATGTCGCTTTTAGTAACTACGCTGAAGGCTAATGTTTATTTGGCGGCACTTACGTCAGTGTTATTTGGGATATTAGGCTTAGTGTCCTGGATGCCGCGCCTGTTTTATATGGTATACCCTGAGGATGTTTACCTTATTATGCATACAATTGCCGAGGTCAGCTGTCTGGCAATCGGGTTATGCGTGTTTACGGTAGTGTGGTATAGCTGGCCTCAAACAAAAAACAGCCGTGACCTGGTCATCGCTATCGTGTTTTTGGCTGTTGGCCTGTTGGATTTCGCGCATCTGCTGTCTTACAGAGGTATGCCGGATTTTATTACTGTCAACAGTGAAAATAAGGCGTCACTGTACTGGATTATCAGCCGTCTGCTTGGAAGTATTGGATTATTAGTGGCCGTGTATATCCCCCGGCATAGTAAGAATCCGGTTTTCCACCGGTTATATCTCCTGACGGTTACCGTAACGGTTAGTCTTAGCCTTATCTTGTTTGTAGTACTGTTTGAAAGTGCTTTACTGCCAATGTTTAGACCTGATCTAGGGCAGACGATCGAGAAAATCGCTCTTGAATATGTCGCTATGTTGTTAAACCTGCTGGCAATTTATTTGTACGGTTACCGTAATCCGTCACAGCAGTCTGTATTTTTGTTACGAGTCAGCCTGGTATTTAGCTTTGTGGGGGGCATGGCCTTTACTTTGTATTCAAGTGCATATGATAGTTTTAACCTGATTGGTCATGTCTACAAAGTCTTTGCCTATTATTGTATCTTGCAATCACTGTTACAAACCTCCATTTTACGTCCGTATATGCGTATTTCCCGCCTAAACCGCGCTTTAAGGAATATGGTGTCAGAAAACCTGGGTCTGTACAAGGCAACCAAGGATAGTGAGCGGATATTGCAGCAGGCCTTTATTCAACTGGGGGCAACCCTGGCTACTAAAAATGATCTTGAAGCCATGCTGCAACAGGTTGTAACGGCCACCGGCACCGTGTTTCAATGCGATCATGTTTACCTGGCGCTGGCTGAGAATAATACGCTAAAAATCATGGCCTATATCAGTAGTTTCAAGCCACCGGAAAAAATTCAGACCGATAAAAGCTTTATGGGTAAGGTATTTACGGAAAAGAAACCGGTAGTTATTGACAATATTGATAACCTGCCTGAGCGCATCATTGATGCCATTCGGCAAGCCGGGCTAAAATCGATGGTTGGCGCACCCATCAGGCACAATGGGGACGTCATTGGTGTACTTGAAATATTTTCTCGCAAAGAACGGGGTTTTACACAGCATGATGCCCAGTTTCTCAGCGTGTTTTCTCATCATGCTGGTGAAGCGATTAAAAATGCCCGTGCTTACGAGACAACGGTGGAAAACTTTGCTGAGCTTAGCCTGATGTACGATATTGTCAAAGAGTTAGCCAGCCTGCAGTCGCCGGCAAGTATTTTAACTAAAGTCGCTGAAAAACTCTATAATCTATTCTCGGCCAATGGTGCTGTAGCTTTCATCATGCATCACCGGGATGACGGTATTCATACCGAGCCGGTGTTTGATACTGGTTTTGAACAAAAAGAGATTGATCATATGCAAAGGGTTTTTTCTGACAGCAAAACATCCTGGCCCTGGAGTGGGCTCAGTTCTATGGATGATACGGCTGCCGGCGGGAATAAGCACGGCCTGATTACTATGTCGGTATTTATGGTAAGGCGCCTCAATATTTTACCACTACTGGCCAGCGGTAAATTACAGGGATTGATTGTGCTTGGTTGGAATAACACTAAACAGGAAATTCCGCCAGGCAAAGAACTGGCTCTTAGTACAATTGCCAGTCAGACTGCGATTGGTCTTGAACGGGCCTACCTTTATGAACACTTCCAGGCTTTGGCCCTGACTGACCCGCTTACCCGTTTGGGTAACCGCCGTCAGTTAGACATCTATCTTGAGCGCGAAATCAGCCGGACGCTCACCTATCATCGCCCGCTTAGTCTTATTATGCTGGATATCGACTTTTTCAAGAAGGTTAATGATACCTGGGGGCATTTGGCCGGTGATGTTATTCTGCAAAGCCTGGGCGCTATGGTTAAGGAGCGCTTCCGCCTGACTGATATGAGTGCACGGTATGGTGGCGAAGAATTTGCGGTTGTTTTACCTGAAACTTGCCTTATTGAAGCGGCTGTTCTGGCTGAGAATTTCCGGCAGCATATTGAAGAAACTAAGTTTGCGGTGGATTCAGATGTTATCACCATTACGATCAGCCTCGGGGTGGCAACCTTTGAAAGCCATACCGACTGGGAAACCCCTAAGACCAGTCTGATCGACGCCGCTGATCAGGCACTGTACCGGGCAAAACAGTCAGGTCGGAATCGCGTTGAATGTCATCGTTAATGAGTAATGAAAGCCCAAATAATACCCGAAAAGAGAATAATTGGCGCAAGACCTACGCATGCTAGGTACGATAAAGCGAAAGGAGGGATCACCTGTGTTATCATCAAAAGAACTGATGCACTTGGAAGACTTCCTGGGCATGGAACAAAACTGCGCCAAGACCATGAATTTCTTTGCCAGCAATGTACAGGATGCCCAGGCTAAGCAGCTGTTTCAACAGCTTGCCCAAAAAAGCCAGCAGCATTTCCAGACTGTGAGCAAGCATTTAAACGCCGGACAAAACTTACAATAATTGAGGTGAAAGCACTATGGCACAAATGGGTCAACAATCCGGGCAAAGCACACAAACCGGCATGAGCGGTCAGGGCACCAGCATCACTGACCGTGAGTTTCTGCAGCTTGCTCTTAATGAAAGCAAATATACCGCAGCCGCTGTCAATTCCTTTGCACTTGAGGCTGCCAACGAAACCCTCCGTCGTGACTATCTGACCATTTTGGGCGATGTTCACAATCAGGAAAAACAAATTTTTGACCTGATGCAGCAAAAAGGCTACTATAATGTTCAAAATGCCAATCCGCAAGATATTGCCCAGGTTAAATCCAAGTTTAGCGGTCAGGCTCAATAAGCGACAATTCCAGTGACAAGTCCTGCGCCTGGCGCGGGTCTTGTTTTTTTTGCGCCAATTGTTGTATAAAATTGCCTTGACAGTATTTAACGACAAGAGTAGAATTAAACAAGAACTATCCGATAACTATTTTCCACTGGTAATTTGTATAAAGGGAAGGCGAAATTAGTGGACATTTGCGTTACATCATTGCTACGAGACAAGGGGTTCAAAGTTACACCCCAACGGTTAGCCATTTATAGTGCCTTAGCGGCTACCAAATCCCATCCCAGCGCTGAAATGATTTATAATGACCTTCAGCCGCTCTACCCAACGATGAGCCTGGCGACCGTGTATAAGACCATTGAGATCCTCAAAGAACTTAGTTTAGTCCAGGTGCTTAATGTCGGTGAAGACAGTTTCCGTTATGATGCGGATACTACCAATCATCCTCATGTCCGTTGCATGACCTGTGGGCGGGTTGATGACTTATATGGCGTAGATTCTTCGGATTTTGTTGGCCAAGTGGCAGCGCAGACTGAATATGCACTTCAAGGTCAGCAATTTTATTTTTACGGTGTATGTCCTGCTTGTCAGGGCAAGGCTGCAGCAGTAAGTTAGGACGGTTCACATGAATCTGGCAAATTATATTGACCATACGCTACTTAAACCTGAGATTGCAGTTGGTGATATCATTCGGTTGTGTGAAGAAGCTGTGTTACATAAGTTCGCTGCAGTGTGTGTAAATCCCATTTATGTTGGATTAGCTGCCCACCATCTGGCAGGTACGGGGGTCAAAACAGCGGTTGTCGTTGGGTTCCCGCTAGGGGCAACATTTACGGCAATTAAAGCGGCCGAGGCAAAGGAAGCGGTCCTTCAAAAGGCTGACGAACTGGACATGGTTATGCATATCAGCGCCGCTAAAGCCGGTCTCTGGGACGTTGTGACCGAAGATATCAGACAGGTGGTCCAAGCCGCTGACGGAGCTGCCGTAAAGGTGATTATTGAGAGCGGGCTATTGACTGATGACGAGAAACGCCACGCCTGTCACGCTGCTGTTGAAGCCGGGGCCCGGTTTGTTAAAACCTCAACCGGATTTGGACCAGGCGGAGCGACAGTTGCGGACATTCGATTGTTCAAACAAGTTGTTGGTGATAGCATCAGTATCAAAGCCTCAGGTGGTATCAGAACCCGCGAGCAGGCCATAGAACTTATTGCTGCTGGGGCAACCAGGCTGGGAACCAGTGCCGGTATCACAATAGTCAGCGGCGATAAGGGCTAATAAGCTGAAGTTATAAGAGAATACAAACGAGATTGTTTTGCTAGTGTTAGCGATGAATGAGAGGGGAATA
Organism: Sporomusa sp.; assembly: GCF_035561255.1. Lineage (GTDB taxonomy): Bacteria > Bacillota > Negativicutes > Sporomusales > Sporomusaceae > Sporomusa. The sequence goes on along the minus strand of NZ_DATMXX010000311.1, from coordinate 8,990 downwards.
CCCCTTCTCAGGTCATTGCAAACCGTTAGCGAGACAATCTCGTTTTTTGGTGGGGCGGGATGAATAATAAGTTTACATAATAAACCTGTAGAAGTAAACTTGTTCGCGTGGTATAATGACCTTTACTTGCTCGAAAGGAGGGCAGCAAATCATGCGTACTTTTATACAAATGATTCCTGGTGGTGCGCCAGCAGTGGTTGGTCTGGTTTTGGTGGGGATGCTGTTGAGCATCATCCCGGGACGTCCGCAAATGTGGCTGTACCCTCTGATACGGGAGGCAATGCAGCTAAAGATTAATTATCAGACCAAAGACATGCTGGCGAAAGAAACGCCGCATTTTATTATTAAATATACTGAAAATGATGCTGACATGGCAGACATGGTGGCTAAAGCTTCTGAGGCTGCGTATGATCCTGTGACAGCGGCGCTCAATTTTGCTCCAGGCGGCAAAACATTGATTTTGATATATCCTGACCGCCAGTCAATGAAAAAAGCATATGGCTGGGCTGGTGATGCCAGCGCGATGGGCTTCTACTGGGGTGGTGTGATTCAGGTGCTGTCGCCGAAAGCCTGGATGAAGAACACCCAATCAACAGAAGAGTTTATTACGACAGGACCGATTGCCCATGAATACACTCACCTGGTGCTGGATTATATGGCCAGAGGCAATTATAGCCGCTGGTTTACGGAAGGTTTGGCTCAATATATGGAATACCGGATTAACGGTTATGAATGGATAACTGCCACTAACCAGCTGACCGGTACGCTATATACCATGGATGAGCTAACTGATGACTTCGACGAATTACCAAATCAGGCGCTCGCTTATCGTCAGTCGCTCGCGGCAGTACGTTATATTGCTGAGGTACACGGTGAGGCTAAGCTGAGTCAGGTAATCAATTACCTGAAGGCCGGCGTGAAGGTAAATAAGGCAATTGAAAAGACGCTGGGTATAGACTATGCTACCTATGAGATGCTTGTTAATCAATGGGCAAAAGCTAATATGAAAGAGTATAGTAAAGATGCAAAATAAAGGGATATGCCATAAGGCGTATCCTTTTACATATATTTGGGAAAATTAACGTTACTATTGCTTAGGGGGGAGTCATATGCTTAGCCGGCGGGATTTTCTCAAACTCTGCATGTCTGCGGCATTAACCGCCAGTCTGACAGAGCATCTGATGCCGATCATGCGCCAGGCCTTTGCCGAGAGCAAGCTGACGAAACCGCCTGTAATCTGGCTGGAACTCGGGTCTTGCACTGGCAATTCCATATCTTTGGATAATGCCGTCAATCCAACGCTCAGTCAAGTATTGCATGATATGATTGATTTGAGGTATGACTGGCTGCTTAATGCAGCCCAGGGCGAGCAGGCAGTACAAGCCATTATGGATACTGTGGAAAAGGATGCAGGCAATTTTTGGCTTGTCATTGAGGGCTCGGTTATGACGGCTGATCAGGGACGGTTTAATCATGTTTTTATGCGGGGAAATGAGATGATAACAGGCCAGGCTGCACTTATGGAATTTGCACCTAAGGCTAAACACGTCATTGCTGTGGGCACTTGTGCCTGCTTTGGCGGTCCGGCCGCCGCTTATCCTAATCCTGGCGGTGCTAAGGGGGTATGGGAAGTAATCAAACAACCGGTCATAAACATACCTGGCTGTCCGAGTAATCCTGACTGGATAACAGGTACCTTCAGCCATTTGCTTATGTATGGTATGCCTGAACTGGACAGCTATAACCGGCCTAAACTATTTTTTGGCCAGACCATCCATGATTTATGCCAACGGCGGCAGCAGTTTGAAGACGGTATTTTTGCTGCTTTTCCCGGCGAGAGCGGCTGTTTATATAAGGTTGGTTGCAAAGGGCCGGTTACCCATGCCGATTGCCCCAAACGCCAGTGGAACCATTATGTTAATTGGCCAGTCAGGGCAGGAGCACCGTGTATTGGCTGTTCTAATCCAGGTTTCCCAGACAGCACAATGCCTTTTTATGAGCATCTGCCAGACCTGCAAACCCCTATGGGGGCACTTAATATCAAGAAATTTGGTGTTGCTGCAGCCGGTCTGGGGGCTGCCGCAGTAGGTGCACACTTAGTTACCGGGGTTGTTGCCAAACGGGTAGGCAAACATTGGCTGGATGGGACAAAACCCCATGAACCGGACCCGCCGGAAAACCTGGAGCAGCTCAAACAAGAACTTGATGACCTTATTCGTCAGCAAAATGCCCTGATTAGCGAGAGCAAAAGCTTGGAGAAATCTAAGGTTAAGCGTAAACTGCGCAGAACATTTCGACAGAAAGTTGTTGATTTCTTTCGGCCGGGGCCAAAGCATAGGAGGTAGCACATATGGCTGTGCAGACAATATTTCCGGTAACACGTATTCATGAGCCGCTGCGGGCTGATGTTGAGGTGCAAGATGGTAAAGTCACCGATGCCTGGCTGGGAGCGCACTTGTTCCGGGGCATGGAGAGTATGCTGCAGAACCGCGACCCGCGGGATGCAGCCTTATTTACCCAGCGTATTTGCGGGATTTGTTCATCAGCCCACGCGATCGCTGCAAGCATGGCGCAGCAGCAGGCGTTCGGCGTTCAGCCAACACCGGCTGGACAGCACCTTACAAACCTGATATTTGCTGCTGACATTATCCAGAATAACCTCCGGCATTTTTATGTGCTGGTACTCTATGACTATGTCAAAGGCCCGGATATGCCGCCGTATATACCGCGCCCACAGGCTGATTACCGTCTGCCGGCGAAAGTAAATGAGGAACTCTTGCTGCACGCAAAACAAGCGGCATTCCAGGCGATGCGCGCCCATGAGGCTATGGCTGTGTTCGGTGCCAAGGCACCGAATCAACAGACCATTCTGCCGACCGGGGTAACCGAACAGGCCTCGGTGGAGCGCATTATGGCTTATAGTAGTATTTTGCAAGAAATCACTGAGTGGGTGGAGAATTTCTATATAAACGATGTCATGACAATAGCTGAGTATTATCAGGATTACTATTCGATCGGGGCCGGCTACGGCAACTTTTTTTCGGTGGGAATGTTCCCGGCACCACTGACTGGCGGCAGGGCTTTTCCCTCCGGTCTGGTTATTAATCAAGGCCAGCCTGAACCAATTGATGTTAATCATTTTGTTGAAGAGATCCGTTACAGCTGGTATAACGATGGTATAACCCCCCGGCCGCCTGGGCAAGGCCGCACAGAACCGGATCGTGATAAACCTGAAGCCTATTCCTGGGTAAAAGCACCGCGTTATAAGGAAATACCAGTAGAATGTGGTGCTCTGGCCAGGGGATTTATTAGCGGTGATTACCGGCGAGGGGTGTCGGTAATGGATAGATTGATTGCCAGAGCGAGGGAAACACTCAAGATTTGTAAACTAGCACTAGGCTTTGTAGAAGAAATCGTACCTAACTCGCCTAGCTGCCAGAGCTATACGCCACCTGACAGCGGGGCTGGCATCGGGCTGACTGATGCCATGAGAGGCGTGCTGGGGCACTGGATGGAATACAAAAATAATAAGGTGACTCATTATCAGATTATCACACCGACAACCTGGAATTTCTCGCCGCGGGACAATCGGGGGCAGCGGGGGCCGGTCGAACAGGCGCTCATCGGCACACCAATCGCTGAAGGCGGCGGACTTGTGGAAGCCGGGCGTGTGATTCGCTCTTTTGATCCCTGTTTTACCTGCGCCGTACATCTGTTTAAGAAGTAAATTACTGCATGTGATCAGTTGAAGCCAGCCACAAGGCATGATACAATATTTGCTAGGAAATAAGAGACTTGGCCTTATGCCAAGTCTCTGTTGTATAGTCAGAAGGGGGACAAATGTGAACATCTTTCAGGCTTGTGATATACGCGGCGTAGCCGGTAAAGAATTGACTGATGTAATGGCCAGACGCATTGCTTTAGCGGTAGGGATTAAGCTTACCGGCCAAAAAGTAGTGGTGGGCGGAGACATCAGACTGTCTACTCCCAGTCTGCAGCGAATAATGATTGATGGCTTGGCCGAGTCCGGCTGTCAGGTGATAGATATCGGGACAGTGGCAACACCAGTATTTTACTATGCACTTAAGGCCACCGGTGCAACCGGCGGCGTTATGGTAACAGCTTCGCATAACCCGGCCCAGTATAATGGATTTAAGCTGGTGCTTGGCCCTAAACCGGTTAGCGAAGAGGATGTAGCCCATATTGGGCAGCTGGTGGCAATCAATGCCCGTACTCAGGGCATTGGCTTGGTAACAAAACTACCTGTCATGGCCGACTATCTTGAACATACTGCCGGTAAGGCCCTCCAGGGTTGCTTGAAAGTAGTCATTGATGCGGGTAATGGCGCGACGGCTGCCATCGCTCCCAAACTGTTTCGACGGCTGGGGTATGAGGTCATTGAACTCAACTGTACCCCGGATGGACGTTTCCCCAATCATCCCCCCAATCCGGCACTGGCGGAAAACCTGGCGTCACTCGGTGAAGCCGTGCGGCTACATGGTGCAGCGTTGGGGATTGGCTTTGATGGTGATGGCGACCGGGTCGGTTTTGTTGACGAAACCGGCCAGGCGATCGATAATGACGATATTATGGTGCTTATTGCCCGGTATTATCTTGCTCGCGAAAAAGGGGCCATTATCTATGATGCCAAATGCTCGATGGTAGTACCGGAAGAGGTAACTAAAGCCGGCGGACGACCGGTTATGGCCCGGGCCGGGCATACCTTCAGCAAAACCGCCTTTATGCAGGAGCAGGCACTTTTTGCCGGTGAAATCAGCGGCCACTTCTTCTTTCGTGACCTGGGTTATGATGATGGTATGTTTTCCGGGCTGAAAGTATGTGAGTTGGTAGCCGCCCAGGGCAGCCTGTCTGCCCAGGTAGCTGTCATCCCTAATTACCTGCTGACGCCAGATATTCGTGTTCCCTATTTAGGCTCAGATAAAACGGCAGTGCTGGAGCAGGTCGCAAGCAAGCTTGCTGTATACAGGCCTAACCGGATTGATGGTGTGCGAATTGAATTTGCCGATGGCTGGGGCATGATCCGCGCCTCGGTTACTGAGCCGCTCTTTACCTTGCGGTTTGAAGCTAAATCAGCCGAACGTTTGAAAGAGATTAAGGAAATTTTGCTGGCTGCGCTGCCGCCTGATGTACGAGCAGCAGTTACCGGTAAATTGCCGCCAGAACTCCACTAATTAACCCCTAATTACAAGTGCTGGTAAAAAGGATTTGCCGAGGTCTAAGTCGAATATATACTTGTTTTTAAAAAGGCGATATATTCTAGAAGAGGTAATTATGCAAATTCATGTTTTGGCCAGTGGTAGCACCGGAAATGCTGTATTTATTGAAATGGACAATACCAAGCTGTTGGTTGATGCCGGCATCAGCACCCGGCGGATTAAACAGTCGCTTGAGGCCATTGGAACTAAAGTGGAAGACCTTGATGCTGTATTTATTACCCATGAGCATCGCGATCATGTCAGTGGGTTACAGACATTACTTAAAAAATACCGGTTGCCGGCCTATGCCCGGCCTGATACCTGGCAATCCATGTATTGTAGGGCGGCCCTGCCTGATGAGTGCTGCAAGGCTCTCCCCGACAGCCTTGATATCGGTAAAATAAAGATTGAGCCTTTCAGTATTTCCCATGATGCGGCCGATCCTGTGGGCTTCCGGCTATATGCCGGTGATACTAAGGTTTGTGTTGCTACAGACCTTGGTTTTGTCACTCCGACAGTCAAGGATGCTTTGGCCTTGTCTGATGTTTTAGTTTTAGAGTCTAATCATGATTTGGATATGCTGCAAAATGGCAGCTACCCCTGGCATTTAAAAAAACGTATTATGAGCAATCGCGGTCACCTTGCCAACACCGACGCTGGTTGGGCCCTGGCAAGGCTAAACCGCAAAGCGCATACCGATGTCTTTTTGGCCCACCTAAGCCGGGAAAACAATCGACCGGAACTGGCTGAGGAGACGGTAGCAAATATTTTAACAACACAGGGCTGCAAACTCGGACAAGATATTACTTTGCATCTTACCTATCCTGAAAGAATTTCAGGGTTTACCCAAACTAAGTAGGAGGCGATTGTATGAAATGGTTCAGGCGGTTAACTCCCTATATCGCAGTATCACTCATTAGTATGATTATTGGTGCTACCCTTGTGGTAGGCTGTGCCGGCAATGCTGCCGATAAAGCTAAAAAACCTGAGCCTGCAGGTTCATCGTTCAAAGCCCTGCAGCCGCCGACCGTGCAGGCCAATGTGTCAGATGCACGTAATACACCCATCGTCAGGGCAGCTCAAACTGTCGGCCCGGCGGTTGTCGGTATTACCAACAAAGCCTTTGCCCGGGATATGTTTAATCGCAAAGTCCTTGTCGAACAGGGGACAGGCTCTGGCGTTATCTTTGATGCCCAGGGCTACATAGCCACCAATTTCCACGTAGTCCAAAATGCCGAGGAAATTGCCGTATCTATGGCTGATGGGCGTAATCTGACAGGCAAAGTAATTGGCGTTGACCAGGCAACCGATTTGGCTGTTGTTAAGGTTGATGCCGCCGATCTACCGGTCGCCACACTGGGAGATTCTGATGCGCTTATGGTTGGCGAACCAGCTATCGCTATTGGTAACCCGCTCGGACTGGAGTTTAAAGGCAGTGTAACTGCCGGTGTAGTCAGTGCCCTTAACCGTTCGCTGGACATTGGCGAACGCCGCTTCAAACTCATCCAGACCGATGCCGCCATTAATCCCGGTAACTCCGGTGGGGCCCTTGTTAATGCCGATGGTGTTGTAGTAGGTATCAATAGTGCTAAAATAGCATTATCGGGGGTTGAAGGTATCGGCTTTGCTATTCCTATCAACAGCGCCAGGCCTATTCTCCAATCGCTTATCGACAAGGGGCGGGTTATTAGAGCTTACCTTGGCGTAGGTGCACTCGATCAGACCTCTGCCGCGAAATACGGCTATGAACTCAACCTGGAAAAAGGCGTTTATCTTGCTAAAGTAGCCCAGAACGGCCCAGCCTACAAAGCCGGTATGCGTGAGGGTGATGTTATATTGAAGGTTGCCGGCGCCGAAACGAACAGTGTTGCCGAGCTAAGGGCAGTTCTTGACAGTCAACAGGTAGGCAGTCAGGTTGAAGTGGTGATCACAAGAAATAACCAGAACCAGACGATCAATGTTCTCTTAGAAGAAATGCCAGGTCAATAACAGGATGAAGATAACGATTCTTGCTATAGGCAAGATTAAAGAGAAATATCTGACAGCCGGAATTCAGGAATTTCTGAAACGGTTGACTCCATTCTGCAAACTTGACATCCTTGAGCTTGCAGAGGAACGTATGCCTGATAACCCGTCCCCAGCCGAAAAAACACAAGCGCTCACCCGTGAGGGTGAGCGCATTTTAAAAGCCGTCCGTCAGGGAAGCTACTTGATTGTACTAGATGTGGCCGGTCAGGCACTGTCATCCGAGCAACTTGCTGCCAAATTTGACAGTCTGGCGCTTAGCGGAAACAGTGATATCACCTTCGTCATCGGCGGGGCCTTCGGGTTGTCCGCTGAGCTAGTTGCTGCCGGTAAGGAACGACTGTCGTTTTCTAAAATGACATTTACGCATCAGATGATCAGGCTGCTCTTAGTAGAGCAGGTATATCGGGCGTTTAAGATTAGCCGGGGAGAACCGTACCACTGGTAACTGCGAAAAAGAGTTAGGAACTAATTGTAGAAGTATATAGAGTAGAAGTTTATGGTTTCACTTGGAGGATTGTAATGGCAGAGATAGATAAATGTTTTTCAAAGCTATTTGAATGTTTGGCTGACTCGATTAGAAAACCGAACTTATTTGAAAAAGAGGAAGGTTTATTCTGGGATGATCCGCATATTTCAAAGAGTCTACTTGATGCCCATTTGAATCCTGAATATGATGGTGCAAGCAGAAAACTAGAAACCATCGAAAAAACAGTTAATAATCTTGTGAGAAGTTCTTTACTAAAGCAAGACGACATGGTGTTAGACCTAGGCTGTGGTCCAGGATTATACAGCAACAGGTTTTGTCAATTTGGCATGCATTTAACTGGCATTGATTTATCGAAAAGATCAATAGAATATGCACAAAGAAAAGCTGAAGAGCAAGGCCTGAACATAGAATATATTCGGGGAAGCTTCTTTAATATTAAATATGATGGAATGTTTGATAGAGTTCTGCAAGTATATGGAGAGATATGTACTTTTCCAAATGAAGAACGAGATCGGCTACTTAAAATTATTCACAAAGCGTTGAGAAAAGATGGGTTGTTTATTTTTGACGTTTCTACCCGTGAATTAAGAAAGAGTGAAGGATTAAAAAACAAGTGGCTTTTTTTTGATGGAGGCTTTTGGCATCCTGGTAAACATATTGTGCTAGAACAGGGGTTTGATTATCCAGAACATGACACTTGGGTAGATCAATATACTGTCATTAGTGAAGAGGGAAAGTGCAAAACATACCATATGTGGTTTCATGACTATTCGTTAGAAGCGATAACAGAGGTGCTAGCCAATAATGGATTTCAGGTTAAACATATATGGAATAGTCTGACTGGCGAAGAATATAAGGCTGGTGGGGGATGGATTGCTATCGTGGCCCAAAAAGTATAACTGGTGTAATGAGGGGTACTGTTCCAGTGGATGACTTGATGCAGAATGGCTGCCTAATCCGCTGCCGGAGTAATTGCGCAATATTTAGGCTGTATTAAAGAACTTAAGCGAGATAATAACGTGTTGCAGTTTTTAATATGGAGGTAGAATAAATGGATTTTAGGGTTTCACTCGACCAAGATTTGAAGCAGATTTTAGCAGTTTATGCCGCTGCTTTTGGTGGAAAAAAAGGAGAAGAATTGCTAATCTCGTCAATGATTTGTTAGTAGATGTCACAGCCTTACCACTGCTATCCCTCGTCGCAACTGTAAATAATAATATTGTCGGACATTTGGTCAATGGAGGTTATACATAAGGGAC
>NZ_DATMXX010000310.1:0-20005 GCF_035561255.1 Sporomusa sp. | reverse complement strand
TTTTCCATTTTATTCCTGCTATTGTAATATTTTATTCTAGATACTCTAATCCAAGCTATAGAACAATATTAAACAGCTGTTTAGTATTTGCTGTCGCCGCTTCAGCCAGGGCAGCAACCTCTATACCCCGCACCCGGGCCACCTCTTCCGCCGTAAATTTAACATACGCAGGTTCATTGCGTCGCCCCCGGAACGGCTGCGGCGTCAGGTACGGACAATCGGTTTCGACAAGCAGGCGCTCCAGCGGTATATTGGCGGCCACCTCTTTGAGCTTGCCATCTTTAGCAAATGTTACCGGTCCGGCAAATGATACATAGAAGCCAAGCTTAATCACCTCTCTGGCCATCTCCAGACTGCCGGAAAAGCAGTGAAACACACCGGTTAATCCCTTAGCCTCCTTCTTCACTATCGCCAGAATATCGCCATGGGCATCCCGGTCATGAATAATAATTGGCTTCTTAAGTTGACGGGCCACATCAATCTGACGGATAAATACCTGCTGCTGCACCTCGCGTGGTGACAGGTCATAGTAATAGTCCAGTCCGATCTCCCCAATAGCCACCACTTTCGGCAGGGAATGCCAGGCAGCCAGCTGTTCATAATCTTCGGCTTTAGCATCCTTGGCATCATGCGGGTGAATACCGACAGCAGCATAGATCATGTCATGCTCATCAGCAAGCGCGACTGAGCGGGCCGACGATTCCATACAAGCCCCGGCATTGATTATCCCTACAAGTCCGGCTCCTGCAGCCCGGACAATTACCTCATGCCGGTCATCATCAAACCGCTTATCGTCAAGGTGGGCATGTGAATCAAACAGCATCTTACTTCACCCTGCTGCCAGGCGGCATATCAGCAGTAACAAGCTGCAGCCTGTCGTCACATGATGCAGCCAAAACCATCCCACGGGACTCAATACCCCGGATTTTAGCCGGTTTTAAATTAACCACCATAACAACATTTTGGCCGACAAGCTGTTCAGGTTCATAGTGCTTGGCAATGCCGGAGATAATGGTACGCTGTTCGGTCCCCAGATCAACTGTTAACAGCAGTAGTTTATCGGCTTTCTTCACCTTTTCGGCAGCCAGCACTTTAGCTACCCTCAGGTCAATTTTGGCAAACTCATCAATTGTAATCTCGGAAATACCAGGCTCTTGCGCCTGTGTATCAGTAGTTGAATCCGCGGCAGCTGCTTCCACAGGTGCGGTTGCCACCGATTCCTCCGGCTTCTCTTCAATCCGCGGGAAGATGGGCTCTGGTTTGGCAACTACAGTACCGGCAGGCAGACGGCCCCAGGCTTGTGCCTCACCCAGCGTTATGTTGGCAAACTCAGTCCCCAGACCAAGCTGCTGCCAAATCTTCGGTGCGGTAACAGGTGTAAACGGCGAAATAAGGATAGCAACAATCCTGAGAACTTCAGCCAGATTATATAGTACGGTACTGAGCCGGCCTTTTTTAGCCGGATCTTTAGCTAGCGCCCACGGCCCGGTTTCATCGATATATTTATTCGTACGCCCGATCAGTGCCCAGACATCTTTCAGTGCGGCGTTAATATCCTGGTATTCCATGTGTTTTTCATACTGGGCAGCAGTGACGCGAGCCAACTCGATAAGCTCCTGGTCAATTGCTTCAGTTTCACCGGGAGCCTCAATCACACCGCCATTAAAGCGGCCAATCATACTCAGACTACGATGCAGCAGGTTGCCCAAATCATTGGCCAGATCGGCATTAATCCGGTTAATCAGTGCATCACGCGAGAAATTGCCATCAAGCCCCAGGGTAATTTCCCGCAGCAGGAAATACCGGATGGCGTCAGGACCAAATTCATCAATTAAAGCCAGCGGATCAATTACATTACCTTTGGACTTTGACATTTTATCGCCTTCAACGACCAGCCAACCATGTCCGTATACCATCTTAGGCAGGTCCACACCGAGCGCCATCAAAATAACTGGCCAGATAATGCTGTGAAAGCGGACAATCTCCTTACCAACCAGATGAATATCAGCCGGCCAGTATTTAGCGAATTTCTCACGGTCATGCAAGTAACCGGCAGCCGTGATATAGTTAGTCAGCGCATCAAACCACACATACACCACGTGTTTGGTATCAAACGGCACCGGGATACCCCAGTCAAAGGTGGTCCGGGATACACACAGGTCTTCCAGGCCGCCTTTAATAAAGTTAATCATCTCATTGCGGCGGGATGTCGGCTGAATAAATTCGGGGTTTTCTTCTATGTAACTAAGTAATCGTTCCTGATATTTAGACATACGGAAGAAATAGCTTTCTTCTTTAACAATCTCAACAGCGCGGCCGCAGTCCGGGCATTTTCCGTCGCTAAGCTGCCGCTCCATCCAAAAAGTCTCACACGGCGTACAGTACCAGCCTTCGTACTCGGCTTTGTAAATATCGCCCTGATCATAGATTTTTTGGAATACCGCCTGCACCAGCTCATGGTGACGGCTTTCAGTAGTACGGATAAAATCGTCATTAGATATGTTAAGTTTTTCCCATAAATGTTTAAAAGACGCCACAATCTTATCCACATAAGCCTGCGGCGTAGTATTGTTCTCTTCAGCCTTGCGTTGAATTTTTTGGCCGTGTTCGTCCGAGCCGGTCAGGAACAACACGTCAAACCCGGCCAGCCGTTTATAGCGGGCGATAGTATCGGCAACCGTCGTGCAATATGCATGTCCGATATGGAGCCGGTCGCTGGGATAGTAAATCGGAGTAGTAATATAAAAGGTTTTTTTGGGCATAAGATCCTCCTTTTAGCATGACGCGCTTTTCGTATATTTTACCAATTATAGACATTGTTATCATAATTGTCAACAGTTGTATTCTTCGACATAAAGTAGTATTATATGACATTGTACGGTGTTTTTATACACAGTATACACTGCAATTCAAAAATAATTTGCCATTTGGAAATTTCTAGGTTGACAAGCATTGTAATATTTGGTATTATTTAGTTGAGCAGGTTTTGTCGAATCTTGTTGATTGAATGTTATTAAAAATTATAGTAGAGTGTGAAGGGAGAAAGAAAAATGAAATCAACTGGTATAGTACGTAAAGTGGACGAGCTAGGTAGGGTGGTAATTCCTATTGAATTGCGTCGTACTCTGGATATCGAAGAAAAAGACGCCCTGGAAATTTATGTAGACAGTGACCGCATCATCCTCCGGAAATATGAGCCAGCTTGTGTATTCTGCGGCAATGCAGCTGATGTTACTAATTTTAAAAACAAGAATGTCTGCAAGGAATGCCTTGAGTCCATGGGCAATAAGGCTGTATAAGCCTTACATATTAAACTAAATCGCTGTCAAGAACAGCTTGGTATACCTGCCTTTTTGGCAGACCTCTTTGCGACGCCACCTCACGGATGGCGTCTTTTTTATTTATGCCCCGGTTTATAAGCGCGGCAACAGCCTGTATTACATCAAGGCCTGCCAGAGAGTCCGGTTCTTCTGCTACTTCTTCGCCCGCGGGCCGGCCAGCTACCAGAATAGTAAATTCACCCCTAGGTTGATTCTCAGTAAAATGCCGTCCGATACTATCCAGGTCCCCACGGACAAACTCTTCAAACTTCTTGGTCAATTCCCGGGCGGCAACGGCTTGGCGGTCACCAAGAGCTTCTCTAAGCTCATGCAACGTGGCCCGCACCCGGTGTGGCGCTTCATAAAACAACAAAGTATGCGGGTGGTTAGACAGCTTAGACAGCATGGCCAACCGGTGTTTATTGGTCTTGGGTAAAAAACCGATAAAAGTAAATGTGTTGGTATCAAGCCCTGAGGCAATCAGTGCAGTCAACGCCGCATTAGGCCCCGGCAGCGGCACTACCGTAACACCACTCATAACGGCCAGCCGCACCAAGTCAACACCTGGGTCAGATATACCCGGCATCCCGGCGTCGCTAACTAAAGCAATTGTCTCACCATTTAAAAGACGCTGAACAAGCTCAGGACCGCGTTCATCTTTATTATGCTCGTGATAGCTAATCAGCGGTACACGGATATCAAAGTGGTTTAATAGTTTAAGTGTATGCCTGGTGTCCTCAGCGGCAATAACTGCCGCCTCCTTTAACACCCGGACAGCCCGGAAAGTCATGTCCTCCAGATTGCCGAGCGGGGTAGGACATAGATAGAGCGTTCCTTTAGCTGTTATCATCACAGAAGTCACCTGTTCTATAGAGCTTCATAATATCTTCACTATAGCTCCCATCAGTAGTATATACAATTAATGGCGGCAATACATCAATTCCCGGTCTGGCACCCCGTACACCCTCAATTAGAAGCATATTGGGCTTCTTTCCTGCAGCCGGATACACAAGCTGCAGCCGCTTGGGCTCAATGCCAGCCGCACACATTGCCAGCGTAATCTCTGCCAGCCGCTCAGGCAGGTGCACCATAGCAAACCGGCCGCGATACTTCACCAGATATTTAGCAGCAGCGACAACATCAGTAAGGCTTGCTGTTAATTCATGCCTTGCCATCGCTACCCGGTTATTAGGGCTTATATAGCCACCCCCTACGGGGCGGTAAGGCGGATTGGAAACAACCAGTTCAGAACCGCCGCCTGGTAAAAGCTCTTTAATCAGCCGCAAGTCACCGTTAATAATGTTAAGCCTGTTTGCAAGACCGTTACACTCGGCTGAACGGCAAGCCATATCCGCCATGTCGGGATTTATTTCAATACCAGTAACAGCCGCTGCGCCCCGCGCCAGTAGCAACAGGCCGATAACCCCGGTACCGGCACCAAGATCAATTACCTCACTGCCTGGCCGCAGGCTGGCAAAATGTGCCAATAATACAGCATCCAGCGAGAAGCAAAACTCGTCAGGATGCTGTATTAGTTTCATATTATTAATAACAAGGTCATCTACCCGTTCACCAGGTTTTAACCTAACCCCGGTCGCTGTCATTATTCTTTTTCCACTACTTCGTCCCAGGGGATGACTAAGGTTTTGCCTTCAGGCAGGGCAATTGTAGCGGTTCGTTTCTGCTGGTTAATTGTTAATACCCGGCCCTCACCATCGACCGTCACTACCTCTTTACCAACCACTGGCGCAACAACTTTCTTGGCACAGCAGCCGCCATAACAATCGTTTTCGTACTTCAGGCAACACATCAGACGCCCGCAAATACCTGAAATTTTAGTAGGGTTAAGCGACAAGTGCTGGTCTTTGGCCATCCTGATCGACACTGGTTCAAAGTCTCCCAGAAAGGTGGCACAACACAGCGACCGGCCGCAGCAGCCAATTCCATTCATTAGTTTGGCCTCATCCCGTACGCCAATCTGCCTGAGTTCAATACGAGTCCGGAATACACTGGCCAAATCTTTTACCAGCTCGCGAAAATCTATGCGCCCTTCAGCAGTAAAGTAAAAAATTATCTTATTTACATCAAAAGTATATTCAACATCAACCAGGTTCATTGGCAAGGCATGAACCTGAATTTTTTGCTCACAGATTTTAAAGGCTTCTTTCTCTTTCTTGCGATTATCATTGACCTTTTCCTCATCCTCAGGTGTCGCTTTACGCAAAACCGGTTTTAGGGGGGCTACGATCTGGCTATCTTCCACTTGCCGCGGTCCAACAACAACATCGCCAAACTCCAGGCCTCTTGCTGTTTCTACAATGACATGCTCACCAGCATTGATTTCCATACCACCTGGGTCAAAATAATATATTTTACCCGCTTTTTTAAAGCGGATACCTACTACTGTCAACATACTTAATCTCCTTTTCCGCCAAATCCTTTAGATTTATTAGTAATGCTTCAACTGCCAACCGGGTATTTGCATTACCACTAATAGCACGAATTGTATTCTTTACAGCACTGATAGCCAGCATACTTTGTCCTTCAGACCAATTGGCCGCCCAGCCGTTAAGTCGGGGAATACAGTCACTATTGTATAACAGATGCTCGCTATACCTGCCGGCTATGAGTACCACATCACGAAGTAAATATACCAAAAATCCCAAAATACCTACCACTTCTTTGGTTTCAAGGCCATCAAGCCTGAGTGCCCTGTCCCAGACGGGTTCCATACCGCTATCTAGCAGACTATCCAGCAGTTCTGCCGCTGTATTCCGGGCCAGCAAACCATCAGGCGCCAGTAAACCCAGTGCCGCCCCCATGCGGCCTCCACTTAGCCGGGCAGCAACATTGGCAGCTTCGGGTGCATATCCTCTTGCAATAAGCGCCTGGACAAGTGTGTTTGCCGCCAACGGCTGAAACTGAATTTTTTGACAACGTGACAAGATTGTGGGGAGTAATGGCTGTGCCATCCCTGCCACCAGAATAAAGACAAAGCCGGGCGGTGGTTCTTCTAACAATTTGAGCAAACTATTAGCGGCCTGAACCGTCATCAGCTCAGCATCTTCAATAATGCACACCCGCCGCGAACCCACAGCTGGCGCTAAAGCAGCAAAATGCTGCAAGGCGCGGATTTGATCAATCTTAATTGCCCTGCCGTCAGGCCGCACCAGTGTAAAATCAGGGTGTGCAGTCCGGTTGTACATTATGCAGGCCTGACAAAACCCACAGGGTCGGTTACTGTCACCATCGCATAAGATTCCGGCTGCTAAGAGTTTACCGGCCAAGCTTTTACCAATACCCGCCGGACCGGTAAATAATAACGCATGCGGCATTCTATCAGCAAGCAGCATCCCCCTGAGTATTCTTACAGAAGCCTCATGGCCAATTATTTCGTTCCAATTTAACATCATTAAGTGTATAGGTCGACCAACATGCCACGTATCGCGTCATGTTTAGACATGATTGATAATTGGCGCTGCTGACCTACGCGCACATCTTCAGCCATTTCACCTAGCTTTTCATCGACTTGCCGAATGGTTGTGAACATCTTTTGCCGGCCATGACGGTCCCAGCCAGCACGTGATTCCAGCGTATACATGCGGGATACAGCCTCGCCGATAAATTTCCGAACAAGCTCCTTATACGATTTAAGTTCTCCGTATGTCGGCATGTTCGACAAGCGGCGACCGCTTTCATCAATTTCAGAAAGCAATGCCTGTAGCCGTTCTGATGATTGCTTTTCCTGAGTTTTCAACAGGTCAGCAGCAAAGTAATCACCCGTCTTTTCGGCTTTTCCGGCCTGTTCACGCTCAGCTACTACCGGTTGATTTCCCATATCCAATTTATTTATTCTCATACTCATTAACGCTAATCCTCCTGCCTGGAAAATACAGGGCAGATAACATACTTCTTATCCCTTAAATTATAAATGGTTTTACTAAAATAATCAAATATTTGGCAGAAAAACGGTAATTTAAAAGCAGGGCTGTTATCATGCCCTGCTAATAAGTGCGCCGACCTGCCGGTATATTTCCTTATGTATTTTTTCAATTGATTTGACGGTGCCCTCCTGGACGCAATCAATCTTGTGCCAGGCAAACCGTTCTGCAATATCACAGGCATTTTTATAGCAATGGGTCAAATAATTACTATCCTGCTCGTGAATATCCTTACTGCCACCTGCCTTGCTTTCCCGCCCACGCATAAGCTGCTGGCTAACCTCCGGTGGCATCGCCAAAAAAAACACCGCATCAGGAACAGGCAATCCACATTTCGCAAACTCAAAATCCCATAACCAGTCAAGATAGTCTTTTCTTTCATTCTCATCGGTGATTTTAACAGCCTGATGAATCATATTAGAGGTGGTATAACGGTCAGCGATAACAACACCGCCGCTTAGATAGAACTTCTCCCATTCTTTTTTATAAGAAGCAATACGATCAACCGCATAAAACGCCGAAGCAGCATAAGCGTTAAGATCTTCCGGACGGTTACCGAACTCACCATTCAAATACATCTTAACCAAAGCGGACGATTGACTCTGGTAATTAGGATAGTCAACCTTACGTACAACAATGCCTTCGGCACTGAGGCAGTCCACCAGCTTCCCGGCCTGCGTTGCCTTTCCACTACCATCGGTACCTTCAATTACAATTAACTTTCCTCGCATAATACCTCCGTCAGTCAACTACCTTGATTGTTTTAAGCAAATAATCCTCCGGCCCGGAGATATGCAGTCCGGCATTCTGCAAAACATGGCAGTAGTCAATGATCTCCTGAGTAATCCGTTCCCCCGGACAAAGCATCGGAATACCCGGTGGATAAAAAGTAACAATTTCAGCACATATCATTCCGTCCGCATCTTTGAATGGCACCATGCAGGTATTGCCAAACAATGCATCTCTTGGCGAAATTACCTGCTCCGGTGGTTGAGGATACTTGCCAGACAGATATATCTCGTGAATATCGGAAAAATCACGTGTCCCATGGTGAGTAGCCGCCATATCCCTTAATGCCGCTACAAGTGCCGCGACCTCTTGTTCAGAGTCTCCTAAGGTGATGAGGAACAAGATATTGTACACATCAGATAGTTCTACCTGAATTTTATATTTGTGACGTAAAATACGCTCAGCCTCTGCCCCCTTTAAGCCTAACCCTTTGACAGTCACGGTTACCTTGGTTGGGTCAATGCTGAAAACACCGGGATCACCCAGCTTTTCTTCGCCAAAGCAGTACAATCCAGGAATTTTATTGATTTCCGCTCTGGCCTGATTAGCCAGCTTAACAGCCCGTTCAATCAGGCTATGCCCCTCTGTCGCCATCTGCATTCTCGCCACATCCAGCGAAGCCAAAAGAATGTAGTTGGGACTGGTAGACTGTACCAGTTGTAACATAGCTTTTAGACGAGGTACCCGGATACGCCCTTCCCTGCAGTGCACCAGAGAACATTGGGTCAGCGCGCCAATAATCTTATGAGTGCTTTGAGCAACAATATCAGCTCCCGCATCCAACGCCTGGATGGGCAGCCGGTCTGAGAATTTAAGATGCGGTCCGTGGGCCTCATCAACAACAACCGGAATGTTATGAGCATGGACAATATCGACAATTTTTTTCAGATCAGTTGCCACACCGTAATAGGTTGGATTAATCACCAGTACGCCTTTGGCATCAGGGTGCAGCTCCAAGGTTCGGGCGACAGTTTCCGGTGTAACCCCCATGGCGAGGCCCAGCTCATTATCAACCTCAGGCTGCATGAACACCGGGATTGCCCCACTCAAAATAATGCCCCCGATAATAGACCGGTGAGCATTGCGCGGCACAATAATCTTATCGCCAGGGCCAGCAATGGTAAGTATCATCGCATAGATCCCACCGGTTGTACCATTAACCACAAAGTAGCTATGGTCAGCCCCATACAGGTCAGCAGCCAGGTCCTGCGCCGCTTTTACCGGCCCATGCGGTTCGTGCAAATCGTCAAGTTCCTCCATTAGCGCCAAGTCAAGCGCCAGCGTCTGTTGTGGTACCAAATCCGCTAACACCTGATGCATGCCTTTACCCATTTTGTGCCCGGGGGTATGAAATGGTATTACTTTATCCTTAACATATGCATTCATCGCTGCCAGCAAGGGTACTTTTTTCTGATCAAGCACGCCGCCACCACCTTTAAGTTCATTGCTATATTATACCCGTGCAAGTTGTAAATATTTTAACACACAGCGGTTTTTGGTACAAGCTTCCAAGAAACAAAAGGCTGTGAAGTTCATTAAATAGACTTTTCTATTTTACTAAGGTACTGTAATAAATTATAATAAAAACAACATGCCACACTTATCACAACCAAAATAAATTTTGCATCAGGAGGATTAGCCGTATGGAGCAGTTTGAAAAGGTATCTATCATCAAAAAAGCTAATGTATATTTTGAAGGGAAAGTGACCAGCCGCACAGTAATTTTTGCCGACAACAGCAAAAAGACACTGGGAATAATGTTACCGGGGGACTATGAGTTCAGCACCGCAGCAGCTGAACTTATGGAAATTCTAGCAGGGGAGATGATGGTTTTATTGCCTGGAGAAAGTGAATGGCGTACTTATAATACAGGTGACAGCTTTGACGTTCCGGCAGAGTCCCGCTTCAAACTTAAGGTATTAACGGTTGTAGACTACTGCTGCTCCTATATCCCTGGTTAGAAACATTACATTACACACAACAGGAGATCTCTCGCCACTCATTGCTGCGGGCTCTTGAAACAAAGGGAAAATTCCATTGCGTCCCTTGGTTAGGACGTATTTTAGAAACAGCAGTTGCCGCCGGTTTTACCTGGCGGCAACTGCTGTTTCAGTCTACAAATCTACATCGCTATCTTTGGGATGATCTATTGCTCCCCATCTTTACATAAATAATTCTGTGTATTTTTACATCATGTTCACTCACCACGAAAAATAACAAAGTTCTTTACATGCAATATTCTATATTCGGTTTCCAGTAATCTATTGGTTGAAACCCTGCTGGGAAAAATGAACCTCTTATTTCATCACATTTTCAATACTTTCTTCTGGCTGTATGGCTATCAAGCAATACTGTCACGCCGGCTTCAAGACAATTACGGAACCTCTACCCTCATAACCGACTGACCTTTCAGTGTCAGTGGATCTGGCGTAAAAGCTTGATTGATAATATCTTTAAATATTGGTGTTATTACGGTAATTGGCTTGCAGACTGTCACCGTAACCAACATCCCTTGCTCCCGTTTACCATTTGAATACCCAATGTTAACAAGCAGGTCATTATTACCAATGCTGGCAACGGCACCATTAACAGCCGCCCGTGCTGCTGTATCATTACTAACTGCAGCCAACCGTGCGCCCTCCCGGGCTGCTGCGGTAAGTATCAGATATTGATTCATTACCTGTCCAAACTCTAAAAGACTAAATAGGATCAGTACCAGCACAGGTAAAACAATCGCAGTCTGTACTTTAGTCTGCCCGCGATTGCATTTTAAATAACGGGTAATGTTCATAATATCACCCCTTGCCAAATAGTTATGGGTTCACTATTGGTAACTTAATTGTAGCATCAATTCGCTATCGGTAATATCATACCTAAGTCTTATCTCTCGAAGAGCTAATTAGCTTATGTAATAGGCAAATAGTCCTATATGCAACACAAATGCACCACTGTGGCCCTCATCCAAAATTCTTTAATGCTGGAACAGCTATGAAAAAAACCTTCCTAACCAATGATTAGGGAGGTTTCTTTGTAACAATAATAGCCTGAGGGTCACTAAGTAAGCATTATGATTTTAGCGGTACCGTCGCAAAGATGCGAGTACCCTTTCCGACTTCCGCTTTTATACTCAACTCGCCCCCCAGGAGATTTACCCGTTCGCGTATACCCATTAAGCCAAAGCTTTCGCTGCCAACATTCTCTGCTGCTGCAAAACCTCTTCCATCATCTTCAATCACCGTGGAGACTGCACCGGGGCGAAAGTCAATCCGTACCCACACCGCAGACGCCCTAGCATGTTTTTCCACATTATTGAGGGCCTCTTGGATAATGCGGAACAGACCGCTCTCGATATGGGAATCGAGACGCTTCTCTTCTCCTATTATTTTAACCTCTGGAAAAATACCGCTCCGCTCTTTCATCGTATCAAGTACCCGTCTAATTGTAGGTACAAGCCCTAAGTCATCAAGTGTCATGGGTCTCAAATCAAAAATAATCTTCCTGGTTTCTCTTAGCGCCACCCTAACCTGTTCCCGAAGGTCTTTGAGCTCATGTTTAGCCCGGACAATATCGGTATCAATCAATCGTTCGCATACCTCAGCCCGGAAAACAATATTTGCCATTGCCTGCGCCGGACCGTCATGAATCTCCCTCGCCACACGCCGCCGTTCCTCTTCCTGGGCCCGGATTATCTTTGCACCGAATACCTGACTGGCTTGCAAGGATTCAATCTGAGTAACAACAGTTCCCATCTGATTGCCTAAATAGCCTAGTACCGCTCCGACCTGTGAAACAAGCTCTTCTGCTTTCTCAACTGTATTTTTAAGTGCTTTAAGCCTGATCTCCAAATCATCGCGCTGGCGGCGTAAATTCTGTTCCTGCAGGCGGGACATCGCCAATTCAAGTTGAACATTGCTAGTATCTTCATATGCTGCTTTAATATCAAACTCTGTATAGTTACGGAAATTCCGGCTAACCTCCATTAGTCTAAGCCGTGAACGACGCTCCTTTTTTTCCAGTTCATCAACTTTAAAAATAATTTCAGCTGTTTCTTGCTTAATCCGTACAACATCCCGCCGCACATTCTCCATCTCGGTCCGTGCCGCCTCATATATATCAAAAATCTGCGATTTACTTTTTTCCACCGCAGCGACAGTTCCTTTTACGATCTTATCTAAGATTTTTACATCAAGGTTCTTCATGCAGGCTCCAGGCTCCTCATCACACTAATTGTACATTATAAGCCAATTCGTCATACTATGCCCATATCCTGCTAATAAAATATGGCAGAAGAAGGTAGAAATCTTCTCCTCTCCTGCCATTTGCTAAATATTTAAATTCTCACTATATACAACGGGTTAAAGTCTTGCAGGCGGGTGGTGTGTTGGCAAAAGCGGAAGTCAAGCGCCAGCGGTGGAGCGTTCAATGCACCACCCGCCTGCGCCTGCAAACTTCTTTAATGCGGAATATATAGTTACAAAAGCTGGTGCGTCCTTATCCAAATAGCCGTTTAACCCGATCTACAACCCCCAGGGCCAACTGCCCGGCTCGCAGTTCTGTCCCCCTGCGGCTACCGATGACCAGATCAACCAGACTATCAATACTTTGTGATACCGGTGTAGCCTGATGACTGACGACAAATGGTACTCCCCTGTTAACAGAAGCCAGGACCACGTTACTATCACTAGGAACAGTGGCGGCAAATTTATATCCCAGACTTTCTTCCACTTCCCCAACATCCATGTCGCCATCAGTAGTGGTTTTGTTTAACACCACTTTGACCTTTTCTGCACCATAGTGGAGTGACTCCATGACCTCCAGGCATAGTTTGACATTCTTAATTGTTGGCAGATCAAGCGCAGCCACTACCAGGATAATGTCTGATGCCGCCAGTACTGCCAGCATAGTATCGGAAAAGGTTGGCGCAGTATCAACTACTGTATAACTAAAGCTTGAGCGCATGGTTCCCAGGATGGCGGACAGGTGGCTGCCTGTCACAGTTTCAGCTTGCTCAGGCCGTAAGGGCGCAGGCAGTAGTTTTACGTTGTTGTTAAACTGTACCAGATAATCCTCCAACAGCTTAGCATCCAACTGCTCAATATTTTGCACTAAATCAGCAATGGTAGCACGTGGCATAAGGTTTAGCAGCAGGGCAACATCGCCAAATTGAAGATCTGCATCAACAATACCTATCTTCAACCCAGTTTCAGCTGCCAGGGCCACCGCCAAATTCGCAGCAATCGTTGTTTTGCCAATACCCCCTTTGGTGCTAAAGACTGTAATGAGCTTACCCTGTTCTTTCTGCTTGGAATCAAGCCTTATAGCATTGCTTGGAGGGTTTTCGTTTTTAAAACTCTGCTTAATGGCCTGTAACAATTCATCCCCGCTAAAGGGCTTTACCAAATAATTTTTAGCTCCGGCGGCCATAGCCCGCCTTTGATACTCCGGTTCCCCCTGCACACTCATCATGATAATCGTGGATTCAGGCACATCTGCAGAAATCTGTTCAGAAGCCGTAATACCATCCATACCCGGCATATTAATATCCATCAAGATTATATCAGGCTTCAGCTTTTTCACCTTTGCTACAGCTTCAATCCCTGATTCGGCATGACCAATTATGACCAACGATGGATCAAACGCCATCAATTTACAAATATTCTCCCTGGTTGCCGCAATATCATCGGCAATAAATACCTTAATCTTTTCAGCCATTTGTCTTGCCCCCTAAATGGGTTGTCATTGACAAACTCCTTCATTCTCTGTGACTGTGACGAAATATATCAGAATTAAGCGATATTGAGCCCCGGTCTCATATCACTGCCTGCTACCGCCTAACACTCTATAATTAATTTTAACCGAGTATTTACCTGTGACCTATCAGACCTACCGATTAATTTATTAGGACTTATGACCTGCCCCCTTATAACCAACGTTTTTGCCGGAAATAGCGAACCATAATCAGGGCTAACCCCAGCATAGCCGACATGATGAATGGATAGCCGTACTCCCATGCCAGTTCAGGCATATTGGCAAAGTTCATTCCATATACCCCCGCAATGAAAGTGAGCGGAATAAAGATCGTTGATATGATTGTCAGCATCTTCATGACTTCACTCATCCTATTGCTAATACTGGATAAATAAATATCCATCATGCCTGACAGCATGTCACGGTAAATCTCAATTGTTTCGATGACTTGAATGGCATGATCATACACATCCCGTAAGTAAATCAGTGTTGATTCTTCTATATGAGCGGCTTCACCCCGTTCAAGCCTACTAATTAACTCACGCACAGGCCATACCGACTTACGCATGAACAACATATCATGCTTAAGTACATGTAATTCGTGCAAGACTTCAGGGCGCGGCTGAACAACAATCTGATCTTCGACCATTTCAATTTTTTCCCCCAAATGCTCAAGTACTAAAAAATAATGGTCGACCACACTGTCAATTAAGGCATATAGCAAGTAGTCTGCTCCCAGCTTTCTAATTTTCCCCCTCCCACTTTTGATTCTTTCATAAATTCCGGCAAAAACATCCCGTTCCTCCGGCAGGCTCTCGAGAAAAGAGATTACATAATTTGCCCCCAGGATAAGACTAACCTGCTCGGTCTCATAATCAACCGCCCCATTTGCCATATTCAATGATTTTATAATTACACATAAATAGTCTCCATAGTCCTCCAGCTTAGGTCGCTGGTCAGTGTTCAAGATGTCTTCAAGTACCAGAGGATGAATATTATACTGCTGACCGATGGTTTCAACAGCTGTAGAATTAAGTCCCTTAACATTAATCCAGGTGACACCAGATTTAACCGTTAACTTCGTCAAATCATTAGCTAAGACACCCTTAGTTTCAGTAAATATATCACCATCATACTGTACCACACTAATATAAGCCTTATCGGCTCGCATATCACCAATATGCACCAACGTTCCCGGTGGCAAACCAACCTTGGAAGCCCTGACTCTCTGAAATTTAGGCATAACTCACCTCACGAAAAAATATGTAAGAAAAGACATTCTTTATTATTACATATTTTACCTTTATTGGAATTGAGAGCATGTGCTCTGGCCACATATTTCTATATATAAGCCCTTGCGTATTCTACTAGAACGCAAGGGCTCTTTTGCTTAAATCCATCCTACTTTAGAAGATTATACTTTTGCATTTTTTGATAAAAACCGGAGCGATGAATACCTAAAATTTTAGCGGCTTTGCTCTTATTGCCGCCAGCGGCAGCAAGCGCCCGTATAATTGCCTGCCTCTCTGCATCTTCTTTTATGTCTGCCAAATCGTGAGGCGGGAACCCGTCCCCAGTCTCAGCCTTGATTCCATTTACCTTTTTAAGCATAGGCGGTAAATGCTCCGGCGCAATAATTATCTCGTCATCCATAAGGTTTATTGCCCGTTCCAGAACATTTTCAAGCTCGCGAACATTACCCGGCCAGTTATATTGCATTAACATAGCCAGTGCTTCCGGTGTAATTCCTTCCACCCAGTGCTCAACCTGATTATTGATTTTCTGGAACAACATCCGGCATAACAAAAGGATGTCATCTGTTCGCTCTCTTAGCGGGGGAATATTGATTGTAAATATATTTAACCGGTAATATAAATCCTGGCGGAATAGCTTTTGCTGAATCATATTTTCAAGATCACGGTTAGTTGCCGCAATCACCCGGATATCAATCTTAATCGATTTCGTTCCGCCGAGGCGCTCCAGCTCACGCTCCTGCAGTACCCTAAGCAATTTTACTTGCATAGCCAGAGTCATTTCACCTATCTCATCCAGAAATATGGTCCCGCCATTAGCCAATTCAAATTTACCAGGCTTTCCACCCTTGCGAGCGCCAGTAAATGCCCCTTCCTCATAGCCAAATAATTCTGCTTCCAAAAGGTTCTCGGGCAGTGCTGCACAATTAATCTTTATAAAAGGACCCTGTCGCCGTCTGCTGGCGTTGTGCACGGCGTGAGCAAATAATTCCTTGCCAGTACCGGTTTCCCCCAGAATCAATACTGTCGACATTCCCTTAGCCGCTTTAGCTGCTACCTCTTTCAGGCATTTCATTGTATCACTATTACCGACAATGCTATCAAAGGTATACTTGCCGCCATATACCTTGAACAACTCTTCCTTATAGTACTCCAACTCTGATTCAAGCTTGCTGATTTTTCCGGCAAGTGACTTCAGATCTTTCACATCTCTAAAAATCATGTTGCCGACCGCTCCGATGATTTCGCCATCTTTGACAATAGGAATCCTGGTGACAACACTGGTATTCTCCTGGATTTTCTGGATATCAGTGACTTCAGCCTTACCTTCCTGAACTACAAGATGCATTCTGGTATTAGGAATAACCTCAGCAACATGCTTCCCTACCACCTCTTTCGGGTCAACAGCAAGGAATTCGCTGTATGCTTTATTCAGCATAGTGATATTGCCGGCTTTGTCCACAACCACAACACCTTCATGCATGCTTTCCAGAATGGATTCCAGTGTACTCTTGAGCCTTTTTATATCTTCAAGCTGGGTAACTACCTCATTAAATTCGGTAATATCCTGAAAGATTGCAACTGCTCCGACAATTATATTCTCTTTCATTATAGGGGTACGATTTGTTAATATTTCGCATCTTCCAATAATCTGCCGTTGATTAAGTTCAGCCACACCGGTCTCCATAACCCGGATCAGCCCGGTACTGGGAATAACGTCATCTACCATTTTCCCCATAACGGTTTCGGCTTTTAATCCGCTAATATTTTCAGCAGCGGTATTAAAAAATGTAATCATCCCTTGATAGTTGACCACTACTATCCCATTACAGACCGAATCAAGCACAGTCCGCAGTTCTGTCATACCGGTCGACGCGAATGCTTCCAGCAGACCGCTCACTCCACATTTATGCATTCCGGGACCTCCTATAAAATAATTGCCTTACATAAGCTAACTTTGCTTGCAAAATTCACCTGCTAAAAACAATTATAGAACGTGACTATGTTAGTGTCTACAAAAAAAGTCTTCCTATCAATGAAAAATGTCAGAAACTAACGAATTTTAACCAGTTAGCCTAATTATATAGTATTCAATAAAAATTACATGTTATCTTTAGAAATGCAATGGCCGCAGGGCTAGGTTGGATTTCATATATACAAAAAAAATAACGCGGAGTGCAATTACTCCGCGTTACCTTTTTATAAATAACTAAACAGCGTTATACCAGCTTATAACGTACAGGCACCATCAACGCTAAGCACTGCACCATTGATAAATTTGGCATCATCAGATGCGAGGAAGGCGAAAGCTGCAGCAATCTCCTCCGGTTCACCAAGCCGTCCGGCAGGTACTTTAACCAATATTTTTTCATTTAGAACCTGCTCCGGAATTTTTTTGACCATTTCAGTGGCAATAAACCCTGGTGCCACGCAGTTAAAACGGAGACCATTACGCGCCATTTCCTTGGCCCAGGACTTAGTCATACCGATTACCCCCCACTTAGCGGCGGCATAGTTGGTTTGACCAAGGTTACCATACAATCCAACTACTGAAGAAGTCGTGAGTACCACTCCTGATTTCTGTTCAAGCATCTGAGGCAGCACTGCCGAAGTGCAATTAAATACCCCTGTCAGGTTAACATTTATTACTGAATCCCAGGCATCTTTAGTCATCTTTTTCATCATGGCATCTTTAGTAATACCTGCATTATTGATCAATACATCTACCTTGCCAAAAACCTCTATCGTCTTAGCTACCATAGCCTTAACATTCTCGGAGTCAGTAACATTGACTTGAATGTAGATAGCCTGCACGCCTTTGTCTGTTACCTCTTTTACAGCAGCCGTGCCATCAGCAAAATCAGCAATAACAATATTTGCACCCTCTTCGGCAAAGCGCAGCGCAGTTGCCTTACCGATTCCGCTTGCAGCCCCAGTAATAATTACTACTTTGTTTTTCAAACCCTTCATAGAAAATACCTCCCCGTTTTAAATAAAGAACATATTTGAGAAATGGTATACGATTGCAATGCACATTTTAAGTATGATGCAAAAATCATGCCAATATCCACGGTGGTAAAAATTACAGATAAATGTTGTTTCCAAACAATACAACACGTGATACCGCTAGAGCAGCGATGCATATATGTCGCACTTCATACACACACTGTCTATTAATATATACACCCACACGTGTTGTTTTGTTCAAGGCCACCCGTTGTAACCCCTGCAGAAGACAGAAAATAATGATTTTATCTTGATTTTGCAAATTTTTTTTTTTACTGGCATGATACTTGCTTATAAATATATGTGAATTGCGCACTATGTAGAAAGGAGGTTATCTCAGCATACACTCTGATTAATAATGTAAAAAACACTCTAATATCTTTAGGAGGTTAATTAAATGGAAGTAATCGGCATTCTCCTTAGTTTATTTTTGCTTATGTTCTTTGCCTATCGTGGTTTTTCAGTAATTCTATTCGCCCCGGTGTTCGCTTTACTTGCTGCGTCGTTATCCGGCCTTTCCCTCATGCCAGCCTACACTGAGCTGTTCATGGCTAAAGCGGTTACCTATATTAAGTCGTTTTTCCCAGTGTTTTTACTTGGTGCAGTTTTTGGCAAATTGATGGAAGATACCGGCTTAGCCAAAGGTATTGCCCAAGCCATTATTAAAGGTTTAGGTAAAGATCGGGCAATTCTATCGATTGTTTTGGCCGGTTGTGTTCTTACCTACGGCGGCGTAAGCCTGTTCGTTGTTGTATTTGCCATCTATCCTTTTGCATCGGCGTTATTTAAACAAGCTGATATTCCTAAAAGATTGCTGCCAGCCACTATTGCACTTGGTGCATTTACAGCCACTATGGACTGTATTCCCGGCACACCCCAAATTCAAAACCTTATTCCTACTAATTTCTTCGGAACTAACATCTATGCTGCTCCCATTCTTGGCCTATTAGGCGGTACAGCTATTTTAACCTTGGGTATTTTATGGCTGGAACATCGCCGGAAACAAGCGGCAGCCGCAGGCGAAGGGTATGGCAATCATAGTATTAACGAGCCTGAAATCAAAAATGACACCGCCCTTCCCTCCTGGCAACTGTCAATTCTGCCACTGCTCGCCGTCCTTATCGTCAATTTTGCTATGACCCGGATGTTCACTTGGGATCCGGCAATCCTCGAGCCCTTTAAAGCAATGAAGCTACCGATGACTGCTGCGGCAGTCAGTAATGTTATCAGCATCTGGTCATTGATTATTGCTCTTGTTACCGGTATTGGCCTAGCTATTGTCCTAGGCTACAGAAACCTTGGCTCGACCGGTATGCTGGCTAAATCTCTTAATGCCGGTGCGGTTGGTTCGCTCCTGGCAATCATGAACACTGCCTCGGAAGTAGGCTATGGCAATGTTATCGCTTCCCTAACAGGCTTCAAATCCATTTCAAGTGCGTTGATGAGCATTAAGGTGGGCGGTTCACCGCTGGTATCTGAAGCAGTGACAGTTAATATTCTCGCCGGAGTTACCGGGTCAGCCTCAGGCGGCATGTCTATTGCCTTAGACCTTATGGCTAAAGACTGGCTGGCTTGGGCCAATTCTATTGGCATGTCACCGGAAATACTACACAGGGTAGCATCTATGGCTTCCGGCGGCATGGACACATTGCCTCATAACGGTGCAGTTATTACCTTGCTTGCAGTATGCGGTCTAACCCACAAAGATTCTTATGGTGATATTTTTGTCCTGACCTGCCTCAAAACCCTCATGGTGTTTGTGATTATTCTCCTTCACTCCATGACCGGAATACTGTAATTTGTACATTTGCAAGAATAATAAAAACCTGTGTTGTCATCAACACAGGTTTTTCATTAGCAATAGCAATTTCCCACTTAATTTGGATTCAACTAACTGTTAAATTACCGTTTAACAACAATCATTAACCTGGAATAGATAGTGTATAAG
>NZ_DATMXX010000309.1:0-5959 GCF_035561255.1 Sporomusa sp. | reverse complement strand
CACAAAAGGTATGATTATTCACATAAATAGTGATAGATTCAGCAAATCATTGTCCCCGCAAATCAACCATTGCTCAAAACTTGCAACAAACTCCGCTTCACTTTCTCTTTGCAGGCTCTTTTTTCCTGATACATACGACTGTCTGCCAGCTTTATCAGGTCAGTCAATGTTGGCTGGGCATCTTCCGGCCCAGCCAACCCCATTGAAAGGCTCAGCGGAAGTGATAAAGCTGTTTGGTTATGCTGCGTGATCTCCTGCCGGAGTCTTTCGACAAACTCCGTCATATCAGCATTAGATTTAACCTGAGTCAGGAGAATCAAAAATTCGTCTCCACCCATTCGATAAACAGTTCTCGTTGGCGAACAGTATTTGTTAAGAATATCTGCTGTAGTACGGATCAGTTCATCACCAGTGTTGTGCCCCAGTGTATCATTGATCAGTTTCAAGCCGTCAATATCACATACCAGCACAGCCACATTCTCTGCCTGTCCTTCCAGCGACTGGTTTCTTTGGACAAATGCGTTGCGGTTATATATTCCTGCCATTGCATCATAGTAACTGAAAGATCGAAGTTCCTGCTCCTGGGTTTTCAAAGAACGAACCTGTTTTTTTAAATCATACAGTTTATAAACCAATACCATTATGCTGCCAATAGCAAGGTAAACTTCTACTAAAAGAATTGCTGAAACTACTTCCTTGTTCTGTTGTCCATAAGAAAGACTGAATTCCTGTAACACCATTAACTGCCCCGCTAATAAACAGACTACTGCAACCCCTACGCCCATCACCGCCGGCGTTATATAACGGTCATACCGTTGCTTGAAATTCACAGTTATCCCCCCTATCCCTCATACTAAATTACTCACTGCATCATAAGCCTGACATAGTCAGGAAATTAAGGAAATGTATTGACATCTTTTCCTTTTAAATACACTTTGGATAATGCTTTAATACCATGCTGATTAATTTGCTGCACCAAGTCACCAATAACAGGATTTTTTACGCACCCAGTAACTGGCTCAGCTAATATCTTCTGAAACATCAGTAATTCAAGCAAATCCGCAATCGCCTGTTCGGTAAAATAGGAATCATATATGTTAGCGCTTACCCGTGAGTCAATATAAACAAATCCTCTCAGATACTGTTCTTTGTCCGGATCAGATAATATGCCATATGATAAGGCCAGTTAGAAGAACTCTTCCTAAGTACTGGAATAGCACATTGTCGCCTTAGTAGTAGCAACCACGATTTTTGCTTTTTCCACCCGGATAAATACAGAATCAATTGCCCCACCAGGCAGTTGATATTCAATCTGTGTTTGCCGGAATGCTATGGACACCTTCGCATAGTCGAGAGCGCAAAACATGTAATTATAGAAGTGAAAAACTTGGCCCTGATGAAAGAAAAAGGCTTGTTTGCTGCCTTTCGCTTTCTTAAATTCAATCAAAGCCTGACTGATATTCGGTGCATATTCCATCTCATCACCCCACAGATCCTGATTTGGTTATAGAATAACAAGTTTACCAAATGAAAAAATCTGCTTTGCTTCCGAATTTTAGTTTTATTTTTCGGAAACAAAACAGATTTATAGAGTTACCATTTCCTGCTACAATGAGATAGGGAGTGTGATAAAGATGGACGACCTGAAACCTGAAGAATACGCAGAACTACACCAGATGCTGGATAAAGAGGAAAGCTTGGCTGCAAGATTAGCGCAAGCGAAGCTTACCTTCACCCAAGCCAACGATAATGTAGAAAGATTTGTTGCTCGAATAACAAAACTATGCACAACTTATTGCCTGACATTGGATAATAAGGCTCAATTTTGCCAACGCCTGAGAGATCTTATTGATAATAGTCCTAAACAGGACATGCTTTTGCTTTTTACATCTGTTCTTAGCGATAAAGGGCTGCTCTTTGACCAGGATCGCACCAGTCGAACAACAGAACAGGACATCAGTTGTTATCTTACTATGCAGGAACAAATGCATCTGCTTGACCAAGAGCTGAGCGATCAAAGCCGGTATAACACTAGATTTCGTCAACTGCAGCAGCAGAATAAGCGCTATAATACTGTTTTTTCGGTCCCGCCCCCTGAGTCTGACGTCGATTTCCTCTTCCACAAATTTTTATCTTTCTTTCCTGCCGATAGCATACAGGCCCGCAATATTCTCCTAAACAATCTGACGTTGCTCTGTTCCCTGGTGGTAAATAATGCCGATTTATTGCTTATTGCGCCTTTATTCATTTACCAGGTTGCCAGCAGGCACACCTCCCGACTGTGCAATACAGCAGATTTCTCCTGCCAGTACGATAAACTCTGGATCAACAAAGATTACCAGATAATAAAAGACAACGGTAAAAACTTTAAGCACAACATGGTTTTGCTTGATTTCTATTTAGAGTTATGTGACTACTATAACCAAAAACCTGGTGTGGATATTGAACTCTGCCATTATTATTTTACCGAATTGTCCAATATTTGCGAATGGTATTATACTCAATGTGAGTACAACGAAACTATTTGCTTACCAGTACCCCTGGTGGTACGTATTGCCCATTGCAATGTTGATTGCTTCGAGAATAGCCCTGACTTTGGCTGTAGCCAGGAAGATTTTGATACTTTTTTCGATAGCGAAACTGCTTCTAACCGGTTTAAGAATAAACTTAAGAAATACCTCACGGCTTACCCGTCAGTCATTCAGCAATATATTGACATCCTTTCTGGAAACCCAGAGAAAAAGCGCTATCTTGTCTATCAAATCCTTGACAATGCTGATTTACCAAACAAATATATGACGCCAGCAAAGCTGCCTCTCATTTATACTGTAATTAACATGTTCCTGGAAGCAGAAATCAATCTGCAAACTGAGACTATTTTACTGCAAATTGGGAAAAAGCTAACAAATAGTGTGACTATATAAGTACTAGACATAAACATAGAATAGTATATATTTCGATGAGCTTACTTATTTTAAGCAGTAACACCCAAGCTATATAATCCCTTTTTCTTTCATACTAACATACTGTCCTTGTCCAATAATGATGTGATCCAACACGGGGATATCCATAATCCGTCCAACCTCAGCCAACTTTTGGGTTAAAACAAGATCTTCTTTACTAGGTGTCGAATCACCGCTAGGATGATTGTGCACTAATATGGTTGATGCACAAGCTCGACGAATCAGCATTCTAAATGTTTCCCTTGGATGCACAATACTGGCATTTAAGCTCCCTGTCGAAACCGTATGCTGAATAATCAGGTGATTTTTGGTACTTAAGCCCAACACAATAAATTTTTCTACCGGAAGATACTCTAATTCACCACGCAACAGAGCATATACGGCTTGGGATGAATTCATTATAACCCGCTTGCCGTCAGGATTGCCTTGAGCATAGCGGACAAAGCGCAAGATGGCCGATAATTGCTGGGCTTTCCCTTTACCAATCCCTTTAATCAACATCATTTCTTCTGTAGTGGCGTTCATTAATTCTTGTATGGTGGGAAACTCTTTTAGTAGTTCTGTGACCATATAACCATTTGCGGTTTCGTGTAAACATTGTGCCAACAAAATCTTAAGTGAGTTCTTATTATCCATTTTGCGTTCCTTTCTGCAGAAAAAGCCAGTCAAAAGAGTCGTTTCTCTTGACTGGCTTTTTTCTGTATAAAATTTATTTTCCTTAAACAATATCTGTTCCCGATGCTGACACCACATTTTAATGTTCGAACTGTACACTTCCCTATCAAACTCAGCGCTATTTTCATGATGCCAATTGAAATGTTTTTATGCCGCCCCCTGCGTCTTCTTCTGGCATTTCATGCAGAGCGGCCTGCCGAATTTCTTAACCGATACGCTCATGACACCGGCGGTTATTTTAATGCCGCAGTCTCTGCAGTTCTGTGCATTATCAAGCGGAAGCACGGGCTGGTGATGTTCCTGTGGCCGAGTGCTTTCATCTGTCCGACTGTCGGCTTCGGGGTCATCATTGGTACTGATGGCAAAACTAAGCATATAGGCGTATTTAATCGCAGCTGTCTGCGCTTTCATGACCGCTTTATCCCCTCCATCTTGACCGCTGCCTATACCGGCTAAAAGAATGCTTTCCCCATTATCGGTATCAATCAAAGTAATCGCTACTTTTACTGTTACCAAATGTTCTGTATTACCTTTACCGGTAATCACATCACTATTTTCAATAATTTCCGGTAGTACGACAGATGCAACTTTATGTTTTACCAAAGAAGCATTGACTTTCTCCAATACGTCAGCCGAAGTGGCATATTTATAGTGATGAAAGTCATTGGTGCCATTTTTGCGGATTACCCCGCATTCTTCCATAATTTTAACTAATTTACCAGCGATACTTTTCATTGATCTTCCTCCCCACTATAATGAGTTCGGCTACGCCGGTTTCATTCAGACCCTTGTCCAGGAATTGGAACTACGGCTTGTAGCGTAGAAAGAGTTGCATCATGATGCTCTGCAACAGAAAAACTGGGCGGGTATGGTACTTCGCCTCTCTCCTTACTGTAATTTTCAGGAGTGTTGATAGCAAACGTTACGTCCATGCCGCCCAATTGATTATTGGTATCCGTATTCGAAAGTTCATGGAGTTTTGCCTGTGCGATCAAGGCCAGTAACCCTTTGGCCAACACTTTGACTTGTAAATAATTGAGAATTAAACAAATATCGACCGCACGGCCTGTTTTCAGCGTAACAAGAAAATTTTCTTGTTGCTGGCTTAGTTCCGCGCTAACATCAGTATGGGCTATGCATTCAATCATAAACATTATTTTCACGCTCCGGTTGTCAGTTTCATCATATCTAGTTGGATAAGGTTATTATTGGATTTATCGGCTGCAATGGCAGATGGGTTGGAAACGAAAAGTTTGTTTTTTACTGGTGACAGAGCAAATAGTTCCCCGCCCAGGCGTTCGAGGTCGGTTGCCCTGGCGTAATCCTCAACATCCTGGGAGGCGCGAGTTACGGCATTGATTAAGCCGTATTTACTGTTATCTGCGCCCATGATGAAATGCCGGAGGATACCGCCGCGCTCGTTTTGGCTCAAAGCATAAGTATCAGCCAAGATTTCAACTGTCTTGACCGGATCCGGTCCAGTGCGTTCCTCCATGGTGGCTCTCAGTTTTTCGACCGACAGATGAAATTTGACTTCGTCAATGGCGGTGCGAACAGTGTCCTGCACTTTCATAAAGAAGGCTTTATCATCCTGAGCCAGGGTCTCATCGGAAAAAAGTTCATAAGCGCTGTCATCGCTCTCGATTTGCTTGCCGACATGGTACCGTTTCTGGGCATAGTCTTTGACGATTAAGCCGTTGCGGCAGACTAAGCGATATAAAAGCGGTTCGACTTTTAAACTGCCCAACCCTACTTCCGAATTGGAAATCACAATCCCGGCTTGCACGATATCACCGACTGTAACTTCGGCTTTGAGCTTTTTGTTAATAACCTTGATGTACATATGAGTTTCGGTAATTTGACTGGAGATAATTTCGGCACTTTTCATTTCGTTAATGATAGGCAATACCGCATCGGCCAGTTCCAAGTTATCCAAACGACGATAACGGTCACTTAAAAAGGCTCTAACGTTGCCGTCCAGGATTCGAAGCATGCGACGTTCCGGTGCTTCGTTGAACCAGCCATTAATATTTTCGTCCAGCAGAGAAGGCTGCTCCATACGCATTTTGCTGTAGTAGCGGAAGGGAATTTGTAGCCGATCGGCAATCTGCTTATGGGCCAGTTCGTTTAAGATGAAGGTTTCCACTGTACCGTCCATGTTTAGCGTTAAATTGCTAATCCCCACAATTGTTTTGACAACCAGATTACGGGTATCGGTAAGATAATCTCTTCTTACCATTCTTTGTCTCTCAAGTTCCTGAGCTAATTGAAGGATACTTCTGCCTTGTTTCATTTTTAATTACTCCTTTTCCCATTTTAAC
>NZ_DATMXX010000308.1:0-12738 GCF_035561255.1 Sporomusa sp. | reverse complement strand
GTTATAGATATTTAGAGCAGCATAAAAACATCAACCAAAAGGATGCGTAGGAACTGCGCATCTTTTTTTAGCCTCTTTACTGACCCAAGTCGATTAGAAAGTATTCAAACTACACCAACGTCTGCTGTGACTACAACAAATACAGCTTACACTTAGCGCAGGCGTTGGAATAATTACGGAGGATGTTACCAATGATAAAAAACAAACCACGCAAGGCCAATTTCAATACCGCCCAGGCCGATTACCAGCGCTATTATAACCTGTATGCGAAAACGCCGTTACCAAATAACAGCTGGTAAGTGCGGAAGCCCCGTAATGGCGAAGTAGTTGCTCACCTGTAAATAATAGATCACGCCCAAATATCGTGGATACATTGTCAGCGTTCTCATGCTCCTTCCGGCAAAGCCGCCAGCACCGCATCCAGGGTAGTCAGTAGGGTACATGGCCAAAGATCAGTTAAACCACTTGAAGGAGGTTTTAACTTTGGTAAAACTATTTAAATTTATAGCTCCATATAAAAAGAGCGTTGTTGCAGTGCTATTGTTTTTGTTTTTACAGGTGCTAGGGACTTTATATATTCCCACACTGACCGCAAGTATTGTAAACAACGGTATTGTGCCAGGTAATATGGATTATATATTGAATACCGGCGTGCTTATGGTACTGGTTGCAGCATTAACAGGAGTACTTGCGATTACAGCCACCTACCTATCCACATCACTTTCAGCGGCATTGGAGAGAGATATTCGCAACGCCCTGTTTAAGAAATCCCAGTCTTTTTCAGCAAATGATTTTAATCAATTCGGGACAGCTTCTATGATTACCAGAAGCACCAGCGATGTTATTCAAATACAACAGGCATTTAGCATGCTGATGGGAATGCTGCTCCCCGCACCGCTCATGACGGTTGCCGCGCTTTTCTTAGCCTTTGCAAAGGACCGTTTTTTGGCTTTTGTCATTATTGGGATTATGGCTTTGATAGTCATATTTGCAGCCATAGTTAGCAAAAAGGCCATGCCTCTGTTTGCATCACTGCAAATTCTAATGGATCAGATCAACCGTGTTCTCCGGGAAAATATTATTGGTGTAAGGGTCGTCCGGGCTTTCAACAGAGTTGACTACGAACGCCGGCGCATGAATAAGACCTTCACTGATTACGCCGATACTGCAATCAGGGTAAACAAGATATTCGCCCTGGCGATGCCTGTCATCATGACCATGATGAATCTATGTACGCTGCTCATCATTTGGTTTGGCGGGAAAAGGGTCAGTTCCGGTTTGATGCAGATTGGCGACATCATGGCGTTGGTGGAATACTCACTGCTCATCCTGTTCTATCTGATTATGGGCGTCATGGTATTCATGATTATCCCGCGGGCGCAGGCATGTGCCGCACGTATTCATGAGGTGCTTGATTTTAAGCCTGAGTTTGCTGATCTGCCGCTGATCGGTCAGAAGTTCGAACGCAAAACAAAGCTTGAATTCTGCAATGTGACCTTCCGGTATGCTGGCGCTGAAGAAGCCGTACTGAGCGATATCAGCTTCACTACTGACGCAGGGCAGACAACAGCGATTATCGGCGGAACCGGTTCGGGAAAATCCACGGTTGCGAGCCTGATTCCCCGCTTTTATGATATACAGAGCGGAAACATCCTGATTGATGGGATAGACATTCGAAATTTATCGCAAAGCGAGTTAAGGGATAAAATTGGCTATGTCCCGCAAAAAGCATTTTTATTCAGCGGCACGATCGCCGATAACCTACGGCACGGCAGGAAAAACGCAGCCCTTGCAGAGTTACGCCACGCAGCTCAAATTGCACAAATTGACCACTTTATCAGCGGACTTGCCAAGAAGTACGACTCTCCTGTTTCACAGGGAGGAAGCAATTTCTCCGGCGGGCAAAAGCAACGGCTTGCCATTGCCCGGGCAATCGTCAAAAAACCGGGTATTTATGTCTTTGATGATAGCTTTTCCGCTCTTGATTTTAAAACAGATGCAAAGCTGCGGGAGGCTTTGCATCACGAGGCGCGTGATGCCGCTGTTATTCTGGTGGCACAACGTATCAGTACGATCATGGATGCGGATCAGATTATCGTGCTGGATAACGGACGCATTGCAGGCATTGGTACCCATCGGGAGTTGATGGATAGCTGCTTGGTATATCAGCAAATTGCTAACTCTCAGCTGAGCAAGGAGGAACTGGCGTGAGCATGGAAAGAGATACCCTTGAAAACGATGTTCTCCACTCTCCAGACAACAGGCCCTCAGAAAAAGCGAAAAACGCAAAAGGTACTGCGGCTCGTCTGCTGAAACAATTATTCCAACAGAAATGGAAATTGATCGCGGTCTTCGTCAGTGTCCTATTCAGCTCGGCCTTTACCCTTGCGGCGCCCATGGTAATTGGTCAGGCGATCAACCTAATATATGAGGGTATTACTTCCGGTCGTGCTTTCGAAGTTAATTTCAGCACGCTGGGCAGTATTATACTGACACTGCTGACTCTGTATCTTTTTAGTGCAGTATTCTCCTATGTACAGCAATTCATCATGGCCGGCGTTGCACAAAATCTCGCTCTTGCCTTGCGGGAAAAGGTCAGTGAAAAATTAGCACGACTCCCGCTCCGATACTATGACCAGCATAAAAAAGGAGATATCTTAAGCCGGGCAACCAATGACCTGGATAAGGTTGCCGATACGCTGGAAGATGGCTTAATGCAGTTCTTCAGTGCTACGGTAAGCATTATTGGTGCCTTTGCGCTGATGCTGGTGATCAGCCCGCTGCTGACCCTTATTGCGCTGGGGACAATCATTGTCAGCATGACAGCTGCCACCTTGATCGCGCAAAGAACGCATCGCTATTACACTGAAAACCAGAAAGCCCTGGGAGAAATGAACGGAACGATTGAAGAAGCTTTTACCGGCAATCATGTCATTAAGGCTTTCAATATGGAGCAAGATACAATTCGTAATGTGGAAGCGCTCAATCAAGCCCTTTATAAAGCCGGCAGAAAGTCGCAATTTATCACCTATGCGGTAGACCCGGCGATTCGTTTGTTTAACCAAACCGGTTATATCTTAATTGCTGTGCAGGGAGCACTTTTGGTAACCCAGGGAAGAATATCCATTGGCAATATCCAGGCTTTTTTTCAATATGTAAATCAAGCTTCGGAGCCGCTTACGCAAATTGCTCACATTTTTAATTCCATGCAGGGAGCCATTGCGGCGGCCGAACGTGTCTTTGCCCTTCTGGATGAGGCGGATGAAGTTGCCGCTCCCCAAAAACCGCGTGAAATCGCTTCTCCCAAAGGAAATGTTTCCTTTGAGCATGTACGGTTCGGGTATCATGACAGTGCCATTTTAATGAATGATATTAACTTCCAGGTAAAGGCCGGTGATAAAATTGCGATAGTCGGCCCCACCGGTGCGGGAAAGACAACACTGATCAATCTTCTGATGCGGTTCTATGAACTGCAAGGCGGAAGAATAACCATTGACGGGGTGAATATTACCGAAATGAACCGAAGCGGGCTTCGTTCCCTGCTTGGCATGGTCTTGCAGGATACCTGGCTGTTTGGCGGAACCGTTGAGGAAAACATTGCCTACAGCCGGGAAAATGCAACCCAACTGGAAGTGATGCAAGCCGCCAAAGCTGCCAGAGCGGACCATTTCATCCGTACACTGCCTGCTGGCTATCAAACGGTCCTGGATGATGAGGCGTCCAATATTTCCCAGGGACAAAGACAGCTGCTCACCATTGCCAGAGCCATTCTTGCTGACCCTGCCATCTTGATATTGGATGAAGCTACCTCCAACGTAGATACACGTACGGAACTTGAAATTCAAAAAGCGATGGCCACGCTGATGAAGGGCAGAACCAGCTTTATTATTGCCCATAGGCTCTCCACCATCCGTGATGCCGACCATATCCTGGTGATGAAAAGCGGCACGATTATTGAACAGGGAACCCATACCGAACTGATGAAACAAAACAGCTTTTACGCAGATTTGTACAATAGCCAGTTTGCCTCAAATGCGGTTTAGAGCCGATGTACAAAGATCAAATCCGGTGGCGTAAAAATTAACAAAAACATAAACCCATTGTTGTCATTGTCGAGATATAGAACAACTCACCTGACCGTTATCAGGTGAGCTGTTCTCAGCATAAATGAATAAAATATCAACTGGAGTAGTTGGCCGCTTTCTTTTTCTTCCCAGGCAATTTAGCCACAATCCATTCCACAACCACAAATAATACCGGGATGAGAAAAATACCAAAAGCCGTAGCGATCGTCATCCCGCCAACAACCGCAGTACCCATCGCCTGCCTGGCACCAGCACCGGCGCCACTGGCCAGCGCCAGCGGCAGGCAGCCAATAATAAAAGCGAAAGAGGTCATTAGAATCGGCCGCAGCCGCAAAGCTGCGGCTTCGATCGCGGCTTTAACCGGTTCCATCCCTTTATCCACCCTCACTTTAGCAAATTCCACGATCAAAATAGCATTCTTGGCGGCTAAACCGATCAGCATGATCACCCCAATCTGCATATAGACACTGTTTTGCAGATTCATAGCATATTGAGACAATAATGCCCCGAAAATGCCGGTTGGCACCGAAAGCATAACAGCATACGGAACGCTCCAGCTCTCATACAGCGCCGCCAGGCATAAAAAGACAAATACCAGGGCCAGCGCCAGAATCTGCATGGTTGTGCTGCCTGCCTTCTTTTCCTCCCGGCTTTGCCCGGTCCATTCCACATTAAAACCGGCAGGCAGTGTTTCTTTGGCCAGTTTCTCCATAGCAGCGATGGCTTGCCCCGAACTGTAGCCTTCGCCGACGGAGCCGTTGATCTGAATGCTGCGCGCAGCATTGAAACGGGAAATAATGGACGGCCCTGTAGTCAGCTTCGGTGTTAACAAGGTATCCAGCGGAACCATGGCGCCATTCGCGGACCGGACATAGATAAAACGCGTCATGTCCGCTTCATTGCGGAACATCGTATCGGCCTGCATAACCACTTTATAGGTACGGTTAAACATGTTGAAATCATTCACCTGGGTACCGCCAAAATTGACTTGCAAAGCCGTGAATACATCGTTTAACGCAATACCCAGATTTTTTACTTTTTCCCGGTCAACTTCGAATTCATAGCCGGGAGAATCACTTTTATAGGTAGAATATACTGCAGTCACTTCCGGCAGCTGATTGGCAGCAAGGACAAACTTTTTAGTAATCGCATCCAGTTCCTCCTTGCTGTGACCGGACATATCCTGCAGTACCATCGTAAGGCCGCCGACCATACCCAGACCTGGCAGCGCCGGCATGTTAAAGGCCATAATCGAAGCCTCCGGAAAAAAGTCTGCTTTGCCCTGCACCTGGCCGATAATGGAATCGATCTGAGTGGCAGGGCCATTGCGGCTGCTCCACGATTCGAGGCCAACAAACAGAACTGCCGTATTGGCTTTGATACCATTTCCCAACAAATCAAAACCGACAACAGAAATGACCTGATTAACACCTGACAATTCTCTGATTTCTGCAGCCAGCCGGTCGGTTACCACTTGTGTCCTGTTCATACTTGCACCCTCCGGCAGATTGACAACCGTTGCAAAAAAACCCTGATCTTCATCAGGTATAAATGTCGTCGGGACAACTTTGTATAAGTACACCGTTCCCACCAGGATGATTAACAAGAAAATACAACCGTATTTTGCTTTGGCGATTAATAATTTCACTGTTTCACTATACGCCCTGGTAGTCCGGTCAAACCAGTCATTAAATTTGTTAAACAAATTGCCCAAAATACTGCCCTTTGCCTGCTCTTCATAGGGTTTTAATAACATGGCGCACAGCGCCGGGGTCAGCGATAAGGCGACAAAAGCGGATAAAGCCATCGATACCGCAATCGTTAAGGCAAACTGGCGGTAGAGAATGCCCACCATACCGCCGATAAAAGCAACCGGAACAAATACGGCGGCCAGCACAAAAGCAATAGCAATAACCGGGCCCGACACTTCGTCCAGTGCCCGTTTCGTGGCCTCCACCGGTGTTAGTTTATTATAGCGGATGTGATGCTCAACTGCTTCAATAACGACGATGGCATCATCCACAACCAGGCCGATTGCCAGCACCATTGCAAACAGTGTCAGCGTGTTGATTGTAAAGCCAAGCATCATAAAGGCACCAAACGTGCCAATTAATGATACGGGAACGGCCAGCATCGGGATCAGTGTTGCCCGCCAGCTTTGCAGAAAAATAAAGACAATGATCATAACCAGGGCCATCGCTTCAAGAAATGTTTTAACTACCTCTGTCATGGATTCCGAAATATAATCGGTATTATCAAAAACAGACCTATATTTCATATCCGGTGGAAAATCGGCTGCCGCTGCTGCCACTGCCTGCTTTACCCCTTTAATGGTATTCATTGTATTGGCATCACTGGTCAGTTGAATGCCCACCGCAAGCGTATTGGCTCCATCCTGTTTTGCGGAATAGTTTAAATCTTTCCCGCCATTCTCAATTCGCGCAATATCCTTCAGATAAACAAAA
This sequence comes from Sporomusa sp., assembly GCF_035561255.1. GTDB lineage: Bacteria > Bacillota > Negativicutes > Sporomusales > Sporomusaceae > Sporomusa. The sequence goes on along the minus strand of NZ_DATMXX010000308.1, from coordinate 6,188 downwards.
GAGCCATTGGGCTGGGCCTTCACGATAATATTTTCAAAATCGGCGATACTTGTTAAACGCCCCTGTACTCTCGCAGTATATTGAAATTCCTGTTTTTTGGGTACAGGCATAGCGCCGATTGTACCGGCCGGTGCCTGAACATTCTGTTCCTTGACGGCCTCAATCACGTCAGTTACCGTTAACCCCAGTTCTGCCATGCGATCCGGATTAATCCAGATGCGCCGGGAAAAATCCGCCCCCAGCATCATGACATCACCGACACCATTAACCCGCTTAACAGCATCCTTTAAATAAACATTGAAATAATTAGTTAAAAAGGTACTGTCATAAGTGCCCTTGGGCGAATAGAAGCTTAACATCATAGCCATGTCAGAAGATGCTTTTCTGGTGGTAATGCCAGCCGCAGTTACCTCGGCCGGCAAAGAGGCATTGGCCTGGGCAACACTGTTCTGTATCTTAACGGCAGCGATATCACCATCGACTCCCAAATCAAAGACAACCTCCAGACTGTAGGCACCTGAGTCATCGGAATTTGAACTCATATAGTTCATACCCTGTACACCATTTATCTGCTCTTCCAAAACCTGGGCTACCGTCTGGTTGACCACCTCGGCGTTTGCCCCAATATACGCTGCCGATACCGATACAGTTGGCGGCTGGATTTGCGGGTACTGGGCGATGGGGAGATTCAGTCCGGCAATCGTTCCTGCCACTACAATCATAATGGCAATAACAATTGCAAAAATCGGCCGGTCTATAAAAAATCTAGCCATGATTATTCCACCTCCTAGGAGTTAATGGTCAACGCCAACTCTGCCGGAGTGACGATGGTCACATCAAGCGCCATACCCTCCTGAACCTTTGTCAGTCCTTCAACAACAACTGTGTCATTCACTGTTAATCCTTCTTTGACCAGGTAGTAACTACCCACCTTTTCCCCCAGAATGACCGGACGTGGCTCAGCTTGCTTGTCGGCATTGATAACCATAACAAGCGATTTGTCCAATATCTGCTGCACAGCCCGCTGGGGAACCAGCACTGCATTTCTTATTGGCATACCGGCGATTTTCACCCTGGCAAACATGCCCGGGATCAAGATTCCATCCGGATTGGCAAAAGAAGCTTTTAATGTCAGGGTTCCGCTATTGTTTGCCAAGCCTTTATCGGCCTGCGTTACTTTCCCACTCAGCGGATATATTGCACCATTGCTTAATGTAATCGTAACGTTTTCGCCCCAGCCGCTGCTGGCAACATGGTTTTGTGAAACCTGCCGCAAGGTAAGGTATTCATTTTCACTCATATTAAATTGTACAAATACCGGGTCCAGATCGCTCACAGTGACTAACGTAGTACTCCCCGCCTGCACATATGTGCCCATACCGACATCGTTTACATCAATGCGTCCATTGATCGGTGAAACAACCAGGGTACTGTTTACATCATCCTGCGCCTTTTTTACCAAGGCACGGTAGGAAGCCATGACAGCTTCATTCTGGCGCTCGGTCGCTTTCTGGGTAGTCAGACGCTGTTCCGGGATAGCGGCCGCATCCAGCAAATTTTGATAGCGCTCGGTATCAATCCGTGAGTTTACCCAATTTGCCTCGGCTTGTACCAGCTGCGCCTGAGCAGAAAGTAATGTGCTTTCATATTGGATGCTGTCGATGCGAAACAACGGCTGCCCTGCTGTAACCATATCCCCGCCGGCAATCATTTTTTCGACAATATTACCTGATACGCGCGCCTGAATTTTAACTTCATTTTTCGCCTGCACCTGACCCGCATACTCATTGGGTAACTGTATATCCTGCTGGATGACCTTTACAGCTTTAACCGGCACTGCTTTTTTCTGTACAGTCTCCTGCGAACCGCCACAACCGGCAATAAGCAAAAGCATCATCACCGCACTCACTCCTGCCCAGCAGCCTCTCATCCTTTTTACTGAAAACACGGCTTTTCAACCTCCTGTTTGCTTAAATAAAGGAAGAGCAGCCTTGTTTGTGCCGCTCTACCAGCTTATCTGTCTTCTCCCAGAATTGACCATTTTTGCTTTATTATGCTATTATAAAGTATACAGTAACTGAATAGTCAAGAGGAGAAGTTTCACTATGAATGAGTTTTTACAAAAACAGTTTACTACCGGCCAATTTGCCGCTATGTACGGTATTAATAAGCGAACCCTGATGTATTATGACAGCATTGATTTATTTAAACCGGCTGTGGTGAAAGAAAATGGCTACCGTTATTATACAATTGCTCAAACTACATTGTTTGATGCGATTCAGTTGCTGCGCAAGCTCCGTGTACCATTGGAAGATATAAAAAACCAATTGACACACTACACCCCGCAAAATTTGCTGGAATTTCTTCATAAACAAAATCTAATGCTGGAACAAGAACTTGCCGAACTTCTATGGCTGCAAAGAGTGGTGCAAAATAAAATTAGCATCATGGAAACAATCCAAACAATTGATCCTGCTAAAATTGAAATTTTGGAACTAAACGCCCAGGCAATAGTAGTCAGCAAAACAATTTCCGATATGCCGGTTGAAAAAGCGATGAAAGTACTCACCAATTTTATGTATGATTGCTATCATACCCACAGCTACAGCGGCTACCCAGGCGGTTATATGCTGGCGGCAGAACATTTACAGCAAAAAAATCTCAACGAAAACTTCCTCAACCAGATTACCCACTGTTTTTACCCTGTTGATGAAAAAAAAGCCCACTCAATAAAGTGTGCCTATAAGCCTGGTGGACGTTATCTTGCAGGCTATTATAAGGGGGACTGGCCACAGATAAACCAGGCATTTCAACAACTTGTAGACTATGCAGCCGATCACAGGCTTACCTTCACCGGACACGGTTATATCGAAAGCATCCTTGATGATATCGCAACCTCCGGCGATCCGTTCTATTGCGAAGCCCGCATCTCAATTTTACTGGAATAAGCCAACATGCTGCAGCACGAAAGCAATAAGGGCCCGCGAAATTGGCGGGCCCGCCATCAGCCTTTTCGCTGAATGCGTTCAGCTACTTTATTCCATTCATGTTTATCAAGAAAACTGCCTGGTATATTATCTTCCATTTCCCTAAGCATGGCGTACGGCATACTGAATGATAGCAAATCGGCGTCGATATGAGGACGTGCAGATATATCCAACATCCCAATAACTGCACGGGGGCGTTCCTTGGATGCCTCATTCCAGGCAAGCAGGCATGCACTCATACAGCCTGCCGCAAAGGGTGCAACAACATTGTCATAACCAGGACGACCATAATTGGCTAAAACAACAAGCGCAGTCAACTGGTCAGGGTTGGCATAAAACACAACCACTTTCGGTTCTTCTTTGGCAGCATCAACCTCTGTCAGCGGTGTAAATACAACGTATTGCTCCGGTATACTAACGAGAGGAACTGACCCCATCCAGTCTTTTGCCAGTTCAGGTGTTTTTTTGAAGGCCTCCGGCTCCGGTATTCCGTCTACCGGGGGTAATCCCTCTTTTCCTGTTGACAGAAAATACTCAAAGCCCTCCGAGAACTGATTTTTTAGTCCTAAACCGATTCCGCCCCCCTCACAGCCAAACGTAGTACGGCTGAAAACGACCCGGCGCCCCTTGGCAGCTGCTGTTAGCATGGCTGCAACACACCCCCAGCGTCCTTCCGTAAATTCCAGAGCACTTTGAGGTTTCTCGTTAGTAAATAGAATGGCTACAGGAGAATACTTGAGTTTTAGCCTCTGCGCAATTTCACTCTGCATAACTGATTGCCTCCTTTTTTTGAGTTGACTGTTCCAATTGACACAACTGTTTGCTTAAGTTAACCCCCTCCCGTGTAATATGTCGACCCATCATTGACCCGGGTCAATTGAGGAGTAAAAAAAATGCGTAATTTCTTACGCGCCCCTTCATCCCCAAACCACCAAGATTGACCCGGGTCAATTTAATTTTAAAGAAAGAATATCTGTATTGTCAAGAAATTTTTACGGAATGGATGACTATTTAATACAAGGTTATATTAACGATGTGGAATGTGCTGCCAACGAGGATTCATGGGAAAAGGAGAAAGTGTTTACAAGTATTACACGCTCATATTGAGAACGATCATATTGATCCAACCCTTTCGACAGTCATCAGACTTGCGGTTGATGGCATGTACTTCAATCAGCTACACGGAATAAACTTAAGCTTAAGATGCTCGTGAGAAAGTTTTAAACTACTTAATTTCTTTAACTAAGGAGGAACTTCAGTGAACCCCTATGTTTTATTAGGCATAGCAATTGCCTTTGAAGTGTTTTCAACGTCTATGCTTAAAGCCTCAGCAGGTTTTACTAAGCTTATGCCCAGCCTTGCTTTTATAGTAGGAATGGGAACTTCATTTTATACAGTCGCCCAAACTATGACTGTTATTCCATTAAACATCGCTTATGCTATCTGGTCGGGATTAGGAACGCTTTTGACAACATTGGTCGCCATTTTGATTTGGAAAGAGTCTTTCAACATTTACACCGGTATCGGGATAGCCTTAATTATCAGCGGCGTAGTTTTACTTAATTTGAAAGGTCCTGGTCATTAAAAATCGAACTTATGGGGCTTGGCCAATTTTTCTCGACAATGTGAACAATTTTTTTTATAATTATTATTGACTCAGGTCAATTATTTTAAGTAATGACCAGCCTTACAGCCTTTGTTCGCTTTGACAATAACCAATTAGGAGGTGCTTTTCATTACAAGAATCATAAAAGAAGCTGAAGTCCGGCGGACCGAACTAATGGATGCAGCACTGGAGCTATTTCGTTTTGCCGGTTACCAAAAAACCATGATCATTGATATTACAAAAAAAACCGGCGCCGCAAAAGGTACCTTCTACCATTATTTCCCTTCCAAAGAAGCCATTCTGGAGGCAATTTGCACCCGCTGGGCAACCGAAATGGCCACTTCCTTCATGTTGGAAAGCCGCCAGCTCACGACTTTACCCAAACTGCAATTATTTATTACACGCCTGTTTCTTCCTACTCAGCTTAATATTCTTTTTAAAAGGCTGTGGGATGAAGAACAACTCAATTTATATTACAAAGCCTGGAGAAACCTGGTCGAAGAAGTCTTTAATCCGCTTATCGCTGACATAATTCAACAAGGAAATCAGGAAAAAACCATGTGTGTGGCATACCCGCAAGAAACCATTGCTTTTTTCTGGAGTACACTAAGTTGCATCTGGGAAGCCATTTTTTTTCAAGAACCGCCTGTAGCTATTGCCATCAAGGTAAAACTGGCCGAATCTCTCTTGGAACGAGTCTTGGGGATCAAGGAAGGTGCATTCAAAATAACATTGACCAGCTATGAGATTGCATAAGAACTACGCATCTTTTTTCTATATGAATCAACGCTGATTTAGGAAAAATGTTAATTCTCGTTGATAACAGACGGTGGTAGTGTCTTTTGAAAGAATTCGACACTACCACCGTCCGCTTGTCATGTCCTGCTATTATCCTTCTTGCTCAAACCTAATTTGAGAATATTCTTCTAACAATTAAAGGATGCTTAGATATCTGCCAAATCCATAATAAGATTCATTTAACGATAATAGATGTGGCCATCTTTGTATAATGCCTGATTCTCGTTTGAACCCGGCCAGCTATGATCGTGCCTATGCCAACCATTTCTATAATCATATCTAGTACCAAATCGAGTGTCAAACCTAATTCCGTTGCTGTACCGGGTAACATATCCAGCATTACTGGTTCTGTTACTGTTATTGTATCGAGTATCATAGTGCGATTTGTCATTAAACCTAGTATCATAGTGAGATTTGTCATTAACCCTAGTATCATAATAAGCAACGACTCTTTGTTGGTCTATATTGACAGGATTTGCTGCAGCAAAAGTGGTAGCCGGAATTGCCGCCCCGGCTCCTGTCAAGAGAGCGGCACCCGCTAAGGCTACGGCATAATTTTTGTATTTGCGGCGAAGCATTTTTCTTTTAGATATTTTTCTTTCCATATATCCACCTCCTTTTTTTTTAGTTTTCCATAATCACAACTCGATCATCCATGGAAATTTAACCTTTAATATGTATCAATTTTTTGATTGCCGTCGCTAACCATATTGACGATTATGCAATTTCTGTACTTTTCGATACTGGAAACACTAAGCTACATGCTCATCCCTCACAATATCCGCTTATTTAATTAC
>NZ_DATMXX010000307.1:0-3623 GCF_035561255.1 Sporomusa sp. | reverse complement strand
AATAATTTCAAGGATGTGGATGCTGGATGATGTTCCTTGGCGTTTCAAGTATCATTCCTAACGTTTAAATAGCTTGCCTGGCAAAAATGAGGCGAGCGCCAGTCCGGCGATTGGTAATACTGATAACGCAGTAAATACGCTGGGAACACCAAAATGGTCGGCAATATAGCCCAGAATCGTAGCGCCTACACCACCAAGACCGATGCTAAAGCCAATAGTCAGGCCTGAAGCCATGCCGACATAGCCAGGCATCATTTCCTGGGCCAGCACTACCGTTGTGGCAAATGACGATATGAGGGCCAATCCGGTTAATGCGAGTATAAGCAGTGTTGCAAAACCGCTAGTATATTGGAATAAACTGATTAATGGCAATGTGATGAGTATAGAGCCCATAATAACTGTCTTGCGGCCAAAGCGGTCGCTTAATGAGGCACCAACGTAGGTGCCGACGACCCCGGCGAACAGGAAAACGGCTAAGAGATAACTGGCATATACCGGACTACCTGATAAATAGTTGATGTAATACATCGGGATATAAGTAGTCAATCCGGTATGGATGCTAGATCTTATAAATACAAATCCTAAGAGTATTGCCAGCAGACTGTAGTTAAGTGGCTGGCCTTGCGCAGTAGTGGCGTGTGAAGCCGCGGCTGATTGGAGGGCGGGTTCTTGTGGGGAAAGCTCTCGCAGATTGCGATATAGCAGGAGCGACATAATTAAACCAGGAATGATAAAATAAAGGGTATTTGTTAACACACCCGGGGCGTTGAGGGCCAGTGACATGGCAATTGAACCAAGCGCCAGTCCGAGGTTGCCTCCCACTGAGAATAGTCCCATGCTGCGACCTTTAGTTGCTGCGTTGCTAAGAAGATGAGCAGATTTAGATGCCTGCGGATGAAAACAGGCAATCCCGAGGCCGCCAATAACAACAGCTATCAGTAAGGTAGTGTAAGAAGGCATAAAGCCGGTGATGGCTAACCCGATTCCTGCGAGCAGTACGCTAGCCGGGATTAACCAGGGTAGTGAGACACGATCGGTAAGATAGCCAAACACTGGTTGTATCACTGAAGAGGTTAGATTCTGGACAAGAACAATGAGTCCGACTTGGGTATAGGTTAGGTTAAAGGCAGTTTTTAAAAACGGCAGCAGAACCGGTAGTGCCCCCTGACCAAAGTCGGTAATTAGATGCCCTAAGGTTAAAAGCGCCAGTGGTTTTGTCAAAATTCGTTCCGTAGGTTGATCTTGCTGCATATAACTTCTCCTTTTGCATTGAAAATGGTTATTTACTAATAATAGGCTTATAAGGTAGAAATATCAAGCAGGATATGAGCTTGTTTTTTACCTTATCTCGTCATATAAAGTAATTGCAGTGACTTTTGCGCGATTTAAAAAACAGTTTGCCATTTTAATACAGGATAAGCTATAATATTGATGTCTTTACATATGTAAAGACATATGTAAAGACATGGGGACGGGGTGAAACTATTGAGAATTATTAGCCGGCTGGAACAAATACCGGTTAGCCGATTTCATTACAAACTGTTGGTTTTGACTGGATTAGGATGGCTGTTCGATGCTATGGATACGGGAATTATTGCCTTTGTATTACCGATTTTATCACAGCAGTGGGGGTTATCTGCGACCCAGATGGGGTTTATCGGCAGTATTGGCCTCTTGGGAATGGCGATTGGTGCTGTAGTGGCTGGTTCAGCAGCCGATAGGTTTGGACGGAAAGCGGTGTTCGCTGTTACGCTGGTGATTTATAGTATCGCAACCGGATTGTGCGGTTTGGCGTGGAATTACGAATCACTACTTGTGTTTAGGTTCTTAGTGGGTTTTGGTTTGGGGGGGGAATTGCCGGTAGCTGCAACGCTTATGGCTGAGTATTCACCACCAGCCAGCCGGGGGCGTTTCATTGTCTTACTTGAGAGCTTTTGGGCATTGGGCTGGCTGGCTGCAGCGCTTATTTCTTATCTTGTCATTCCCCGCTTTGGTTGGCAGATGGCGTTTTTTATTGGTGCATTACCTGCACTCTATGTATTTTTTATCAGAATGGGGGTACCGGAATCAATTCGTTATCTTATCGATAAAGGCCGCCAGGCTGAGGCTGTGGAGATTGTTGCTAAAATAGAGCAGTCGGCTGGTATTGAGCCACCAATAACTCATTTGACTGAAACCATAGATTCTGCAGTGCAGAATCCGGCAGGGCAGAAACTGGCCTTTAAAGAACTTTGGACAGATCAGTTCGCTAAGCGAACCATAATACTGTGGCTAATCTGGTTCGGCATTGTTTATTCATATTATGGGATTTTTACCTGGCTGCCATCGCTTATGGTCAAGCAGGGGCATTCGGTCATTAAAACCTTTGAATATGTCTTAATTATGACTTTGGCACAATTGCCGGGTTATTTTAGTGCGGCATATTTGATTGACCGCATCGGCCGGAGGGCAACCCTGGCGATGTATTTGGCATTGAGTGCTGTAAGTGCTTATTTTTTCGGCCAAGGTGGCAGCGCTGAGATTGTGCTCGTCTGGGGTAGCCTTATGTCGTTCTTCAATCTTGGTGCCTGGGGTGTTGTCTACACCTATACCCCTGAGCTTTATCCAACAAGGATTCGGGCATTTGGTTCAGGTTGGGCAGCTGCAGTCGGCCGGTTTGGCGGGATATTGGCACCATCGGTTGTTGGATATCTGATTACCGGCCCGCAGGGATTTGCGCAGGTATTTACAATGTTTACCGGTGTTATGCTGGTGGTTGCGGTGGCTGTTTGGTTATTTGGCGAAGAAACTAAGGGTAAAGCGTTGGATGAGATAAGCAGTTAACAGCTAAACTGGGATGGGTAATGCCGTCCCAGTTTTTTTTGCCAGCCTATGGCAAGGCGTGGTATAATTACACATAACTATTGTTGCTGGGAGGCGGTTGCTATGATGGCGACTTTTGGACTGTTAATTGCTGCGCTTGCCGCGTACTGGGTATATAATGATGCTAAGGGGCGGGGGCATGAGACCGGAACAGCCCTGTTGTGGTCAGTGGGAACGCTGGCTGCCCTTGTTGTGTTTTTGCCGTTATACCTTTTGCTTGGACGGAAACGTCCTATGAAACCGCGCCGCAATGATGATATTATTGATATTGAAGCTGTGCCGGTGGAAGAAATGATTAAATGCCCGATGTGCGCGAGTAATGTTAAAGAAGATTTTAAAGCATGCCCCTATTGCGGATTTGCCTTAAAACCTGCTTGTACTTCATGTGGCAAAGAACTCAAGCGCGAATGGAGGCTATGTCCTTATTGCCAGACTCCGACTGACCTTAAATAGAATTGTATAGTTGTTGAAGTCACCAAAAAAATATGCTGATTTTATTGGACATGATGGAATTAGTGTGTTATAATCTTATTCGTGGCTAAGACAACATAATGCGCCCGTAGCTCAGGGGATAGAGCGCCAGCCTCCGGAGCTGGAAGCGCAGGTTCGATTCCTGCCGGGCGCACCATAAGAGAATTCAAGCCTTCCAGCGATTTTGCCGGAAGGCTTTTTCCATGAAAAACTGCTTATAGGATTAAGCGATAGAAGATAAGCAGAATTAATAGAACAATTATACGAATCTAAGAATAGTGCTGTCAGGT
>NZ_DATMXX010000306.1:0-4722 GCF_035561255.1 Sporomusa sp. | reverse complement strand
TCTTTAATTTTTAGTGTTGTTAAACATTCTTGTAAATTATTGTATTTCCTGCTAAATTAGAACGATTACTTTTCGTAAAAAACCGACAGATTATTAGGTACAGTGTGTCGAAATGAATAACCAAAAAGAACCAACCCTTGCCGTGCCTGCCCTTGCAGTACCGCTAAATTCGACACGGCACACTATTTTACTGCCTTAAACTAATTTTTCTCCGCCATTATTAGTTAGTATATTTCGCTAATTTCCAATATTTGTAATAACAATTGCTATTTTTACATTTTTTACCATATATTAAGATTGTTTTAAAGACCAAAAAAGGCAGTGGCTCAGGTAATTTTACCCTCAGCTCACTGCCTCTTATTTGGTTTTTTCACAATCAACTAAACAATCGCTGCCAAAATGATTTAGGCTTGTCGATTTCTTTCTCTTCTCTAATTTGGCGTAAACGGGCATCTATCAATTGAAAATGATCAGTCAGTTCTGTCTCTATACGCTCCTCAAGCTTGGACACTTCTTGCTTTAGATTATGCAACTCCTCTTGTTGCCCATTAACCATGCTAATTGTTGCTGCAATTTGTTGTAAAGCTTGGTTTTGAGAGGCGATAACAGCCATTATCGTAGAACCGTCAAATTGGTTTATTGTAGATAATGCCTGAGATTGACCTGTTTCGTCATTATGCGAATATGTTGCGCTGCTTTCCTGCGGTTCTGTATCAATCTCAATAAACCTGGTAAAACGACTATCTAGCTCATTAGCAATATCATCAGAGCTTTTATTTTGATGCATGCATTTGGCGATAGCTTGAAATACCTCAACTGCTTCTGGATAAAACCGTTTCTTTTTCCCTTCGCCCATAGCTGGCAAATAGTCCAGAAATAAGTCGCGATAATATCGCAACGTGCTTTGCGGAATGCCCAGCTCTTGCGATATATCTTTGATACTAAGTAATTCTGTCATAAAAATCACCCCTTGCGTTTTTGTTGTTGCGATTATATTCGCGGTCAAGGGGTAATTTTCCTGCTAATTTTATGAAATAATGTAAATAAATTCCAAATACTATTTCATCTGAGCTTTTAAAAGTTATTAAGAATTATAATAACTCTCAATAGTTTGAAATTTGACGGAGAATGTTGTGTCACTAGCAGATATGTCAATATCAATTATAACCCTGTGCCTTTAAGCAATTCGCTAACATACACCTGGATTTATTGATGGTTTTTGTGTTGAAAAATACTTCGCTTAAAAACCTTTAGATGCTTCAATAACAAATTGCCCTACAGTTTCACCTTACCGGCGTTCTTTATATGCATCTCAGCTGACACTGCACACTCCTTAAAACAGTTTCGATGCTATTATCATACTAGCCAAATAACATAGCCGCCCACCAGGACGAACCTGACAGGCGGTTATTATCTATAAAACTTCATTAATATGTTGCAATGCTATTTGATGTCGGCATATTTTGATTTTATTGTACTTTCCAAAACGCTCGCGAATGAAGGTGATTTCTTCTTATTTAATACATCCTTGGATTGATACCGAATATTTTGCTTGTGATAATCGCAAACAGGTTGTGCCGGTACTATTTTTAAAATCATGTTATCCCACTCCTTGGTTATTAATAGGACTTACTACTCATCAATATTTGTTATTTTAAGGTTAACATGAGAATGTGACAAAAATATGACGAATCTGGTAATAAGAACCAAAAGCCGCCCCACCCCGAGGGATGAAGGCGGTTAATCTCACAATTTTACAGCGATTTTATTTCCGCTGAACTTTAATCTGCTCTAATATCCCACTCTCTTGTTAAGACTAAAAATCACATATAACTATCTTTTCATCCATGTTTGGAATGTCATGTTGTATTTGTTCAAGAACCTCTAAGAAGTATTCCGCTTCGCGAAGTACATGGTCTGCAAGTAACGGTGGTATCAAAGATATTACTTTGCAGGATGAGATTAAGTCTCTTGCGGCCTCTTTAAAATCTCGAATTTGAACTGTTGCTTTAGTTACATCTTTTTCAAACCGAACAAGGTCATTGTTTGGACAGAAATGCCATAGCATACTATCAAGGTCACGAGCTTGAAGTTGTAATTGCTCAAACTGAACTGCAAAAGCATTTGCTTTCTCGACAAAACCTCTTTCTGAGGGGTCAAGCAAACCTGCAATAAATCTGGCATGGTCTGCCATGTGCCTGAGCCAAAAAACATTGTCACTGACTATTGAATCAACAGGATATTTCATGTCACCATCCTGTATTTTCTGTAGAAGTTTCAGAAAGTACATAGCTTCACGGGAAATATGGTCTATTAATAGAGGATAATTATAGCCCCCGATTTGACATTCAATAAGTAGATGTAAAACATGACGTTTAAAGACAAATATTTTTTTCACTGCAACCATAATCCTACTAACGAAAGCCATAAACTCTTCATCGCACTGTATATTACATGACTGTTTTTCAAGGTCTTCAAAAACACTATAGAATTCTTCCGCCTTACAAATAAGCTCGGTGTCTGAACACGCAAATCCTAGCTTCATGAATAAGGAATGCTCTTTCATTATTCTAAGCCAGAACTGCACGCGCCTCATATTTAGACACTCATATGGTTTTACTTCTCGACAGAATATATCCACGTTGCGTCCTCCCTTAATCGCATTATATTGCATAATATGCTGACAATAATTAATTTGGAACAGTAGTCATTCGAGAATTGAGACATAAAGCTAATAGCCCCATTAATACATAAAAACCCGTCCCCGCTCGAAGGATGAAGCGACTAACTACAGCTAGACAAATTACTAACTTATAGTACTATATGCAAGACTCACCACGAGAGGATGATGCCAGTTGAGCGATTATATATTTGCAGGTATCGCAATGGTGTTTTGGGGTATTGCCCCGGTTCTAGGAAAGTTAGGATTAGGTGATCTCCAACCGTTGGCGGCACTGACCATACGAAGTATGATTATTAGTGTACTGCTGATAATAGCGAAGTTAATTTCTGCGAAGTACCGCCATCCGATCGGAGTCAGCCAAAGCCTCAGGCGGTAATGCTGGATCTTTATCATTTATTCGTTTGGCCACATCCACAGCTGCAGCCTGTACTGTTGGAGCCTGGACGGTAAAATATGATACTGGAACAACCGAGTTGTCTTTGGCATCAAAAATATCAACAGCGGTATTATCAGCTACAATAGCATATCGGCCTTCTTTAACAGGTTCGCCGTTAACCAAGATAGTTTCTACGTCATCAAAGGTTAATTCATCCGACAACGCATATACTCCTGATTCGTCGGCGCGGATTAAAACAATCTCAGCAGGCGCAGATTTCACCTCTTTATCGTTATTTTCTAAATTAAAATTTGCAGCATAAATCCCCTTAACACTGGATAGATAGTTTTCCAGCGTGTCCCCAAAATAGCCGCCATGCTTAAGCGCGACAATATAGTCATCAATGCAGGTGGCATCATACAGGCCGTCTTCTTCGTAGTACCGGAGGTATTTTCCGAAATATTCGGCGTAGGCCTCATAACTGTCAAACTGTTTGTAGTAGTAATCTCCGTCTGGCTGCGGCGTATCATTGGGTGTAACCTGCGTTAAACCGCCAAGGTTGTGGTATTCGATTGCCAGTTTAGAGTCGAAGCCGCCCGTTTCGTGGCACCATTGACAATAAATCCACTCCGGTTTGATAATGTCACCAAAGCCTTCATTGGCTATCGCCGCTGCCTGTTTCGCCAGGTCATAAAAATATTTATCCATAATTAATTCCTCCTCTTATTGTCAATATATTTTTCATCCGCGGTTCTTGTTACTGATGCAGACCCGGCAGATTAGTCGCCGCCTGCATTTTTCGTATTGCCGCCACTTCGGCATCGATGATCCATCCGATGAGAGCAGCCGGTACTAATACCCGGCGCCAGCCCAGAACGTCGTTAATCTGCTGGATAGCGGCTGGCTCGCCGTTTGTAAATGGATTTTGAGGACTTACTATTACTCCATCCTCTGAGCTGTACAGTTCAACCCTGCCACACTCTATTTTGAATCGCGATATACCATCAGTGTGCCGTCTGGTTCATGCAGATAGAATTTGTTGACCCTGCTTTAATTGGTCAAACGGACTAGCTTTCTGCTAACTATGGTATATCTATCTTGTTCCGCGCAACACCTTCCTTACAACCTCTGGCATGCACCTAATACCTGTGCAAACCCATATGCACAGTAAGATATAATCCCGATCACCAAAGCAATGTATAGCCTATTAATAAACATCATCATCACGCCACGCTCCCAATTTTAATTGATAATGCAATGTATGCAGTAATAGGTATGACGGTTATTGTAAGGCCTCGGCGTATTATTTAACTATTTTCCCATGATCAGTTTTGGCACTCTGAGTCTGAACAGGTTACTTCAGCCAGGAACTCACCGCCGTTAGGATAAAAGAAAAACGTCCCGCAGGACGTTAAATAACAAAACACCAATCATGCTTAAATATATGGTGACACTTAGGACAGCGACATTCATCATCAAACCAGTAGTCACATTTAGGACACTGATAACAATCTGGTTTGCATTTCCACTGACATTCAGGGCACCTGTGAGGAAATTCATACCGACACTTCGAACACTTCTTGTGCTCATGACAACAATCTCGATCAGAATCAATACTCATTATTTTTATCATGCGCCCTTACTACGTTATATTACATAATAT
>NZ_DATMXX010000305.1:0-7961 GCF_035561255.1 Sporomusa sp. | reverse complement strand
ATACTAACGTCTTGAATTATTTTAGATATTCGCTTATAATATCTACGTAGGCAGCAAACAATATAACGAGGTGTTTATAATGCATGATATATCTGAACTGTTTTGGCAGGCATCGCTGTCTGAAATAAAGCAGGGTTACGTCTATCACCAAAATAGTGATGAGTTTACCTGCCTCATTTGCGGGCAAAGTTTCAGTAATGGGGTCATTTATCCGCATGATACGAAATTGTATGAAGCTAAAAAATATATCCAGATCCATATTGAACAAAACCATAACTCCGCTTTCGACTATCTGCTGAACCTTGATAAAAGGTTAACTGGTCTGACAGACCATCAAAAAACCATTCTTGAGCTCTTTTACCGAGGTCAAAGTGATAACGAGATAGCAAAGGCGCTCGGTACCAGCAGTACCTCCACAATTCGTAATCACCGCTTCACGCTAAGAGAGAAACAAAAGCAAGCAAAAGTGTTTTTGGCTATTATGGAGCTGCTGGGAGAGCAAGTTCCCAAAAAGAATAACTTTATCAATATTCCACGTAATTCCAGGAATATAGACGACAGATTTGCTATTACCGAGCAGGAAAATGCAGAGATATTAGCTGCCTGCTTTCCGCAAGGCCTTAACGGCCCTCTTGGCTCATTTCCTCTTAAAGAAAAGAAACGAGTCGCCATTTTAAGGCATCTTGTCAAAAAATTCGAGGCAACAAAAACCTATACTGAAAAAGAAGTAAATGGCATTTTGAAACCCTTCTACAACGACTATGTGCTGTTGCGCCGTTATTTAATCGAATATGGTTTCATGGATCGAACCCAGGACGGCAGTTCATACTGGATTCTACCTTAGAAAAGATAAAGGAGCTGGAAAAACTGGATAAACGTAAAGAAATAAAACTAGCCTATAAAGAGACACCCCGTCCGATGGGTGTATATCAGATAAAGAACACGATAACCGGCAAGCTCTTCGTCGGCAGCAGCATGGACTTACCCGGAAAATTTAACAGCAATCGCTTTCAGTTAAACGTTAACTCTCATCGCAACAAAGCACTGCAGGAAGACTGGAATTTATACGGTTCAGACGCATTTACTTTCGAAGTGCTTGAAAGCATCAATCCTGAAAAGATAGTAAAAGATAACTGGCGTAAAGCTGTCGCCGAATTGGAGGAGAAATGGCTTAACACCCTGCAGCCTTATGGTGAAAAAGGCTATAATACCCCAGCGAAACAACTAGTCGCCAATGATACCACTCTATAAAGTAACAAGAACCCCCTGGCAGCTTAAGCTGCTAGGGGGTTCTCAATTGATGCAGGTATTCCGCAAATTCTTGTTCACTTCAAACAAAGTATTATATTCCCTGACTCAAGAGAACCGTCCCCCTGAGTCACAGTCCGGATGGTGTGATGGCAAGCTGGGCTGTCATATTCCAGCGCAGACGCTCGTCCCAGCGCTCAGGAGCAATCGTGACAGTGTAGGTAATATCGCCCCGTTTTTTCTCACCATAGGCTCTGATAGACTTTACTTTTCCTGCTAGGTCTAAGCCGGGTATGCCGTCAAAGGTTAGGGCTACCTGATCACCTTTCTTGACCTTAGCTATTGTGAGTTCAGTTAAATCATCGCTGCGAATCTCCCATTCGCTTTCATCGGCAATTCTCACTAGAACTGTACCGATACTGGCATGCTCGCCTACTTTAACATCCAAAAATGCCACCGTACCGCTGATGACTGCTTTGAGTTCGGTCTTGTCAAGCAGTCCTTCAGCCTCGACTAACCGGGCTTCCTGGGTTTTTAGCTCGGCTTGAGCCTGTGCTAGTGCCGCTTGATTTCTGTCTGCTGCCGTTTTAGCCTGATCAACCTGTTGCCTGGAGGTAGCCCCGGCTGCTTCAAGGCGCTTTTGCCGCTCCAGTTCACGGACAGCATCGGCCAGATTAATTCTTGCCTGCTCGACAGCAGCCGCAGCACGACTGATATCGGCGCCGGTACTGCCAACCCGGGCCTGGTAATCCTGCCGCACCAGCCGGATCAGAGACTGCCCGGCTGTGACCGTATCGCCCTCCTTGACTAAAACCTCACCAATCGTGCCATCTACCGGCATAACCATCTGCGCATAACGTACAGGAAAAATAATCCCCTCTGACAATACCCGGTTATCAGCCTTAACAGGCTCTAATTCCTTTTTCTCCCCTTGACGCCCATTATAGAACCACCACCCGCCTGCAACCAATACCACAGCAATAACAGCGATCAGCACCGGCAGCCATCCCTTTGATTTCATCCGCTTTTCTCCTCACTTCACCTTGATCTTATGCTAATCTGGCCTGGTCACTCATAACTCAATACTTCCCGCACACTCAGCCTGGCAGCATTCCATGCCGGCATTAAACTGGCCAGTACTGACAGCAGGGTCGAAAGCACCAGCCAAATCCCCACCCCAAGAAAACTAAATGAAAACGCCAGTGGGCTCTGGAGAAATAGTACTCCTACCTGATAGCTAAGCAACATTGCCACCGGCAGCGCCAAAATAGCCCCTAACAGCCAGCTTAATATCCCAATACATAATGCCTCAACGACAAAAACCTTGCCAATAGCCACCCCGGACGCGCCAATGGCTCGCATTATCCCGATCTCCCGTGTTCGTTCCAGTACATTTATCCCCATTGTGCCCATCAGCCCCAAAGCGCCGACAACAGCTAATAATACCGCCATCAATAACAAGAAGACTGTCAATATATCAAACTGTGACCTGATCCGTTGTTTCTGATCCCAGGTAATGTCAACATTTTGAACCCGCAGGTTATTTTTCTTCAAATGCTCTTCCAGCTTCCGGCCTAAGTTGATTTGTTCCCTGGGGTCGGCCGATTGAGCAACAATCTGAACAGACCTGGCGCCGCCCGCTTCCTGAATAGCGCCTGTAAACCAGGGATAGGGAGCATATACAATCGGGCCGGTTAAGGTGCTTTTGACTATACCGACTACCGTAAACCTCAGCTTGCGGGTACCGATCTTAATGACCGCCGGGCTGCCTACTTGCAGTTGGGGACTATCCTTCAGGGTCTCGGTATTAACGACCAGGGCACTTTCATCTTGCTCCACCAGCCAGCGCCCTTCAATAATCCTGGGTTGAATCATCGTAGTACTAACCGGCGGGGCCAGAATAAACACATTTTTACTGGCATCATCCTCTGACTGTTTACGGTCATCCCGGAGTATCCGTCCTGATGAAAACCCCCAAGACTCAGCAGCCTTGACACCAGGCACCTTAAGCACCTCATGTTCAATTCTTGTTGCCCGGTAATTCTCGGTAAACCCGACAGACACATCATAATGGAAATAGTCAAAGGCATCATCCAGCGTAGAATATAGCGAAGACCGAATAGAGAAAACAGCCATAAACACCGTTCCCGCCACGGTTAAGGTCAACAAAGTCAGCGCCAGGCGCCATTTACGGCGAAAGGTATTTCTCAGGGAAAGCAGCACAGGCCTGGGCAAGCGGTCCAGCCGCGCCAGCAGTCTGTCAATCCAGATATCCATCCGTCCTTTGGGAGCCACACTGCCAAGGCCATAATCACTGACTGCCTCGCGGACAGTTATGCCTGTACCGCGCCATATGGGCCAGATAGCTGCAAGGACCGGCACCATAATTGCTGCCGTTGCCTCCAGCAGCAGTACTTGGGGCGGCAATTCCAACCCGCCGGAATTAAAGTTAAATACCTGGGCCATAAACCCGGTTACAGCGTTGGCTGCCAATGCCCCGAGCGGGGCGGCAACCACCAGAGCCAGTACGCCATATGCACCCACTAATAATAGATACATGCGAAAAATTTGATTGCGCCGTGCCCCAACAGCCTTCATGATCCCTATCTGACGCACCTGCTGTGTCAGAATAGCGGATACTGTATTAACCAACAAAAAAGTTCCTAATAACAGTGATAATACCCCAAGCACCGTTAGCAGCATAATCAATGCGTTAATGATCCCCTGCAGTTGATGCTCCCCGGGTTTATTTACCTGCAGCCAGAACACGGTTGTGTCACCCTGTTCCAGCTTACTCCAGGCCCGTCGCCCTACAGCCTCAATAGGTGCAGTCTCTTTACCCTGCAGAACCCATGGCTCAACCACGAAATTCACCTGGTCAAGGCGCCGCTCTTCATCAAGTTTCTCCAGGGTGTCCATATTGATGTAGCCATACGAACGGCCGCTAAACATGCTGGGGGTTTGACTGGAATCATACACTACGCCGGTGACTTTAAGGATGCGCTTACGCCCGGCGGCTGTTTCCACCTGAATACTGCCGCCTGTTTTTACCCCAAGCTCAGCCAGCGAAGAACGCTCCAGCAAAACGTCACCATCACTGGGGGGCCACGCACCACTTTCACTTCTAACAAGGTTTACCTTTTGTTTCTGGTAGTCAGGAATGGCTATCAAAAACATTTGCCGCCATTCCCCGCCGGCCGTAAGAACCCGCAAATCGACATTGCGCCGCCCTTCAGCCTCTTTAACGCCGCGCAAACTGCGGATACTGTCCACCAGTTCCTGGTCAAACGGATCAGCGTACACACTGGCACTGGCCGGTGCTGCCGACTGCCAGCTCAAAGCCAAATCCCTGGCAAACATCAGATAAGAACTATAGACCATCCCTACCGAAAAAACTCCGACGGTGATTGAAAGGACAACAAGCAATGTTCGCAGCTTATTGCCCCATAAATCAGCCAACACCTTGCGCCAGCGTGGCGAAACCAGCGCATAGTCAAGCATTGTCATCACGCTCCACCCCAGGGGTCATGATCTGGCCATCATAGACTGTCACGATCCGGCTGCTCCGGCTAGCTAAATCATTATCATGGGTTACCATCAGAATAGTTTTTCCCTGGGCAGCCAGCTCTTTAAACAGGTCAATAACAAGGGTTGCCGTCTTACTATCAAGATTTCCTGTCGGTTCGTCGGCTACCAGCAGTGGCGGGTCATTGGCCAAAGACCGGGCAATAGCCACCCGCTGCTGCTGGCCTCCTGATAAGTTAGCAGGCAGCTTATGGGCCTGTTCACTAACCCCGACCATATCCAGCAGTTTAAGCGCCTGCCGTGGTCTCTCCATTCTGTCATACATGTTGCAAAAATCCATTGGCAGCATAACATTCTCCAAAACCGTCAAGGTCGGCAACAATTGAAAGAACTGAAATACAACCCCAACCGTCCGGCCCCGCCAAACAGCAATCTGATTTTCAGTCAGCGTATGTACCGGCATGCCTGCGATCCATACCTCACCGCTGGTAGGCCGGTCAATGCCTGTAATCATATTAATAAGTGTAGATTTACCGCTGCCTGATTTGCCCACAACGGCAACAAACTCACCGCCTGCTACCTGCAGATCGATACCTTTTAATGCCGCAAACTCACCAGCCCCTGTTACATAAATCTTCTGTACTGCTAAAAGCTCAACCGCAGCGGCTGCTGAACGAGGTTCCGGCAAATCAACACTCATAAGCCCGGACAACCATTTTCCTAACATACTTCCCTCCATCACTTTGACTCACGGGTGACTCACTTTGACTCACGGGGACGGTTCTCGTGAGTCAGGCCCGGGCAATAACGCTTTGGCTTATGCCGGTTATTCTCGCAATTTGCCATGTCGATATCCCGTTTAATTTCTTTATTTTTTGCAAGACCTCATTACGTTTTTGCTTGTCCATGACTAGCAGTTCTGCCAGTGTATTGGCACCTACATATTCCTGGATCAACAGCTGTGCCTGTTTATCGGTTGGTTTTGCAGAGTCATCTATTTCAATGCAGGTAGCCTCACCCTGTTCAGCCATATATGTTTTCAGGTACATAACAGCTTTTTCCTGTTCGCCGGCAAAAATCCCCATGATAAAATCAGCATCTACCAGGGTACTGTCGC
Source organism: Sporomusa sp. (assembly GCF_035561255.1). Classification (GTDB taxonomy): domain Bacteria; phylum Bacillota; class Negativicutes; order Sporomusales; family Sporomusaceae; genus Sporomusa. The sequence goes on along the minus strand of NZ_DATMXX010000305.1, from coordinate 2,071 downwards.
CTGTATATTCCGAATAACTGCTCCAGGGATATTTTGACAAATCAGCTGCCAGGCCGGCCTTTACAGGGTTTTGGTGAATATAACGCAATACTGTTAATAAGTATTGCTCATCATCAATGGTTTCGCTCTTAAACCGGTCCTGAAATAAATGCCCGCACCGCTGATATTTGTGATTATACCAAGCCACATAGCTAACGCCAACCTTTTTTATGAAGTTGGCTATAGGGTCATTCCCCTCTTTAAGAAGTAGATGGATGTGGTTATCCATCAGGCAATATCCGTATATTCCACATTGGCATTTTTCCTTATATAATTGCAAACAGCGAATCATTTTTTTCCGGTCTTCGTCATCTTCAAAAATAATCTGCCGGTTGATACCGCGTAATATAATATGATAAATACCTGTCTGACTGCTTTGCCGAGCTTGTCTGGGCATAATTACCACCTCAAACTAATAATAACATAGCTTTTTGACAGACTCAAGAGAACCGTCCCCGTGAGTCACTGGGGGTTAAAGAAAGAAAGCCCCGGTTCCGGGGCTTTCTTTGCTTGGGGAATTTTCTTAGAACAGGCCGCTAACCTTACCTGTTTTTACATCGACGTCTATTCTGCGATAAGCAGGATCAGAGCTGGTTCCCGGCATCAGGCTGATCGCTCCGGCCATCGGGCAGAGGAACTTGGCGCCGCCATAGACCAGAACGTCTCTGATCGGCAATCTCCAGCCTTTAGGAACGCCCTTCCAGGTCGGCTCATGCGACAGGGACAGATGCGATTTTACCATCATTGTGCAATAGTCGGCATACTTAGGATCAGCTTCGAATTTCTTAGCTTTCTCCTCAGCCAGCGGCGCCCAGTCGACACCATCGGCTCCGTACACTTCTGTGGCGATTTTCTCAACCCGCTGACGCAGTGGCATTTCCAGCGGATAGAGGTATTCAAATTTGACTTCTTCTTTGCAGGCATCCATTACAGCATCTGCCAGATCCAGAGCGCCGTCGCCACCCTTTAACCAGTGTTCGGATACTGCGGCGCGGGCACCTGCCTGCTCGGCGATTCTCTTGACAAGGGCATGTTCTGCTTTGGTATCGGTGTAGAACGCGTTAATGCAAACAACCGGTTTGATGCCGGACTTCTTGATCATGTTGATCAAGTGTACCATGTTCTCGCAGCCTTTTTCCAGAAGTCCCAAGTTTTCCTTGGTGTATTCATCAGGCAACGGACGGCCTGGTACAACGGTTGGGCCGCCACCATGCATCTTCAGTGCACGTACTGTGGCTACCAAGATCGAGACGTTTGGCTTCAGACCGCTCAGGCGGCATTTGACGTTCCAGAATTTTTCAAAACCGATATCGGCAGCAAAACCGGATTCGGTGACATGATAATCAAAGCATTTCAGGCCAATGCGGTCAGCAATGATGGAAGACTGACCGATGGCAATGTTCGCAAACGGGCCGGCATGGACAAAGCAAGGCTGGCCTTCGACAGTGGCACAGAGGGTCGGGTTGATGGTGTTACGCATCCAGGCAGTCATAGCGCCGTCGACTTCGAGGTCACCGGTGGTCACGGCATTACCCTGACGGTCATAGCCAACCACGATGTGTTTGAAGCGTTCCCGCATATCGGCCAGATCCTTGGCTACTGCCAGGATAGCCATTAATTCAGAACCAACGGCGATACCGAACTTGGAATGCATCATAAAGCCGTCTTTCTTGCCGCCAAGCCCGATGAGGATGTTACGCAGGCCTTGGGCGGCAAAGTCCAGTACCCAGCCCATTTCGATGTTCTTCGGATCGATATCCAGTCTCCGCAGGCCACGTTTAGCCAATTCAGCATCTGTATAATTAGCCTCATGCTGCATCCGGGCGTTCATAGCGACCATTGCCAGGTTATGAGCATTCATAATGTCGTTGATGTCCCCGGTTAAGCCGAGAGAGAACTCGGTCATTGGAATCAACAGGGCATTACCGCCGCCGGCAGCAGTGCCTTTAACGTTCATGGTCGGGCCGCCGGAAGGCTGCCGCAGGGCACCACCGACGTTCACACCACGTTTTCCCAGACCTTCCATAATCCC
>NZ_DATMXX010000304.1:0-6604 GCF_035561255.1 Sporomusa sp. | reverse complement strand
TTAATAATCTCATTGCACTGGATTATCAACTAGCACTGAAGTTATTAATTTCCACTAAATTAATGATCTTAGGGCAGAGACACCTGATTAATTTTTCTTCATGGCTAATTACTACAATTCCAATATTATTGACTTGGGAACAAGACAATCCGAACACGTTTCATACAAGCTGTGCTTCCATGGGATTAAATGCTATCTTGAGATGCATCCCGATTGATACTCTGCTGGTAACTTGTTCCCGTGGAACACGCACTGTCAAGGACACGCCTTTCGTCTCTACCATAATACGGTACATTCCGATCCCTGGCACTATCTTGGAAACATTACCTTCCATAACTATCGATGAATTATACTGGTATGATAATTGTTCATCAAATATATACAGCGCATCTCCCGGAAGGCAGCAGACCGTCGCCACTGGCACGACCTCGCCCATCCAGGCAAAACGCACACCATTAACCAGTTGTATAAAAATATCATCACCCTGCTTTTCCACTTGGCAGGGTAAAATATTGTCCATCCCGATTAAACTAGCAATTATCGCATTCACCGGGCGCCGTAAGATTACTGCCGGCGAATCGTCTTGCACAATACAGCCTTCCTGCAAAACCACAGCCCTCTCGGCAAAGTACAAAACATCATTAAAATTATGACTGACTAATATGACCGTAGTGCCCCGTGCAATAGCTACCAGCCTTAATTCTGCTAATAAGGTATTGCGAGTCGGCGAATCAAGAGCTGCAAACGGCTCATCCAATAATAAAAGTTCAGGTTCATACACCAGAGCACGGGCCAGACAAACTCGCTGCGCCTCTCCGCCAGACAATTTGCGTGCCATCCTGGTCGCCAAATGGGCACAATGAAAATCCGCTAATACCTTATTAACTTTTCCCTTTATGTCCCGCTCAGCCATGCCGCGAAACCGTAATGCTAATGCGACATTATTAAATACCGTATCATCCAATAGCATTGTCTCTTGAAATACCATCGAAGAGCGCCGACGCAAACTATGCTTATCGGCTCTGGCGACATCTTCTCCAAATAAGATCATTGTGCCGGTTTTATACGACAAATGCATATTAATCAGCTGTAAGAGCGTGCTTTTACCTGCACCGTTAGGCCCGACGATAGCAACAATCTCACCTGCAGATATTGCTAATGTTTCAATTGTTAAAGTCTGCCGTTTATTACGAAAAACTTTAATATCAGCTATCTCCAGCACTACTTGTCTCATATGCTATCTCTCTTTCCACTATTTTGCAAATAGGTTAACAAGGCTACTATCCCATAGACGACAATCAACAAAACAAAACTGAGTGCCAAGGCGACATCATAATTGCCTTTGCCTACTTCCATAACCGTAGCTGTAGTAAGCACTCTAGTCTGACCTTTAATATTGCCACCGACCATCATCGATGCCCCAACCTCTGAAACTACACCGCCGAAACCTGCCATAACCGCCGCCAATAAACCTAATTTAGCCTCTTTAATTAACAGCCAATTAGCCTGCCACTCTGTAGCGCCAAGAGATAGTAACTGTAGTCGCAATTTAGGATTAAGCCCACTAAGCGCCGCAAAACTTAAGCCAGCCACAATAGGGCTGGCAATAACGGCCTGGGCAATAATCATCGCCCAGACCGTATACATTAAGCCCAATATCCCCAGCGGACCGTATCTCCATAAAAACAAACTGACAAATAAGCCCACGACCACTGGCGGTAACCCCATCCCAAAATTAATCAGACTGAGGAAAAAACGTTTACCGGTGAATTCTTTCAAAGCCAGCCACAAACCTACAGGGACTCCAATAGCCACACTAAGTAAAGTTGCAAAACCAGAGACTTTGATGGTCAAAATGGCAACCTCATAAACCTCAGCATCACCATTTACCAGCAGATAAAGCGCCTGAATCAGCCCTGAAAAAATACTATCCATACTTAAATCCTCTTATAATCCAAAATCTTTTTCAGTTTTTCCAGCATCTGCAAAAAATAACGCTTGTCCAAACTTATCTTTACCAAAAGTACTAATTAAAGCTTGACCTTCACTTGATAATATAAAAGCGCTAAAGGCTTTTGCACCTGCGTTATTGACTTTAGCAAATTTTTCAGGATTAACTTCCATCACATGATAAATATTCAACAGTTTCGCATCACCTTCAACCAGTATCTCTAGCGATAAATTTTTCTTTTGTGCTAAAAAGGTAGCCCGATCTGTCAGGGTATAGCCTTTTTTCTCATTTGCAATATTTAAAGTTTGCCCCATACCTGCGCCAACTTCCTGGTACCAAGTCCCCTCTGGCGATACATTGGCCTGCTTCCAGAGCTTTAGTTCCATCTGATGAGTACCGGACTTGTCGCCACGCGAAATAAACGGTGCCTGCGCTTTAGCGATAGCTGCCATCGCTGCAGTAACCGTCTGACCTTTACTATGTGCCGCATCAGCAGCAGCCCCGACGATAATAAAATCATTATGCATAACCATCAGGCGATTAATAGCCGCACCACCAGCAACCACTTTTTTCTCAGCATCCGGCGCATGCACCAAAAGTACATCTGCTTCACCCTTTTCCCCCATAGCCAAGGCTTGACCAGTACCAACGGCAATCGTTTTTACTTTATAGCCTGTCTTTTGCTCAAAAGCAGGAATAAGCACATCCAAAAGGCCACTATCTTGTGTACTCGTAGTAGTAGCAAGTATTACATCCTGAACCAGCGGTTTTGCGGCTTCTTTAGGAGCCTCGGCAGGCTTTGCTCCACAACCTGCTAAACTTATCATTAAACCAATAAGTAGTACTGCAAGCAAACTTCTACTATTCATTTTATTCATCTCTTATATCTCTCCCATTCCTTATTTTATACTTTTTCTACCATTATCCAGCTGCCTTTACATCAGCTATTCCCATAATTCCAATCTCCTGATTAACCAAATAGCCACTCCCCCTCATAATTGAATAGCAACTGTTCTCTCCCTTCCTCAATTATAAAGGACCTGCATTGCCGAAAATATAGCAATGCAGGTCCTTGTATGTCCTGACATTTCTCCTTTCCGCAGTGGGAGGCATAAGCGGTTTCCTGCTATACCCTAAAGATCCGGCAGTCATAGCATTCAAGCTTTAGACCAGCGGATTCGAAGAACTATATGTATTTTTCAGTGATCATTTTCTATACACTTTCCCATTATCAACTCAGAGCCATCAATTTTCCTGCATCCGTCAAATCATACCCGCCCAGCGCCTCAACCTGCTGCTGAAACTCTGGCGACTGTAAAATCTTTATAATTAACGCAGGCCTTTCATCTTCAGGCGAAAAATTTAGAATAAGATCATACCGCTCCTGCGCTACCGGAATAAAATCCAGCCCAAGCGCTTTAGCTGCGGCCCGTATGCCCATACCGGCATCAGCAGCACCTCCCGCAATGGTGGCAGCTACTGCCATATGAGTGCCTACCTCTTTATCATAACCAGCTATTTTACTAGACTCGATACCCATTCTTTGCAGCTGGTAATCCAGCAGCATTCGCGTGCCAGCGCCCCGCTGGCGATTGACGTATTCAATATCTGAGCGCACTAAATCACACAGTCCCTGAATACCCTTGGGATTACCTGGCAGAACCATTAGCCCTTGATCTCGCATGGCTAAATGCACCAAGCGCCAAGATTCATTATTTTTTAAATAGCGGTTTACATAGGGCACATTAAATTCACCAGTCTTTTCATCAAGCATATGTATCCCCGCAATATGCGCCTCATTGTTACGTATTGCCATAATACCGCCCATACTGCCAACGTTAGCACAAGACAACGAAAAGTCAGCCTGCCGCCGTAAAAATACGCCCAGAATCTCGATTGCAAGGTCATGACTGCCTACCGATAATATATTTTTACTGGCCTGTTGTCTGCCAAATAGCTTAACCTCTGCAACGGTTCCCGCTGACAAGCCATCTCTAGACTCAGCAATAGCAAGCATCCCCTGAGCCTTGGTTAATGAGCTTATTAAACCAGCGCCGCGTCCTAACGGCGCAGCGACAGTTTTCCCCTGAACTTCGCCTAGTGACACCCTAACATATTCTTCCACACCAATATGCGAGTAAACTTGTCTGGACATAGTTGCCGCCACTGTTGCAACCTCCGGTTGAGGCAGTTTCTGCCTGGCACACAGCACACTACGAACAAATAGTTCCGCTGTCAGCATCGCTGATACCGGATATCCGGGAAGCCCGATAACCGGTTTTCCCTGGCAGATGGCTAATACTACCGGTTTACCTGGTTTAATTGCCACCCCATGTACCAACACCTCACCCAGCTCTGAGAGTATATCGGCAGTAAAGTCTTCCGTACCAGCTGAGGTTCCGGCATTAGTAATGACCATATCACTGACTTTTAAACTATCAGCAATAGCTGTTTTAATCTTTTGATAATCATCATAAACGATCTCATGACGCTTCGGCTCGCCGCCCCAAGTGGCTACAGCCGCGCACAACATATGGGAATTAACATCTAAAATAGCCCCTGGCGTAAGCTCCTGATGAGTCGCCACTAATTCACTGCCAGTAGGAATAACCGTTACTTTAGGCTTAGCGACAACTTCCACATTATCCAGTCCGGCTGCCAGTAAAGCCGCAATATCTGATGGAGTAATAACATGATGTTCCGGCAGTACCATTTCATTAGCCACAATATCTTCACCAATAACGCGGACATGCTGCCACGGCGCAGCTGCCGCAATAATATCAGCATATCCCTCTGACAAATGTACATCCTCAACCATTATGACCGCATTAGTACCTGCCGGCATCAAATCACCAGTGTCTATAATATAGCAGCCTGCATCTACAAACGGCTCACCAGCCTTCAGCACAAGCAATTTTTTCGGGGTAGTTTCGCCGGCGCCAAAGGTATCCTGTGCCCTTACCGCAATTCCGTCCATTGCCGAACCATTATAATGCGGCACTGACTGCCTGGCGTATACACACTGCGCAGTTACCCGCCCTAATGCATCACTGATACTAACCTCCTGCACTGGGAAACTAGTAAAATAATCCACAGCGTCAAGCTTTTCCCACCATAACTTTTCAGCTTGCTTCCGTGGCAGGCACTCTAAATACGCTTTAACTTTATTCAAACTGCCTCCTCCTTACTGTTTTGTAATAAGCTCCACTTGTACCATTTCCTCACTGTATAAGCCACCTTTATCAGCCGGAATATGTACGATGCCATCAGCCGCAGACATAGTACTAATTAAACCTGATTTTCCCAGAACCGGTTCTGCCCAATATTCGTTAGACTTCTTAATTAACTGCACTCTAATAAAATCATCTCTGCCCGGTACCGAAGCCATACTGCGCGACAGCCGGGCCGGTATAGTATAAATATCTCTAATAGCCTGACCAAGGAGAATTTGGATTGCGGGTTTCACTATTTGACCAAAAACAGTCATCGCGGCCACTGGATGCCCTGGCAAACCAAATACCGGCACTTTTCCAACCATGCCAAAAATAGTGGGTTTACCGGGTTTTACTGCCACCCCGTGAAATAATACATTAGATTTTCCCAACTCTTTAATGACTCGGACAGTATGATCCCTAACTCCAACTGAACTACCGCCTGATACAATGACCATATTGCAACACAGTACCGCCTGCGATAATGCCGCTAATAATTCCTCATATTGGTCTTTTACTATTCCATAACGCCTAACTATACACCCGTTATCTTCGAGCATTGCCGCCAACGCATAAGAATTAATATCACGAATTTGACCACTTACCGGGGTACACTCTATATCGACCACCTCATCGCCGGTGGATATAATTACGACCTCAGGTTTCTGGCGTACTGGCACAACCACACAGCCACAGGCAGCCAGCGCCCCAATATCCTGCGGAAAAATTTTTCGCCCCTGGCTCAGGAGTTGGCGTCCTATACTGATATCTTCACCTTTAAGAACTACATTCTCTCCTGGTGCAACCGCCTTTAGAACTAGTAGATTATCCTTATCAGGCCGTTCTACATGTTCTATCATAACGACAGCATCTGCCCCAATCGGCAACATACCACCAGTTGGTATAGTCACAGCCTGTCCAGGTTTTAGCTGAATAAAGGTCTGCTCCCCCATAACCACTTCGCCCACAATATCAAATAATGCCGGCACACCTTCGCCTGCCCCAAACGAATCCATGCCACGTACTGCAAAACCATCAACAGTCGACCGGCTAAACGGCGGTAAATCTTCTTTGCTAACAACGTCTCCTGCCGCGATGCGGCCTAAAGAATCGACCAAAGATACTTGTTCGCTCCCCACTATAAGCCCAGCTAACTCGTTCAATATCAATCGTTCTGCCTCTTTTAGAGATATGCAATTAAAATACTCCATCATTAGCGCTCCTTATACTTACCAAAACAGCCTAGCTGGCAATCACAAATTTTTACCCCGGCTTCTTCAGCCACCTCGCCGATAATTATTAGTGACACGCCCTCTGACTCGGCTAACTGATGAGCCTCGGCACACGTCATTTTTCCATTTTTCGCTAACTCAATAAGTTTTTTTTTAATAACTTCACGTGGTTCAAATGATCTCATAAAAATTGCAAACCTCCTATATCC
>NZ_DATMXX010000303.1:0-21455 GCF_035561255.1 Sporomusa sp. | reverse complement strand
CTGTTCTTCTTATATTCTTCATATGCTGCATTCCTACGCGTCGGCTGTTCACTATCAAATATTATTAGAAAATAATCAGATTCAAATAATTTAATATACTTTAATATCGCGCCCATGAAACCAATCACTGCATTTAATAATTTGCCGTCTCTTGAACGCATCCTAGCAGGTACACCATAAAACATTCTAAACAAAAGATTATGACCATCAACTAAAACCAATTTTTCAATTTCACTCATTCTATATACCTCCTACTGTTAGCCCATGAACTTATACTTTATAGTTAATAAGAATAAGTCCAATAAGACAAAACACCAGTCCAACTATCGTGGTATTTGTCAGACTCTCTTTAAAGTACAATAATCCAACAGGGATTAATAATACCGTAACCGTAGTGCTTGCCACAATATTAAACAAGCTTATATTCCAGCCGGCGCGATAGGCCAACAAGGTTCCCACTTCCAGACCGACAATGGCAATTCCCAACGCATAACTAGCCCAGTTTAACTCCCTCAAGCTTTCGATATAAGAAATCAGCTTATCACCTGGATAAAGAGGAAGCAACAATAAAGTTACAAGACTGGCTGTTAAATAGGTAACCGAAAGGGAAATCAGGGGATTTACATTGGCCGGGGTTACTTTTAGAAATACATGATATAGTATACTTGAGATTATCGTCAGCCCAACAGTCAAATAATACAGCATATACATACCTCCTAGACTTCTAATTCATTTACCATATAAGTGCAGAACTCCTGCCAAATTACAAAAATTTGCAGGAGTTCTATTTCATTCAACGCTTTAAGGCTTTTATAAATCCAGGAGGTTGTCCGTCTCATATTCCTTTAAGCTGCTACCAACCATTTTGCTAATATCAACAAATGGTTGTAGCAGAGCTTGGCAGGCAATGTTGCAAACGAGCACAGGGATGAAGCTCAGCCAATCCTATCGCAACTTGCTCGGAAAGTCTCATTAAGTCCCTATTTATAAGACTCTCGCCAACCTTATTCACAAGTCCTGCCTGGAAAAATTTAAGATAAAAGACTTCCAAATCGTCTCACATCAAAGTGAATTTTAATATGATCAGGATACTTACGGGGTGATAAGGCATTCCCTTCTCCTGGTATATAAAAGCAGTGCAGCCAACAACGCCAGTGCCAGCAGTAATGCTATGACAGTAAGTGCCACTATGCCGTTCCAGCCATATTCGTCAAGGAAATTCCCGCCCCAGGCGCCAATAACACTTGCGCCTGTATAATGAAAGAACAAATACAGAGAAGAAGCCGATGCCTTATCGTTACCTGCGCACTGCCCTACCCAGCTGCTAACCACAGAATAGCAGCCGAAAAAGCCAAACGTGAAAACAGCTATACCGGCAATTTTCAGGAGAAGACTAGCGCCTAATGTAATCAGACAGCCTGCTGCCATGATACAAATAGCCAATAATAGTACCCTGGGTCTGCCGGCAGTAATGGCAAGACTCCCCAGCCAGGTTGAGCTAAAGGTTCCAACCAGATAAATGACAAAGATAAGGCCAACAACCGTGTGACTTAAGCTATAAGGCGGCGCCATTAACGGATAGCCTATATAATTGTAAACAGTTACAAAGCTACCCATTACCAAAAAACCAATCAGGTAGAGCAGTAACAATTGCGGCTTTCGTACCGTGTTCCACATTACGCCAATTATCGCTGGAACAGCTCTGGGTCGGGGAGAGAAATTGCGCGAAGCGGGCAACTTTAACCAAAACCACATTGCTGCAGCCAAACTGATTATACCAATAGTAAGTAATGCATTCTGCCAGGAAAAAAAATCGGTCACAGCACCGACAACCATGCGCCCGGTTAAACCGCCGATAGAATTGCCGCTAATATAGATTCCCATGACCAGGCCACTGGTGGCAGGATCAAACTCTTCCGCAATATAAGCCATGGCTATGGCAGGAAAACCTGCAACCATCATTCCCTGTATGGCCCGCAATACCAGCAGCCAGGTAAAATTCGTACTAAAACCGATAAAGATTTGCAGCACAGCGGTGGACAGCAAGGATATTCCCATAATTACCTTGCGTCCTTTGGCATCAGAGATCCAGGCAGCAATAAGCATAAAAGCAGCCATAAACCCTGTTGCCAATGAAACAGACAGACTGGCTGCCGCCGGGCTCACCTGAAACTGCTCTGAAAACAGCGGAATGAGCGGCTGCGTACAATATAGGCAGGCAAAAGTCACAAAGCTTCCTAAAAACAAGGATGAAATGGTTTGCCAGGAAATTTGATTTTTTGTTTGAATAAACTGCATGTTATTTTTCTCTCCCCCGACAGTAGCTGAATTTCTTCTTCTTATAATAACTGCCGGCCTGACATCTGTCCAATGCATCATATTAATGAAACCGATGCATTTTAGATCATAACAGCATTGGCACCGGTTAGTTGACGTTGTCTGGCCCTCAGGTTATGATTAGCCATATATGACCCAATAGCCTAGTTAAAAAGGTGGTTACAATCATGGAATGGCATCAACTGGAATACTTTTTTACAGTTGCCCGGTTACAGCATTTCACGCGGGCAGCCGGTCAACTTTCCATTTCCCAACCGGCATTAAGCCGCTCTATCGCCAAGCTGGAAGAGGAACTTGGTGTCCCTTTATTCGACCGCCGGGGTAAAAATGTTATCTTAAACCGATTTGGAAAAATCTTTTATAAGCACGCTGACCAGGCTATGCAGGAAATCCGCGAAGCCAGGGAAGAGATCCAACATATTATTGACCCGGACCACGGAACGGTTTCACTGGCCTTTTTACATTCTCAGGGCGCGCATATTGTTCCTGATCTCCTTGGCCGGTTCCGCGCCTTACACCCAAATATCCAGTTTAAACTCTATCAAAATCCGTCGCACTTACTGCTGGAGCAATTGAACTCAGGCGAAATCGATTTGTGCCTGTCCTCACCATTAGGAATCAAGGAAGATACTGAATGGATACCGTTATATACCGAAGAATTATTTGTTGTAGTGCCTAACGATCACCGGCTGGCCAGCCGAAAAAGCATTCCCCTTACCGAAATCGCCGCTGAACCAATTATCACCCTGAAAAAAAACTTTAGTCTGCGGATTCTGACAGATCAGCTATTCCGGGAGGTGCATTTAACGCCTAATATAACATTTGAAGGCGAGGAGATCCCAACTGTCGCCGGGCTGGTGGAAACCAGACTTGGTGTGGCAATTATCCCCCGCTTGCCAGGACTTAGCAACAGCCGGCTGGCCTTTTTACCCATCTCTTCGCCTGCCTGTTACCGGACTATCGGCTTATCCTGGATAAAGAACAGATATGCCTCCCCGGCAACCCTGAGATTTCGCGATTTTGTGCTCAGTTCATTTCCGGAAAACCTGAACCCACGCTAAACTGCTAGGAAAAAAACCAAAGTTTGATGTTCAATATTAGAAAGTTTAAAATTATTATAAAATTGAACCATAGCATGAAGGAAATTGAGTGACAATGCAGAATACAACATGTATAGACGTATAGGCGACTACATAATAATTAGTACATGGTCTTAATAAGGAGGGGAATGTATGGAACGTGAACAAGAGTACAGTCAATATCGTTGGGTAATTATGGCTTTAATGTTTGCCAGCTTTGTCTTAACTTTTCTGTCCCGTTTTGCTTGGCCGCCGCTCATTCCAGTAGTTGTTCCGGTGTTAAAGATGAATATGTCTCAAGCCGGGGCGTATATGATGGCATTTTATATTGGCTATGTAATTACTCAGGTACCGGCGGGAATGCTTGCAGACCGGTTTGGGGTGCGTACTATTCTCGGGGTCAGTTTAGTGCTTGAAGGAATCTCAACCTGGGCAATGGGCTCAATAACCTCTTTTGATATGGGTTTTACGTTAAGGGTTGTGACTGGTCTGGGGGCTGGCGCAATTATGGCCAGTTGCGCGCGCGCGTTGATGGAGTGGTTTCCGCCGCATGAAAGAGGCACAGCATTTGGTCTATTATTGGCAGCTCCCTCTGGCGGGTTACTGTTGGCTAACTATATCGTGCCTACGCTTAATGCCTTGTTTTCCTGGCAGGGAGCTTTTCAGGGTATCGGAATTGCTACTGCCATCCTCGGAATAGTAATCTACTTTATGGTCAAAACTTCCGATGAACCCAAGGGTGAAAAGTCGATGTTTGGCGGCTTTAAGGTATTCTTCGCTAACCGGAATATTGTGCTGGTGGCCGTGGCCGGCTTCTGTCTGATGTGGATGGAATTAGGGGTAGCGACTTGGGCTAATGTGTATATTAAAAACCTTGGCTTTACTGTTAAAGAGGCCGGCACAGTGCTTATCTGGTATAGCGTCGGCGGTGTAATTGCGCCTGTAATATCAGGCTGGCTTTCAGATAAGCTGGGTAACCGTAAGTATATCGTAATGGCGGCCTATCTCATCAGTGCGCCATTAACTATCTATTTCGGTTCGCAAACGACATTATCAATGTTAAATATTGCTGGTTTGGTTTATGGATTTTGTTCATATGCTGCCAACCCGCATCTAAGTCTCATGGTATCCGAATTTGCCGGTAAAGAATGGGCAGCCACTGCAAATGGCATAACTAACTTTATCTTTCAGCTTGCCTCGATGATTGGGCCATTTATCCTCGGTGGTGTGATTGACTTAACCGGAACGTTCAGTACTGTATGGTACCTGATGGCTGCCGGCCCGATTATTGGTATCCTGGTTCTCCTGCCATTACGTCCTCCCGCAAACCAGGCATAGGTAATATCAGGTATTAATGAATGGCTAACTTTTAAGTATACGGCCGCATGAATGGTCGAATATACTTGAGAAATTTATAAGAAAAGAGTGATGTAAATGAGTAAAGATGTAAAAGAGCTATATGAAGAGCGACTTGGCAGATATCAGGCGGCTATGGCACTGGAACCGGTTGACCGGATTCCGATTGCGATCGGCAGTAATAATTTTGCAGAATCTTACACAGCCAGCAACCAGGAGGTAATCTATAACCCGCAAAAATGGCTGCAGAGTGAGATGGACTTCATTCGCGATTTTCCCGAATTCGATGTCTTGCGGAATAATCGTTTCTGGGGACCAATGTATGATGCGCTTGGGGTTAAAACCTACAAATTTCCCGGTCGCGACTTAGCACCTCATGTAGCCACCCAGTTTGTAGAGTCTGAGTACATGCTTGCCGATGACTATGATGCCTTAATTGCCAATCCGGCCGAGTTTATGCTGGAAAGATTCTTACCGAGAGTATTGGGTGAAATGGACAAAAGCTCAACCCGTTCTCATTTTGCCTTCCTCAAAGCCGGTTTAGCACAGGGCACGTTTGCTGAGATCATGCGCAACAGATCTATTCAATTACAAAACCAGTGCGGCATGCCTCAGCCTATGACCGGAGCATTTGTCGCCCCCTTTGATGCGCTTGGTGATGTGCTGCGTGGTTTGACCGGAGTGCTGCGTGATATTCGCCGCCAGCCTGATAAAGTACTTGAGGCTTGCGAAGTACTAGCCCCCATTATGGCCCGCTTTGCGCTCTCGACCGCAGATCCGCTGCGCCGGTATCCGATATTTGTGCCTACTCATAAACCCACGTTCATATCCCCGAAACAATTCGATACCTTCTATTGGCCATCGTTTAAGAAAACACTGGAAATGATTATTGCTTCCGGCCATAAGGTAAGAATATATATGGAAGGTGACTGGAGCAAACATTGGCATCATGTGCTGGAGCTGCCAAAGGGTTCGGTAATCTGCGATATTGATGATCAGGCAGATATCTTCCAGGCTAAAGCAGATATTGGCCACCATGTTTGTATTGCCGGCGGTATTCTCAGCCGGATGTTTATTCTGGGCACACCGGAAGAAATTGATGCCCGGGTTAAACTATTATGCGAAAAAGCCGGCGCAGGCGGCGGTTATATGATGGGTGGCGGTTGCTATCTGCCAGGAAACTCCAAACCGCAAAATGTCCGGGCAATGGTGGATGCGGTAATGAAATACGGCTGGTATGATAAAAACATTAAAGCCAGACCGCTGCCACCGCTGCCTGTCAGCAGTCAGATACCCGGCTTAAGCGCTCAGCAGGTCCTTACTCCCTGGTCGGTTAAGAAAGCCGAAATGGGCGGTGTACTTGGTGATGAGGAACTTATTCAAAAGCCCTGGGAAACCATCGAAGGTATGGCCTTTAACTGGCTATGGTCCTGGGCCATGTAGGCCTAAGTCATCAGCACTATATCACAGTGCTTAGTAATAATTAAGCAGAGCAATTCAGAATCAAAAGTACAGAAAAAAATCTTCCTCAATGGCTCGAATAGGAATTTAACTATTCAAGTCAAAAAGGAAGATTTTTTTGTGACTTAGTCTCTTTTATGGCAGTACGGAAGGTAAATGTGCGTACTTCAAAATAATTAAATAACATTATATAATAGAACACACAGGAAGTAAATTCCAGTAAATTTAAAGGAGCGATCTTTATGAGCAAAAATATTCTGGTTCTCACCGGTAGCCCGAGAAAAGGCGGCAATAGCGAAATGATGGCTGATGCTTTTATTAAAGGAGCCCAGGCGAGCGGGCATACTGTAAATAAATTTGATACAGCAGCAAAAACGATTAGCGGCTGTAGGGCCTGCGAGACCTGCTGGAGCAAAGACACCGCCTGCTCGTTCAAGGACGATTTTACCGAGCTGGAGCCGTTGCTGGAAAATGCAGATACGCTGGTGTTCGTAACCCCCTTATACTGGTTTGGGATGTCGGCACAGTTGAAGTCTGCTATTGACAAGTTTTATGCTTATGCTGTTCCAGGCTGTAAGCGGCCGCTTAAGATTAAGGAAAGCATTCTTATGATTTGTGGCGCAGACGAAGATCCCAAAATTTTTAATGGCGCAATTGAAACCTATAAAGGCATTGCCGATTATATGAAATGGCAAAACAGGGGCATTCTGGCTGTTCCTAAGGTATCCGGCAAAGGTGATATTGCTCATACTGATGCCTTGCAACAGGCAGAGAAACTGGGAACAGATATCTAATGGCTATTATCTGCTTTGCAATTTTTCCTGTGGCTACATAATTCTGATTAAAATAACTAAAAATAGACGGATGTTTCTTGAATCAAACACCAAATTACTGCCTATCTTAGGAGATAATTTCTTATCCCTCCCACATCCGTCTATGGCAGAGTGGGCTCCTCTACTGTACTTCTTTGCTAAGATTGCAGCATTCATTTGATGAAATAATTAGTTCCTCTATAGATTGAATTTTTAGAACGGTTAATCTATGCTACAAGTTTTTGTTAGTGACTTCTATCTAACTAATGGAGGTAATTTCTATGAGTCGGGAAAAGAGACTCAAAATGAAAAAGATTGAGACCGCTCATTTGCATCAGTTCAATCAATTATTGCGTTATGTATTTCAAGTAACCAATCAGGATTTGCAAAAGGTGGGCTGGAAAGAAAGAGAAATTACCCTTGCCAAGCTGCCGATTCTGGAGCAGGCCGATGTGCTGGGGTGGTTTGACGGGGAAAAGCTGGTATCCCAGGTAGCCGTGTATCCCTTTCAGGTGAATATATTTGGAAAAACCTATGATATGGGTGGTCTCACCGGTGTAGGCACCTATCCTGAATATGCCAATCTGGGCCTGATGCATAAGCTGATGGGGCAGGCGCTTGCCAATATGCGGGAAAGAAAACAGTCCCTTTCCTATCTCTATCCGTATTCCATTCCCTATTACCGCCGTAAGGGCTGGGAGATCATTTCCGACAAAATGACCTTTGAGGTCAAGGATTTCCAGTTTCCCAAGACCAGAAAGATGCTGGGCGAGGTAGAGCGGGTCAGTCTTGACAACAACGATATTCGCGTGGTGTACGATCAGTTTGTCCGCCAGAGTCATGCCGTGATGATCCGCAATGATCTGGCCTGGGAGGAATACTGGCGCTGGGATCCGGAAGATCTGACCGCCGCTATTTATTATGATGCGGGACGCCGTCCGAGCGGCTATGTGCTTTATTGGATTTCCAATGAGGTATTTCACATCAAGGAAATGGTTTTTACGCATGAAGAAGCCCGCGCTGGACTCTGGAATTTTATCAGCGCGCATATCTCCATGGTAACCAAAGTGGTCGGAAACACATTTACCCATGAGCCGCTGGCATTTCTGCTCGAGGACGCAGATATAAAAGAGACGATCTCTCCTTATTATATGGCCCGGATTGTTGATCTGGAGCTGTTTATTTCACAATATCCTTTTTGCCCACACACTACCGACAGGGTGTGGATCTTCAAACTCAATGATCCGCTGCTGACATGGAATCAGGGCATCTTTACCCTCAGAGTAGCTAGTGACGGTTCATCTGAGCTGATCAGAGGCGGCGATCAGTACCAGACTGAACTGGATATTCAGACCTTAACTACCATGCTGCTTGGTTATAAACGGCCAGACTATCTGGCGAAGATTGGGCGGATCAACTCTGTCGAGGGAGTAGTTCCAGTACTGGAGAGCCTGGTTGACCGGCAAATCCCGTATTTCTCCGATTACTATTGATTATGTTTTTCGAATCGTCTCTAGAAGTTGGTCTTCTTTCTAATAAAATATAACGGCCTTCGTTTAGATTCGTTATAGATTCTGCCGATATATTCGCCGATAATCCCCAAGGTCATCAGCTGCGTGCCGCCAAAAAAGAAGATTGCCACGATTGTAGAGGGATACCCTTGTACCGGATTGCCAAAAAGCCAGGTTGTCACGATAATGTAGCTAATATAAACACCTGAAAACAAAGCTGTCAGAAATCCAATATATGTTGCCAGTTGCAGCGGTACAAAGGAAAATGAGGTAATCCCTTCTAACGCAAAGTTCCAGAGCTTCCAGTAATTAAAACTGGTCGTGCCTTTATGGCGGCGGTTTCTTAGGTAGGGAATACTTGTCTGTTTGAATCCAACCCAGCTAAAAAGCCCTTTCATAAATCTGTGGCATTCGTTACACTGGTTTACTGCCTCCACAACCTGCCTTGACATTAACCGGAAATCACCGGTATCCGGCGGTATATCCACCTTTGCGAGCCGGCGCATGATCCGGTAAAATAAGAACGCTGTCATTTTTCTAAAACTGCTCTCCCCTTCACGAAGCAGCCTGGTAGCGTATACGACATCATAACCCTCATGCCACTTCTTTATTAAATCCACAATTAATTCGGGCGGGTCCTGAAGATCAGCGTCTATGGGAATTACAGCATCGCCACTTGCTTCGCAGATTCCGGCCGTCAGCGCAATTTCCTTGCCGAAATTTCTTGACAGCTCAATCACTTTTATTCGCTTATCCCGCATTGCCAGCTGCTCGATTTTCTCTAACGTGTTGTCCCGGCTGCCATCATTTACGCAGATGATTTCAAAATGATAGGCTGGTAAATCACTAAGCACCTCAGACATTTTTTGATAGAAAAAATCGATGTTTTGGCTTTCATTAAACATGGGTACAACAATGGAGATTAATTGTTTCATTCGAACACCCCCTCTTGAACCTTACTCTGAATCAGTCAATTCAGGCACCTGCCCAGGCTCTTTTTGCAACAGTGATCCGACAAATACAAATCCTTTGCGGGCCAAATACGGCATTTCATAGGTCCGGGCATAATCAATAACGGTAAACAGGTTATCATTTTTGCCTAAATGACCATACAGAATTTGCGAATTTGCACTTTCGATCAGCCACAGCCGCCCTTTATATTCCTTTAAAACATTTAAATCGTAAATTATCGTTAGCTCTGGCTGAAACGGGTTAGGTTTAGCTTCCTCTTGCCCGCCCTTAAGAAATACATAGTGCTGGTTATCAGGAAAGGCCACTGAATAAATCCCGGCAGGATGAATGTCAGTATATAAAAAAATATCATCAGGCTTTAAGCTGTACACAATATCATTTCTTAGTGAATGGTTCAACGGGCTGTAAATCTTATCATAATGTAAATAAAAGTTGACAAAAGCTGCGATCAGGATGGCAGAACACAACAACAAAGGCACTATCTGCCGCTTGAAAGAGGCCAGCCCAAAAGCCAGAGCAATCAATAAAAACCCCGAATTAGGCATCAAATACCGGGTTATAAAAATAGGTTTTACCAGGGATAACACCAGCGCTAAACCAATAACGGCCAGATAAATAAATAAGCTAACAAGCGCAAGCACAAAATGCTGCTTTTTCTGTTTAACTGCCGCATAGAGTCCAAATCCGCAAACCGCCAGCCAAATAAAGCTGAGCAGCTTAACGGCATGCCCTGGCAAATTCTCGGCAAAATAGAATACTAGAAGATCCCGCAGCAGATGCTGATAGTTAATAACAATCCAGTATTCTTTAGTCACTGAGATGACTTGGCCTATTAATGCAAACAGCCACGGCAGATAAAAAACAACCTGGACCAGAATGGCTAAAAGACATGGTTTTAATAAATACCTTTTCCTGACAATAACGGCTGTTACAAGGCTTAGGTTAATAAAAAAAGCACCAAGCAGGGCATAGTTATGGGTGTAGGCGCTAAGCAGCGAGAAGACTACGAATAAAGCCCAGCGCTGATTTTGATTTTGCTTATATGAAAGATAAGCGTAGATTCCGGCACTGGTAGTAAAAAACATGGCCCAGGCATACATTCTGGCTTCACCGGAATACTCCAGCATGATCGGCAGAAAAACAGTGAAAAAAGTATAATAAAAGCCCACTGAATTCCCGAAGATTTTCCTGATATGAGAAACCCCCAGAAGCATGAATAACATCATCCCGCTTACCGATACCAAGCGGTACACCACGATATCCTGGCCCCAGATTAATGATGCCAGCTTAGCAATTATATAATACAAAGGAGGATGGACATCCCTGGCTGTAATTTCGCAGATTCTAAAAAAATCATGCCGTATCATGGCCACAGTATATGCCTCGTCAAACCACATATCTCTATAAAAGGCGCAAGAGACGAAAAATAACAACCCAAAGATTAACAGTCCACTATAGCCAATCTGCCAGGATTTATCTGACCTGGTTGCAGATTCAAACAGCTTATGCTCACTATACATCATAAATTGTGCTAACATCCTCTCCTGAAATAATCCCTCGATTCCAATATAAGACCTGTCCACTAAGCAGTAGGCCCAACCTATTTTAGATAATTCTTCATAATATTTGTAAAATCCTTCCATTTTACAAATATGCTCTTTAAAAGTAGCTACCAAGCATTTCGTCTTGATCTGTAATTTTAATTCCAAAAGAGTATGAAGTAATAAAGGGCGGTTCTTAACCGCCCCTTATTTGATATGTTAGGTCCCAGATGGCAGCTCTTCAATATTCTATATTCACGCTGACACTGTCCATATTTTTCTTAAATTCAGGATCTGTAATGATCGCTTTAAATTGTTCTGCCAGCTTATTTTTCACTTGCTCGCTATGAGACAAATGCCCTGCAGGCCGTTTGACAGGCTTACAGGGCATTTGTCGGTTTTCAGAAACAATTCGCTGAATCAGTGATTGATTTACTGCAATAACCGGCATTCTCCTATTGCTTAGGCGCAAATTCATTGGTGTAAGTATCTGTAGGTTTAATATCCCCTGGTTTCCACAGGCCGACGTCTTCCGCAATTTTAAACCAGAGTTCAATAGCGGCTGGATCAATCTGCGAGTTCTCCTCAAACATTTTCGAAGTCACTTGGTCAGGGTCTAACTTATATTCTTTGGCGACTATATCAGCAGCTTCTTTCGGATGATTATTGATCCACGGGCGTACTTTCGCCAATGCTTTGCAAAAGCCTCTGACAACATCCGGGTGCTCGGCAATAAACTTTTCACTAAACCCGTAAATGGACAAACCACCGGCCGGCGTCTTAACGATGTCGTAACTTGTGGCAATCTGGCGCAGCCCGCCTTGCTTTAACGCTACCGCCGAATATGGCTGATGCGAGGTCGTCACATCCACCAGACCCTGTCTCAACGCCTGCTCCTGTTGTCCGGGATTGGGCAATTTCACCCACTCCACATTCAGCGGCAAATGATGCTGTTTCAGCCACATTTTCAAATAGCCGTCCTGACATACCGAAGTCGAACTGGTTTGGGCGACTTTTTTTCCGACAATATCCTGCAGCGACTTGATCGGGCTGTCTTCTTTTACCAGATAAGCAACATGGGGGGTATTCGGATTATCAACCTGCCCCGGAGCAACGGCCTTTACCTTGGCTCCGGCCAGAATGGCTTGCGCCACATTAGGAGGGTGACCGTTAAAAATGTCGTTAACGCCCTGTGTGACAGTTTGAATAGCGCTCGCTCCTCCTCTGAGCACCCCGGTATTTTTTATTTCAATACCTTCTTCTTCAAAAAAACCTAATCTACTGGCAATCATAACTTCATCGAAATTGGTAGGAGTTGCCTGCCTGAGAGGAAAAAGTTTCTTAGCCTGCCCGGCGGCAGCGTTTGTTGTTCCCGTTGTTTTTCCATCATTCCCCGCGCAACCAGTAAGGGAAACTGCAAGTAACAATACTAGTATAGCCGCTATTGCTCTGTTCTTCATTAATTACAACCTCATTTACAATAATATTTACGCGTTGATTTACCTTACTTTCCGGGGGCAAATTCATTGGTATAGATATCTGTAGGTTCTATCGCTCCCGCTTTCCACATTTCAAGATCTTCCGCGATTTTGAACCATAGTTCGATATAGGCCGGCTCAATGGCTGCATGCTCGTCATACCAGAAAATACTCACTTCATCCGGGTTGAGATTATTCTTCTTGGCAACGATTTCAGCAGCCTCCTTCTGGTGAGCATTGATCCACAGGCGGCCTTTGGCGAGAGCCCGGCAGAAACCTCTGACAATATCGGGGTGTTCCTGAATGAATTTTTCGCTAAACCCGGCGATGGACAGCCCGGCGGCCGGGTTTTTCAGAATATCATAGCTTGTGGCAATTTGCCGTACTCCTCCTTGTTTTAAAACGATTCCCGCATAGGGCGGATGTGATGTTGTCATATCCACCAAACCTTGTTTTACAGCCTGCTCCTGCTGTCCGGGGTTCCGCAATTGCACCCATTCTATATCCACCGGCAAATTATTCTGCTTCAGCCACAATTTTAAATAACCATCCGAGCAGGGTGACGTGGTTCCATTAATTGATACCTTTTTCCCGACAATATCACGAAGTGATTGTATCGGACTGTCTTCTTTTACCAGATATCTGACATGGGGAAACTCACGATTGTCCACCATCCCCGGAGCCACGGCCTTCACCTTAACGCCGGCCAGAATTGCCTGCGCCAAAGCAGGGGGATGACCGCCAACAAAGGCATCATTAATCCCCTGAGCAATGGTTTGTAATTCTGTGGCTCCGCCTTTTAGCGCTCCGGTATATTTAATTTCAATGCCTTCTTCACGGAATAGGCCGATTTCATTGGCAATCATCACTGCGCCATTTGTATTTCCATCACCCGCCACCCTGATCGTAACGAGTTGTTTTGCGCCTCCGGCAACAGTTGCCTTCCCGGTATTTTGCCCGCTGCAGCCGGTAAATGCAACTGTAATAAACAGCACAAACACGGATAACACGAATCGGGTTGCCATTTTTCACACCCCCGTTTCACTCCCAAGTTTCCCGAGAGCGAATTCACTGGTAATTCCTGTAAAATTCCCTGGATATGGCAATTTCACTCGTCAGGTTCCTGTGGGCAATTCTTCTTTCCATCTGAGAACCCTTTTTTCAAACGTTACCAGGGCATAATTCACAATTAGCCCCAACAGCGACATCGTGACAATCGCGGCATACATTTTGGGGATCAGGAAGTTTGCCTCGGCAAAAAACAGCAAATAACCCAGACCGGCATTGGCGCCAAGCATTTCAGCGGCAATTAAAACCAAAATGGAATGGGTCGCACTCAACCTTATCCCTGTCAAAATTGACGGCATGGATGCAGGCAGAATAACCTTAATAAACAGGGAAAAGGACGAAATACCCATTGACCTTGCCGACTTGATCAGTAAGGGGTCTACATTTTTCACTCCGGAAATGGTATTCAAAAGCACAGCCCATTGCACTCCCCAAAAAATGACGGCCACTTTGGAAAGCTCACCAATGCCAAATAGCAGGATAAATACCGGAAACAGGGCCAGCGTTGAAGTTTGCCGGAAAGTCTGTACCAGCGGATCGATAAAATATTCGAATCCCCTAAACCAGCCGATCAGCAGTCCCATTGGTATGGCTACGCCCAGTCCCAGACTGAATCCCAGCAGTGACCGCAACAGACTGACGCCGATATGAGTAAATAGTTCACCGGTAATGATGAGATTCCAAAATGCAACCGCTACTTTGGAAATAGGAGGAAGAAATATGGCATCAACCAGCCCCACGCGGGGCGCAATTTCCCAGAGCAATAAAAAAATCAATACCGATGATATCCGGTATAACCCTTTAACAATACTTTTAAGCCAAGTGAACACCTGATAATTACCACCTTTTACTTTTTTTCGTTGCTGCGGTTAAATAAATAGGCAAATCTTTATTCTGCAAGAGTACAAAGCCAGCAAATCAATCAACGCCGTGCTAATCGTTAGGCGCGAACTCATTGGTGTAAAGATCGGTAGCTTTTATCGCCCCCGGTTTCCAGAGGTTGATATCCTCCGACAGTTTAACCCATAGCTCCATGTAAGACGGGTCAATAATTCCACGCTCTTCGTACCGGAAAACACTCACGTTATCTTGATTGTCCACTTTCAGCTTTTTGGCTATAATGGCAGTGGCTTCCTTCTGGTTGGCATTAATCCATTTGTGCGATTTCTGCAATGCCCGGCAAAACGCTCTGACAACATCCGGGTGCTCCTCGATAAATTTTTCACTGAATCCGCGGACCGACAGGCCGGCTCCCGGGTTTTTCACAATATCATAACTGGTGCCGACCTGGCGGATTCCGGGCTGTTTTACCGTTATTCCGGAATATGGCGGATGCGAAGTCGTCATATCCACCAGCCCCTGCTTTAAGGCCTGCTCCTGCTGTCCCGGATTGGGCAATTTCACCCACTCCACATCCAGCGGCAGATTATGTTGCTTCAGATACAGCTTTAAATAGCCGTCCTGGCAAGCCGAAGTAGAACTGCTTTGCGATACTTTTTTCCCGACAATATCGTCCAGGGACTTGATCGGGCTGTCTTCTCTGACCAGATACCGGACATGGGGGAATTCCGGGTCGTCGATCATGCCGGGGGCAACGGCTTTTACTTTAATGCCGGCCATAATCGCCTGCGCTACATTATACGGATGCCCGCCGATAAAGGCGTCGTTAATCCCCTGAGCGACAGTTTGCAGCTCTGTGGCCCCGCCTTTCAGCACGCCGGTAAACACAATCTCTATACCTTCCTCCCGGAAAAACCCGACTTCATTGCCGATTACGACCTCGCCGTTAGCCGTTCCATCACCTGCCACCCTGATGGGAAACAGTTTTTTCCCGTTCCCTGTGGCTGCCCCGGTCTGCGCAGCTTGACTGCCACCAGGGTTTCCGGCACAACCAGTAAGAGAAAACGCAATAAATAATAATAGTAGTAAAGAGATTATCTTTTTTCGCACGTACACATCCTCCATTTATTTTGTTATTAATTTCTGCATGAATACCCTTCCCCGCGTCAACCTATTCCACTGGTAATAAAAAGGCTATATCCCGGTAAGGATACAGCCTCTGATTTACAAATCAGCCAGCAACGCCACTGCATATGCAATTAATTTCTATACGATTTCAACTGCCAATATCGACTTATGGATTTTTACCATACTCTTCACGTTAACCCAAATGATTAACCGATCTCTTCCTGTAATAAAGCAAAACTATCCTGCTGCAACCACCAGTCAGTGTAGGGAAGCTTTACCCTTGCCGCCAGCTGCTTTGCCAGGCTGCGATTGGTTAAGGCATCAATAATCCGGTAGCCAAAGTCTACCAGACCCTGATACCCATATGCGGTATATTCATCATTGATCATAATCGAAGGGATTCCCAGCTTGGTCGCCCAGACCGTGGTGCCGCCATGACGCCCCACATATAAGTCGGGTTTGAGCCGGTTTAGTAAATTAATAACTTCAAAATTCTGCTGATCGGCGACACTGATGGGGATATTGGCACCGGAATCGGCCAGATATTTCACAGCTGCCGGGGTTATACCGTTATCATGCTGAGGATCAAAATGCCAGGTCGATCCCCAGATGATCTCAATCCCCAACTCCTGCAGCGTCCTGATATAGTTTTGACCAAAGCTGGGCCCCATGCCAACCACCGCAGTATACCCGGTTAACCTTTCCCGTATTTGCGCCAGTTCGGGTGCAACGCGCTCTTCCTCTTGTTTAATATACGCCTCTACTGCCACTTCTTTGCCAGTAACAGCGCCAAGACCGCGCAGCCAGCTATTTATCCCGGCAATGCCATGAGGCTGCAGCGTTTGGACATAGGGTACGCCATACTCTTGTTGCAGCGCATTGCCGATATAACTGCCCAGGGTTCCGCAAATACTGATTGTCGCCGCAGCCTCGGAGATATGGGACAGTTGTTCAACAGTGCTGTATGGCAGCAGAAACACCGGCTCTAAACCAAAACCGGCTAACATGGCGGTAATTTGTTTCCTGGCACTGCCATTGAAATTAACCACATTTACCGTATTGGTCTTGTTCTTCGGTGGTTTAACAATCGTTGTCAGTACAGCATGAAACGCGGCATCAAAACCGCTGGCCCATACCTTGGAACGAAAGCCTTCACAATAGGCCGCCCCCATTGGCACCGGTATTTCTGCTTTTAGCTCATCCAAAACACTTTGGATATCCTCGCCAATGATGCCGGAAACGCAGGAGGTCGTAACAAAAATAGCTTGAGGATTAAACCGGCGGTAGGCTTCCCTGATCGCATCCCGCAACTTCTGCACAGCACCAAACACAGTGTCTTCTTCCACCATATTGGTGTTGATCAGATTGATATTGCGGTGTTCCCACCCCCGCAGATGCTGTCCGAATTTATTTTGCGTGTTGCCACCGACTGAATCGGCGGCACAGCCGATTGGACCATGATTGACCACCGCTGCACCAACAATTCTGGACAGTTGCCCCTGAGCGCACCCTGAGCTGCAGGCGCTGGCCTGGCTGAAGCAGCGCTCTTTATTGCGCAGTGAGCCGCAGGCGGCCTGTGTGGCCAAATCCTGCAGCGTCCCCTGATAACCGGTAATTGATCCCAGCCTGTTTTCTCGTGTCGGCGCCTCAGAATTCTTCAGATTAATTGCCATGGCCCAAACCCCCTCCTTATATATCCAGCAGCTGCCTACAATTAGATTCCGGATGCCTTGCCGCGTACCTCGCCGGTTTCCAGCGCCAGCAGGTGATCAGCCCACTTGGCCGCCCAGGTTCTTAATTCGGCAGTATCCAGCGGATTAGGGACTTTTGACTGGGTCGTATCAATAATTTTCTGCGCCAAACGGCTATAAATTTTGGCTTGTTCGGAATGTGGCGATGCTTCCACCGATGTTTTGCCCTGCAGCTCGGCTTGCGTTACCGTAACCGAACGCGGAATGTATTCCACGACTCGCGTACTTGTTCTACTAACAAAATCATCAACAATCTCTTTGGCATATGGAGCGTTAATGGAATTGGCAATCAATCCGCCTAATAAGGCCCCGCCGGAATTCGAGTATTTCTTAATTCCTTTAAATAGGTTATTGGCAGCGTAAATCGCCATAAAATCAGCGGAAGAAACGGTAAATACATGTTCGGCGATCCCTTCCCGGATTGGAACAGCAAAACCGCCGCATACCACATCCCCTAATACGTCATAAATGATGACATCAAGGTCCAGTTCTTCATACACCTTCAGCTGCTTAAGCAATTGCACAGCAGTAATAATCCCCCGCCCGGCGCAGCCTACCCCGGGAGCAGGACCACCGGCCTCTACACAATAAACACCATTAAACCCTTTAAAAACAACATCTTCTGCTTTTACCTGATTTTTTTCCCGCAGGGTATCCAACACTGTGGGAATATAGCTGCCGCCCCGCAGCGTATTCGTTGAATCCGCTTTCGGGTCACACCCGAATTGCATGACTTTCAGGCCAAACTTAGACAATGCCGCACTGATATTCGACGTGGTCGTCGATTTCCCAATACCACCTTTGCCATAAATCGCAATCTGCTTAATTTTTTTACTCATATGTACGCCTCCTTATATTCCAAACTCAAAAAGGCAGAAAGAGTTACTTTCTGCCTTTAGTTTGTTAACTAATCAGCTAAGCTATTGGAAATCACTTAATACCAGGGAATAGATGTCTTCTACCAGCCGCAACCCGCCTTCATAACCCACATAAGACCGGTTTAAAGCCAGTCTGTCGCTGATTGGCATTGACACGGAAAGCTGATAGCCGTTAATCTCTTGGGCCAGCGCTTTGTCCCAGGCACTGCCCAGGATTAATGGCCGCCCCCGGAATTTAATTGTGCGAATATCCTGATGGGCTGCACCGCCATCATTGGTAAACACAACCTTGGCCGTGATACCATCATTGAAGTTTTCAAATTCTGCAGCAATCCTACTCTGATATTCTTCCGCTACCCCATCGGTGATATATTGCGTTTCCGGCAGAAGCCCCATATCATTCACTAAAAACTTGGTAATACCCAAAGCATAAAAGCTATCCGATATCGTAACAAACCGCCGGGGCAACAGTCTGGTCTCCAACAATACATCTGCTGCCCGTTCGATAAAATAAAAATACCCGGTTTCATGTCTGGCGATCACTTTCTCAATTCGCTTTGGCTCTACCCCGGCATAGCTCCCTACGGTCTGGAGAAACCTGCCCGTTTCCGTCGGGCCGATCGGCAATACAGGGTAATGCAGATACGGGGTACCAAACTTTTCCTCCAAGTGCCTGACATTCTTCAGTCCCACCCAGGGAGAAATCAGGAGGTTAAATTGAGCCTGAGGTACTCTATTAAGCGCTTTTAGGCCATTCCCAGGTCCGAAGATAACATTGGGCGTTAACCCTAATTCATTGATCAGCTTCTCAATCTCTTTTAGATTTCCCACCCAGAAGGCATCATGAAACGGAACAACTGACCAAATATTGACAAGACCGGGCTCTGCCTTATCAGCAGGCTGCAAGTATTGGTCGATAATTGCATCAATGACCAATTCATGGCCAAAAAAGTTGGTTCCCTTAAAGCCGCCGGTTTCAGCGTAAACCACAGGTTTTCCCTGTTCCTGAAAGCGGCGGGCCACTTCCCCGACATCATCACCGACAATGTCGGCGGTACAGCCAGTAACAATCACATATAGATCGGCGTCAATGACCTTCAGCGAATTCTCAACGATATTTCTTAATCGCTCGTCACCACCAAAAATAACCTCTTTTTCCCCGATATTAGTGCAGGGAACCGAATGACCGCCGACATAACCGGAGCCCTGGCACCCGTTCTGAAAACCCAGAGCACCCCAGAGCTTCTGCCCACAGCCCGGCCCGGCGTGCAGAATAGGGACGGCCCGGTCAATCGCCAGCACTGATTGCAAAGCCCCCAGCGAACACACATGTCGCAATTGTTCAATATACTGTGCCATTTTACCACCTCATACGCGTAATTTAGTTTGATTGCAGCTTGATATCATCTTTTTTTCTTTGCGGAAAAGAAAAGCCGGGAAATATTTCATATAGTATAGAAATATTTTCCAGCCTTTAGTTTCTCACTAATCAGCATCCACTTAATTAATAAATAGTACAGAGCAAAAATATAAAGGCTGCATCCCTTCGGGACACAGCCTCTAGTTTTAACAACCAGTCAGCGACTACACATATATTTTGATATCATAATAACGCTTTATACAACCGTTGTCAATATAATCCATTACAAATTCTGTAACTAGCTGATCGTTCGTTTACAAAAGTGTTCGTTTCCCAGCTAAATTGACTTTTTCTTAATAATTTAAAATTTTCCCATAATTCAAAAGGTCTTTATAAATAAATGTTGAAAAAGAAAAACAAAGTAATGGTTAGAGGGGGAGTAAAATGAATCTGCCAGCCGCGAGCAAGCAACGGTTATATTTTCTTGATAATCTAAAAGCTTTTATTATTCTTCTAATGGTTGTATTTCATGTTGGGATGGGGTATACGACCTGGGATCTTAAGTGGTGGACTGTCAATGACATACAAAAAAATATGTTCTTTGATTTTTTCATATTAGAAACAGACGTATATATTATGCCGATTATGTTTATGATCGCCGGTTATTTTGCCCCTATGGTATTAGAGCGAAAAGGAATCGCGCTCTTTTGGAATGACAAACTAAAGCGGATTGTCCTACCCTGGATTGGCGGGGTACTATTTATTGCCCCCTTTATTGCATATAGTTCTTTATTTAGCCGTATGGACACACCTCCCAATTATTTTGCCTTCTGGAAAAATGATTTCTTTGGCCCTTATTACCAGCAGGCTCATTACTGGTTTCTGGGTGTCTTAGCCTTGTTTTTTTTAATACTTACGATTGCCTATCAGGTGAATCCCACCTACTTTAAACAGTCTGTACAAAAACCCTCGCCACCTGTATGGTTTTTTCCGGTCTTTGCCTTGCTTACTACGGCCGCCTTCTTTAGCGGCAATTTATATTTTTGGAATGATGCGTGGGTTAATGTGAAATTTATCTTCATGCTTCAGCCAGTAAGGCTCATCTTACACCTTTGCTACTTCGGCCTGGGGGTATATGCGTGGAAGCATTCCTGGTTTACCCGGGGTGGCTATAGCCCCCACTTGCTGCCATGG
Organism: Sporomusa sp.; assembly: GCF_035561255.1. Classification (GTDB taxonomy): domain Bacteria; phylum Bacillota; class Negativicutes; order Sporomusales; family Sporomusaceae; genus Sporomusa. The sequence goes on along the minus strand of NZ_DATMXX010000303.1, from coordinate 689 downwards.
GGTATCTCGGCAATTATTATGTTATTTGTTTTTCTGTTTTATCGTATGACATTTACCCTTATGCCTGATGTTCCTGTCTTATTTAAAGCAGGTCATGCAATTACCCACGCTACTTTTTCACTAACCGCCACCTTTGCCCTGATCACTGTGTTCCAGAATTTTTTTGACAGCAATGCCTACTTATGGCGTAGGCTTGCCGCTAATTCTTATACTATTTATTTCATTCACCAGTGTGTGGTTATTCCGCTGGGATGTATCGTGCAAAAGCTGGACATCAATATCTGGGTGAAATACTGCAGTGTGTCTATTATTGCGCTTGTCCTATGTTTCTTACTCGCAGAATATGTGATTAACCCAATTTTATCTTTGGGGAAACAAGATAAAAATACACTGATTCACTCTTAGTCTTTAATACAATACAAGTTATAGTGCTTATATTCGAATGGGCTCCCGCTTAACCAAGCGGGAGCCCATAGCTTTTAGCTAAACCTGTAGAGGCATCTTGCCTAATACAATTCGGGGAACAATCAGCAATCCCATCACAGCATGGGGTTATCACTTTGGGAAGCTCTACAGTCCCCTGAAGTGCCAGGGGACTGGGACATGCAACTATTTTTTAAAATTATCATTTTATAATTCAGAAATAAGAATATTATTCTAATAAACAGCACTTAAACAGAATTTTATTC
>NZ_DATMXX010000302.1:0-6282 GCF_035561255.1 Sporomusa sp. | reverse complement strand
ACACTGTTGTAATCAATAAATTTCTAAAAAAGCCGCAGAGCAAACCCTGCCGGCAACGGGTTAACGGCCACCGATAAAATCGGGCAGGTTATGTGCTTGGTATGATGTTATAGGATAGTGGCATCTGATTCTCAGCTTCTAACCAGGTAGTCTGATGAGCGTTAACGCCTTTAAACGTGTGAATAAATGCTTCCAGGGGGGTGAGGTTGTAGGTTCCGCTGGAGAATACAGCCGCATCAACGACAGCACCAGTGCTGACATTATAGACAGTCTGCTGGAAGGTAATACGATAGGCGTTTTTCTGTTCTTTTAAACGAACCCCGTTAACCTCGGGAACAATAACCCACCGGCAGCCGGCGGCGCTGGCTTGCTCCAGCCAGTTCCCTGTTTCGTTTCCATCAACGATAAGGCAATCTGGCAGGGTTTTGTTGTATTCATCCATTAATGCCTCGCGCATATACCAAAAGTCGTTTGCTAAGCTGCCTGTCAGGTTATTTTTCATGGGAGCAATGTAGACACGGCCCGGGCTTGCCGGCCGTTTGGCAGCCGGGTCAGATAGTTTGACTCCGGCTTGCCGGGCCTGTTGCCGCTTATCATAATAATTTTTTACTGCTGAATCCACATAGCTGGTTATCTTGTGGGGATCCTCAGTAGTAGCAGGCATGCTCCAGTTTATTTCCCGCCCGAATTGCTGGTAGCCGCCAACCAGGGTTTGCAGGACACCTGTTACGGGGTCACCGTCAATTACTACCCGGGTTAAAGGCAGGATTGGCTCAAATTTATTGGCAAAAGCAGCATTCCCTACAGCAGGAGCGCCAAAAGTAATTACCTTAATCTGTTCGGGATTTATGCCCATGCTGAGAAGCCGTGCACCGGCCAGTGTTGCGGCTGCACCACCTAAGCTATGGCCAGTCAGATAGAGTTTATCATCAGGGTTCATTCGCAGCAGGTCGGGAAACATAAGGGGTGCGTTTTGACTATTGTGAAGGATTGCAGCCGGCCCGGCTTGAATAAATTGATTAAAGCCCCGATGAACCTGCGGGTCTGTCTTAGATAGTGCCTTTTTGCCGGCATTGGCGGCAAACTCCTCTGCGTTGCTGCCGGAAAAATAGATTTTATCGAATTTTAGATTGCTTTTCATATCACTAGTGGTCTCTGTTCCCACAATCGCCAAAACATAGAGATATTTTCCAGGAGCACTTTCTTTTTTTGCCAGCAGAAACCGTGCGCCGCTATGCTCTGGCGGTTGGAAATAGTGATCAATATGCCACCCGTCCTGTTCAAGGTAGCGGCTGGCCAATTCGCCGATCCGGTCGTTGTAAGCGGCTACGCTGGCTGCAGCTGCAATGTATAGGGCATGGGCTTCTTCGTAGTCTTCCCTGGGCCCGGTGTACCCAATCGTTGAATTCCACAATAACATATAGCTCAAAAGCAACAATAGGATTCGTTTCATAATTCCTCCTAGGCCGGTCCGTTTGATCTATTCCGCTCTTAGCAGCTGTGAATACTGCAGAGTATGCTGTAATTAGTATTAATCTAATTTTACTGGATAGGCGGTAACTGTCAAGCACAATTGCATTACCAATATATTGCAGAAAAATCAAAAAGCACCCATTCTCAGCCGGTTGGCCGGGAAAGAGTGCTCTTCTTATTTCATTCTACAACCACGCGATACACAAACACCCCGATGCTTGCAAGTGATATTAATACCACCCCAAAAGCTCCGAGCCTGTTTCCCTGTTTATTTTCGTATAAAGCATAGCTATAGGAGTGGATCCCGGCCAGTATTGCCACTATTAAAAAAGTTATGTCGGTCATTGGCTATCCTCCCTCTTGATTGGTGAGGACTTGTACATGAGCCCGGTCCGTCTAATCTTTACTGAAACATTTAGATTAAATTTAACAGTCGGATATACCTCATACCAATTGATCTGCTCAGCCTCGTCAAAATTGCTGAAGAGCTTGCGCGTGTATAAGCCAAAACCAACTACGTCTGTACCTAACTCCTGTGTGTGCGCCAACATTTTTTTCATCTGTCTTGTTAGAATGTTCGACAAATGCTGTTCCAGCAATTGTCCGTATTCGCGTGCCTCATAGTTAATGCCGCTGGGAATACTGGTAGTTTCACCTTCCAGCAGTATGTCGATATCAAATACCAGCGTTCCATCAATCCTTGTCAGTTTAACCTTAGGTTTTTCTCCAAGACGAAGCTGAACATTAATGCCATGTTTGGGTGCAAGCGGGTCCTCTACGGTAATAAAACCACGGGTAAAATCTCCGCTTAGAATAGAAACCGCCCGCGTTTCCTCATTGTTAAGAACGCCGACCATTTTATCGGCCATAAATATGGCGGTGCCGATTACCTCAGCCGGATTGCCGCCTTCACGCCCCAGCCCCTCCGGATAATACGCCAGTGACTTATCGCCGGCCTCTTTTTTTTCGACCGGCTTAGGCTCCAGGTCAAGGGGATTGAGCCCCATAAATGTTGCGTAAGGGGCTCCACTGGTCGCCTTTAATCTAGTGTAAAACTGGTGGAGGTTGGAGGACAGGAAATAGCCGGTATCCTGCCGGGAGGCAAGGGAATTCTCCAGCCACCGTGAGGGAAGTTTCTCCATGATAGGTTTGTTTTTTTGCATGAATTCCTTGGCTGAGCCCCGCGAAACCGTAATAAACATTGAGCCACGGAACTCCCGGAACCGCAGCAGGGGGCCCAATACATCACCAATCCCCTGTTTTGCCAGATCTTCCCCAAGGATTATTGCCTTAGTATGAGACAGATTGGGTGACCGGGCAACTACTGAGTTAAGCAGGTTACGGGCTTCAGAGAGCGAGGGGGCAATGATAGTGACCAGAAAAGTACTGGCTTCACTCGAGCCGGCCTCTTTGCCGTGACCTTGCCCTGTTGCTATCTGATAGGTGAAAGTACTTTGCTTGTCAGGACCGGGGTCGATACCAACGCTTACTACATAGGCAAAATCATCAATCTCCCGGGCGCCGTTGCAACCGGTGAGACAAAGGGTGAGTAATAACAGGAGAGCACTAATCTTCAGGCGGAGGTCCACGATTTCTTTTTCCTCCCTTTGAAGAGGGTTACTGCAAACAATAATAAGGGAATTCCAAAGAGGCCGGCATTATGAAGGGTTAAGGTTATTATCGTATCCAACCGGATGACGCTGGCAATATCAGGCGGTATCATCGCTATCCCGGTGACTAGCAGGGCCAGCGAAGGGATGAGCGGGCGAACGGTAGTCAGGTTAAAGATCCTTGTAATAAGGTAGCCGGCCATATAGATATCAATGGCAATACTCATTATTCCGGCGATAACCCACAGCAGGATAAAAAGCGACTCCACCCGCTGTACATAGCGGTTAAGATAGACAAGCCGGGCCATTTCAAAAAATGGGATTGTTTTCTCAAGGGCAATTTTTGTCCCAAAGACTATCGTGAACACAAATATAGACAGGGATTTCAGTAAGGTGCTGCCGCCCAGGCCGATTAATGCGGCCCGTTTGATGGTTCGCAGGTTTTGAAAAGCAGGGCCCAGCACAAACAGGAGCAATACCCCGAAATTTATCCCCGATACCGCCAGACCCGACTGGATGGCCGTGCCGATGCCCCGGCCCTGCCATGGCCCGAGAAGGTTGATATCATAAAAGGGGATTAGACCGGCCATAACAAGCCCAAGGCTAAGCATTCCAAACGGTAAGATGATATAGGAGGTACGGGCAATGCATTCGATACCCAGGAAACAGAGAATGACTGCATTGACAGTGTACCAGGAGATGGCGTTATTAAATTCCATAAAAGGCAGTGCAGTCAGGAGGGTGTTTTCGGCAAACTGCCGGAGCAGCAGTGCTGCATCACTAAGAAACATTGTAATAAGAAAAATTGACACTGCCCAGGCGCCTATTTTGCCCAGAAGCACCTGGGTTACTGTATAAATATCACCTTTAATCCGTTGGAATACAAACAGCAGCAGGCAAACCGGTATGAGTACCATAATCAGCGGGCAAACCGCAGCAAACCAGGCCAGGCCTGCGTTCGCTTCGATCGTTTGGGCTGGGCGGGTGAGGAATATCCGGGGGAAGGTATTAAGAAAGACCAGGGCCAGTCCTTCACTGATACCCATTTGACCAACATGGTAGCTTATGGCTTATCATCTCCTTCGTTAGCATCGGCCATTGTCCAGCGACGGCTAATATGCGGCTGCCTGGTACTATCCTTGGTATTAAGCGCATCAGGCCGGGATTCCTGACGGAAAACAGCCCCCCGTATTAATACATCCAGGCCACCCATCGACTTGGGGGATATTGGGGACAGGTAAGGCATGCCAAAGGACTTCATATACGCCAGGGTAGTGATAAGCAGGAGGATCCCGGAGGATAATCCCACAAGCCCGGCTACCGCTGCCAGGAATAGTAATCCGAAGCGGACGGTTCTTACCGCAAAGGCAAACCGGTACTCCGGGATGGTGAAGGAGGCCAGCCCGGTGATTGCAATAATGACAACCATAATCGGGCTGACAATATTGGCGGCGACCGCCGCCTGCCCAAGGATGATAGCGCCGACAATACCGATAGTGGAACCAAGAATATTAGGAATCCGGAGGCTGGCCTCACGAATCAGTTCAAAGGATATTTCCATAACAATGACCTCGAAATAGGCAGGAAATGGTACATCCTGACGTGAGCCGACAATCGCCAGCACCAGCTCGGTAGGCAGGGCCTCCTGGTGAAAGTAGCTAATGGCAATATAGAAAGCCGGTAGCATGGTTGATATAAATGTGCCAGTCACTCTTAGTAGCCGCATAAAACTACCTGCCGGGACTTTCAAACTGAAATCCTCGGCAGAATGTAAAAGTGAGAACATATTGATGGGGACCACCAGTACGAAGGGGTTACCCTCAAGCAGGATGGCCACCCGTCCTTCGGCAAGATGTACAGATACCCGGTCAGGCCGTTCAGTAGATATTGTCTGGGGAAACGGTAAAGTGGGATGGTCTTCGATAAATTGCTCCAACACGCCGATATCGTCAATATAATCAGTCCTGATACTGCCGATCCGGCGTTTGACTTCAGCAACCAGCGATGAATTAGTAATCGATTTTATATACATGACTGCACAGTTGACCCGGCTGCGTTCGCCTACCTTGATCATCTCGGTAACAAGATCACTTGTCCGGAGCATAGTCCTGATGAGCGCTGTATTGATGCGGAGGTTTTCACTGAACGCCATCTGCGCCCCGCGGATAGACTGCTCAGTGGTGGGTTTACCCACAGACCGGTGTTCCCAGCCTTTTGAACCAATAATTAATATTTCGTCGACACCGTCGATCAGCAGGACCGTATCCCCGCTATTGATGCCGTCCTGCAGATCGCTGAAGGTTTTGCCGGCTATTACCTGATTAGCAGGCAGTATTTCCTTTCTGAGGTGGTTGATGAGCGCTGCGCCGTTCTTGATTCCCTGCGGTGGCGGCATCAGCAGTAAGGGCTGCATGATGCTTAGGTTTAAAATTTTGGAATCAATCATACCGTCGATAAAGAGCAAAACTGCGGGAACTGGCGCATTAAGCGGAAGGGTAATCTCCCGGATGACAAGATCTTTGTTAGCAGGCAGCTCGTATAGGCGGTTGACGACTTGCAGGTTTTCCTCCAGGCTTGAACGTAATGCGGCAGTTCCCAGGCTTTCACGGTTGTCCAGATTGTCATAACTTAGCAGGATGGGCGTTAACTCTTCCTGCTGTTTATCAAGGCGGTGGAGCTCAGCTTGAAGCCCTGTGCGACTTTCTTCATTCATATCTTTGGCTAAGGCTGTTTTAGCCTTCTCCATCAGGTGGGTAATGCGGTAGGCCTGCCGCAGCAGGCTGCTAAACTCATCATACTGATCCTTGAGTTCGCCATGACTGGCTTCCTGCTGTTGAGAAACTGGTGTTTTTTCCGGCTCCGGTTTTTCTTTAGCCGTTTCTTCGAGGATGAACGGCGCGGCCTGTGTGGGCGGTTGATAGAGCAAGAGGCTTTTGGCGAAACGGTATATTTTGAAAATCGAATTATCTATCACCGCGGACACCTCCTGTGGCTATTATGGATATTTTTTGCAGGATTAGCATATTTATACTCTTTAATTATTGTTCCAGGGTTGCCGTTTCGCTTCCTATACTTAAAACCTAACTGTTTTTTTGTTACAGTTAGGTTTTTTTTACAAAAATCTTAATAAAAGCCGTTACTCGCTTTTGGAAAAGGCAGGAATGTTGTATAATATAAGGATATAATATAATGGACATAC
>NZ_DATMXX010000301.1:0-2132 GCF_035561255.1 Sporomusa sp. | reverse complement strand
GGTTATAATTATTCACAAGTGGACAGGACGGCCGGTTTTTTATTATGTGTTTAAATGAACGGGCGGTTACAACTTGATTTAAATAATATTTTGGAGGTGTATGTTTTTTTGGCACGACAACCAGGCAAAGTACAAATTATTCCTCTGGGCGGGATGGGGGAAATTGGTAAAAATATGACGGTAATCCGTTATGGTGACGAGATAATTGTAGTTGATTCAGGCTTAATGTTTCCGGAAGACGATATGCTGGGCATTGATCTGGTCATTCCCGATATCACCTATTTATTGGACAACCGTGAATTAGTAAAAGCCATTGTCTTAACACATGGACATGAAGATCATATTGGCGCGTTGCCGTATGTATTAAAACAACTTAGTGTTCCGGTATATGGAACTCGTTTGACACTTGGGATTTTAGAAGGGCGTTTGAAAGAAAATAATGTATCTTCCAGCAATTTGCATGCCGTAAAATCAGGTGATCAAATTCAGATCGGTAATTTCACAATTGGCTTCATTCGAGTAAGCCATAGTATTGCTGATGCTGTAGCATTATCAATTAAAACGCCGATGGGTGTGATTGTCCATACCGGAGATTTTAAACTTGATCAAACTCCAGTTGACGGAAAAGTTACTGATTTTCACAGATTTGCTGAGTTAGGCGACCAAGGGGTGCTGGTTCTGTTAGCAGATAGTACTAATGCTGAGCGACCTGGCTACACCCCGAGCGAGAAATCGGTTGGCATCACCTTTGATGATACCTTTCGCAATGCACGGGAGCGAATTATTATTGCCTCATTCTCATCTAATATTCATCGTATCCAACAGGCAATTGATACCGCCTGTAAATATCGGCGGCGAGTAGCTATCCTAGGGCGCAGTATGGTGAATGTTGTCAATATTGCGTTGGAACTTGGCTATTTAAATGTCCCGGAAGGCGTTATCATTGATATTGATGAAATTAATAACTATCCATCATCGGGAATTGTAATTTTGACAACAGGTAGTCAGGGTGAGCCCATGTCAGCGCTAACCCGGATGGCCATGTCGGATCATAAAAAAGTTGAGATTATCCCTGGTGATACTGTTATTATTTCGGCGACGCCAATACCCGGCAACGAAAAGCTGGTATCACGTACTATTGACTTTCTTTTTCGGCAAGGAGCTGAGGTTGTTTACGAGTCAACATCAGGAATCCATGTTTCTGGGCATGCTAGCCAGGAAGAATTGAAGCTTATGCATAATCTTATACGTCCCAAGTTTTTTATCCCTGTACATGGGGAATACCGGCATTTGATTAAGCATTCTAAATTAGCTCAGTCATTAGGGATGGCAAAGGAAAATATTTTTGTTGCTGAAAACGGTCAAGTACTGGAATTTACTTCTGAGAAAGGTGCCGTAACGGGAAAGGTGACATCGGGAAATGTTTTGGTTGATGGTCTTGGTGTAGGCGATGTAGGTAATATTGTTTTGCGGGACCGTCGTCAGCTTTCTCAAGATGGCATACTAATTGTTGTTGTAACAATGGATAAACAACGTGGCCAGGTAGCTGCAGGGCCGGATATTGTTTCACGCGGCTTTGTATATGTACGGGAGTCCGAGCAATTGATGGAAGATGCCAGGGAACGCGTAAAGCAGGCTTTGGAAAAATGTGAGCTTAATGGTGTTACTGAATGGGCCGCCATTAAGTCTAATGTTCGTGACACCTTGGGTAAATATCTCTATGAACGCACTCGCCGGCGCCCGATGATATTGCCAATCATTATGGAAGTTTAATGGAAAAGCCTTGAGCCTACCAGCTTTTAAGCAGGTACGTCAAGGCTTTTCATATTTAACCTGTCTAATTTTATTGCATTACTATAAATTAATTCACTTGGGTTACCCAGAGTGGGGATTTCCACGAGGGAGAGACACCAGTTGATTTTAAACTGGCGGCAAAACCGTCATTGCATTATTAGTCTGTTGAGATAGCTGAGTATCTAAATAAAAAACCAGAATAAGATCACGGCAAGAAACAGTACCCAAAAGTGAGATAGAAGAAATAATATGATAGCTGCGATAATTAACCATAGTATCATAATAATCCCCTCCCCTTATTATTATTTATTACATATTATGTTTGGTAAAAATAAATG
>NZ_DATMXX010000300.1:0-39990 GCF_035561255.1 Sporomusa sp. | reverse complement strand
TTCAGCCTCTCAAAACTTATACTTTCTTTATATTAAAAAAAATGAAGACCGCCTATAGTAGTTATTATTCTACTGAGGGGCCTTCAATTATTTAACCTTTATGATTTATTTCAGGCCGCTAGTGTTTAGCAAGAAACACTTACAGCACGCCGGCCATCTTGCAGATAAACACTCCCAGACCGGCACCAGCCATAGGGCCCACCACCGGAATCCAGGCATAACCCCAGTCAGAGTCACCCTTGCCGGCAATCGGCAGAATTGCATGAGCAATACGGGGGCCAAGATCACGGGCAGGATTAAGGGCATAGCCGGTGGGGCCGCCAAGGCTGAGGCCAAGTGCCCATACTAACATACCCACAAGATAAGGACCAAATCCAGGAGCTAAGGTTCCCACAGACTTAGAAAAGATAACAAAGATACCAATAATCAGCATCGCAGTTGCAATGATTTCACACAACAGGTTGGCAAACGTGTTACGAATAGCAGGGCCTGTGCAAAAGATAGCCAGTTTAGCGCCTTTATCTTCAGTAACTTCCCAGTGTGGCAGGAAGGCCAGCCACACGATAACCGCGCCGGCGATACCGCCGGCGATTTCGGCAATCATTGTCATTATTGCATGTCCTGGTTCGTATACGCCTAAGAATGTTTTCGCAAAAGTTACCGCCGGATTGAGATCAGCCTGAGGAGCACCTGTTGCAATAGCGCTAAATACGCCAAGCATGACTGCCATAGCCCAGCCTGTTACAATAACGAACCAGCCAGACCCCTCAGCCTTGGATTTACTCAGGAGGCAGTTGGCGACAACACCGCCGCCGAAGATAATAAGAACCATAGTACCAAAAAATTCACCAAATAAATTAGTCATACATGATACCCTCCCTCTGTACGATATTTTAGAATAGTGCCTGATGAAGACCATGGTGTGGTGCAGGGATAACAAGCTGATCAACCAGGAATCCGCTGTCCTGGATGGCATTACTGCCCGCACGGACTGCCGCAGTTACGGCACCAACCTCACCGCTTAGTGATACGACAGCTTTTCCGCCCATGCCGCGTGCTAAGCGGACTTCCAGGAGCTGTATGGCGGCAGCTTTGGCTGCCGTATCGGCAGCAACAATGGCTGACGCTACCGAGTAGCTTTCGATAACACCTAATGCCTTTATTTGCTTGACCTCCGTACAGCCTGATAGTGCCTGAAATACATCCGGATGAATATTGGGAAGCACAAATTCATCGACAATGTTCTCTGTGCCAACCCCCTTACCGCTCCGTACAGCGCTTTGTACAGCGCCCACATCACCGGCGACCATAACCACATATTTACCCGGGCACAGGGGTTGAGACATAATCAACTCAACATTAGCCGCCTTTAACATCGTGTCGGCAACCAGGATACCTTTTGTAATATTTTTAATCTCTAATAATCCGATGGCACGTTTCATTTTAATCTCCATTCCGCCGCTGTCGCTGGCGGCACAAATAGTTATGAAAAGTGGTGTGCGACTTGCACCAAAATGCTATCTTAGTTTTGAGGAGAAGGTAAACTACAAAGCACGGTAGGAGGAGTCGTAGATTGCCCTTCTTAGCCTAAAACAGTATTTTAATCAGTGTATGAATCATCTTCCAAGCACAAATAAGTGGTTCTATAAGACCGAACGCTAAAAATTGCTTTAGCTAATCGTTAAATGTGTGATGATTCAGTCAATGCCTTCTTTCTCCCATTTCTAATCTCGAAGGAGGCAGCACATGAAAGTTGTTCACCCCATTTGCTGTGGCGTCGATGTACATAAAACATTTCTCGTCGCTACACTGATCACTTCAGAAGGAATTACCCCGCAGTATTCTAAGAAAAGATTCGCTACTTTCAACAATTCTATTTTGCAATTCAAACAGTGGTTAATTGATAATAACTGTTTTGATGTTTGCATGGAATCAACCGGCAAATATTACATTCCTATTTATAACCTTTTGGAAGATACCATTCGAATCACCGTTGCCAACCCTAAGTGGGTTAAAGCTGTCAAAGGTAATAAGGATGATACCAAAGACTCCAAATGGATTGGAGACTTGTTTCGTCTTGGTCTAGTTCCTGGAAGCTACATTCCTGATAAACCAATACGAATTCTTCGTGAGTATACCCGATACCGCTATAAACTTGTATCCTGCAAGAGCAGTGAAAAGAATCGTTTTCAAAATGCTTTCACGGTTTGCAATGTAGCCCTTGATGCTGTCGTTTCCGACATGTTTGGCAAATCTGCCGCTTCCATCACCGACTACTTAATTTCTACAGACAACTTTGATCCACAACACTGTTCTTCACTACTCCTAAAATCCTTGAAGAAAAAAGCAAATACCGTGATTGAATCTATTGAAGGCTATCAGATGACCAGGGAGCAAAAGGATCGTATATTATTGATTCGCTCTCATCTTGAATTTGTTCAGAATTCTATTGTTAAGCTGGACAAAAAACTTGATGAGATGATTGCTCCTTTTGAACCTGCCATTAAACTTCTTTGTACCATTCCCGGAGTCGATAGGAATTCCGCAATCACTATCATCTCCGAGATTGGTACGGATATGTCTCATTTCGCCAACTCCAAGAGATTATGCTGCTGGGCTGGTTTAACACCCGGAAACAACGAATCTGCTGGTAAGAAGAAATCTGTTAGAATTACACGTGCCGGAGTCTACCTAAAACCTGCATTGGTGCAAGTCGCACATGCTTCCGTGAAATCTAACAAATCACCTTACTACCAAAACAAATACGAACGCATTTACAAAAAGGAGAGGCAAAAAAAGAGCTATTATTGCTATCGCAAGGATGATTCTTACTGCTATTTACAATATGTTCATTACCGGCGAAGAATGGAATCCTAGCGACCTTTACAAAATTGATATGCCTCAAGAGCTTTTAGAACGTCAGAAGGAAAAAGCGATAAAGCAAGCTGTAAGGCTTCTCATTTCCACTGGGGTAATTAAAGCTACTGATATTCCTGCTGTCTAAATCAGTTTTTTCAGGGTCTCTTAAGACCTTTATTTGCTGCGCCCTTTTTTAGCGATTACGAATTATTTTTCACGCTATTCTCCCCCTGCTGCATTACATTGTCCGAATGTCAACCGAACGGTCCACAGCATAAACTTGACCTGCGATACTTGCATGTAGATTGGTGCCAACAGCAGCTCCTTCAGGAATAACGGCGATGATATCACCTTTGTTGACGATAGCACCAACAGCTACAACCGGTTTTGCCGGAGCACCGATATGTTGAATTAGCAATATTCTGACATATTTTGTTGTGACAGGCTCAGTCTGTAGCGGCGCTTTGACATCATATTCACCCAGCCCCAGCCGGTAGAGCAGACGCTTTGTGGGAATAAGGCGGTACTCCCTGTGAAGGCGGGAGCTTTGCGGTTTGGCATTATGGGGATTCTTAATACGGGCCTGGCCAAATTGCCGCTTCAGCTCAGCGTTAACACGGCGCGGCGATAATCCCATGCTGCAGCCAAAAGAGTCACAGGCACCACATTCGGAGCATAAAAACGCTTTGGTAACAACATCTGCTTCGTGATACTGCCCTCTGCCAATAGCCTGCATAATGCGATGCGGTTCCAGGCTATGACCCAGGAGATTGCGCGGGCAGACATCGGTACAAGCCCGGCAGTTGCAACAGACAGCCTTTGCCCTGTTAGCGATGGCTGCCCAGGGTGTACTTTTTTCGGTCACCAGTGAATGATTCCGGGGCAGCACAATAATGCCGCCAGTCGTTTTGGTAACAGGCTGATCATCGGTAGTCAGCTTACCCATCATTGGACCACCATCAATAACCGCATAGGGGCGTACCTTGGCACCACCAGCCAACTGGATTAACTCACTGATGGCCATGCCTATGGGCACTTTAAATGTCGCAGGTTTGTTAACCGCGCCTGTTACGGTAACATATTTATCCACAACCGGTTTCCCTGAGAGCGCTTCGGCCACATTAACCAGGGTCTCAACATTGGCTACAACGACACCGACATGCAGCGGGATACCACCCTCAGGGACTACCCTGCCGGTTACCTCATGCAGCAATACCTGTTCATCGCCGGCCGGATAGATATCAGGCAGGAAAAACAATTCGATTTCCCGGGCATTCATTTGTTTTAACACAGCCTGCAGCTTGGTTACGGCCTCTTCATACTTACGTTTTAAGCCAATAACCCCGCGGCGGGCACCGGTCGCCACCATGACGGCCCGCAACCCAATGATAAGCCTTTCACTCTCACTGGCCATAATGAGCTGGTGAGCTCTGAGCAGTGGTTCACATTCAGCCCCGTTGACAATAACTGTATCAACAGCAGCATTGATTTTTATATGAGTGGGGAAGCCGGCACCACCGGCTCCCACTACTCCTGCCGCCTTTACTGCGGCAATAATCTCATCCCGCATACTGGCACCTACTTCCTTTGGCGGTATCATGTTATTCACACAATAGATAGTGCATCAACAAGCACACAGCGGCGCTGGCGGGTAAAACTGCGCGCCGAGGTAAGTCCTTCGCCTGTTGGCCCGGCGATAGTAAAGGTGGTAAAGCCTTCGCCGCCAACACCAATACCAGCAAACGATGGTGCATTTTTAACAAATATGGTCGTCTCAATGGCTTTAGCCAGCCGGGTCAGATGATCGACATTCTTAGAGTGCATAATCGCCGTATGCCTGTTGCCATGCTCGACCTTAACAGCTAATTCAATGGCTGCATCAATGTCTTTTACCTGCACGATAGGTAATACCGGCATCATCAGTTCTTCGATAACAAAAGGATGATCGGCGCTGGTTTCACAAATAATGGCGCGGATACTGTCCGGAACACTAATACCGATTTGGCTTAATATATACTTGGCATCTTTGCCAACATAATTTTTGTTGACCCCGTATATTTTCTTAGGCTTTTCCGTGCAACCGGCAGCTGCTAATTCTACTTTCTCGGTTAAAATGACCGCAGCCAGCCGGTCAATATCCTGACCGGAGATTAAATAGGCGCCATAACGCTGCATGTAAGCCATTAGTTTATCGGCGATACTACCGACGGCAATAACCTCTTTTTCCGCAATACACGGCAGGTTATTATCAAAAGAGCAACCGGCAATAATATCCCTTGCCGCTTTTTCGATATCTGCGGTTTCATCGACAACCGCAGGCGGGTTGCCGGCACCGGCGCCAATAGCTTTTTTGCCGGCAGACATGACAGCCTTTACCACCGCCGGGCCACCAGTGGCCACAAGCATATTAATCCCCGGATGCTGCATCATGGCGTTGGTTGCTGCCAGTGACGGTTCAGCAACAGCGGTTAGCAGATTAGCAGGGCCACCTGCTTTGATAATCGCTTCGTTTAACAGCTTTATGGTTGTCAGTGATGTATTTTTAGCGGTGGGATGGGGGCTAAAAACAACGGCGTTACCAGCAGCAATCATCCCAATGCCGTTACAAATTACAGTTTCTGAAGGATTAGTCGTTGGTGTAATTGAGCCAATCACACCGTAAGGCCCCATCTCAATAAGCGTTAAACCACAATCACCGCTCCAGGCCTCGCTTTTCAGATCTTCAGTACCCGGAGTTTTAGCAGCGGCCAACCGGTTTTTGAGAGTTTTATCATCTACCCGGCCCATACCTGATTCTTTGACTGCCATTTCTGCAAGCAACCCGGCATTGTCAGAGGTCACTTGCCGCATGGCTTGAATTAAAATCTCCCGTTTTTCAATTGACAATTTTTTCAGCTGCTGCTGCGCAAAACGCGCTGCCGCGACAGCTTCGTCAATTGTTGTAAAAATACCACCATCACTGGCAGCCTCATTTTTTTGCTCCTGTACCCGGGCTAACACTTCTGCTGTAATTTTTGCAATTAAGCTTTGATCAATCGTCACTTATCTTCCTCCTTCCGTTCCAGGCCGCCAGCTTTAGTAGGCAGCCAGACCGGCTTTGGCTACAGTTACATCTTCATCAACAGATCCACCGCTCACACCGATTGCGCCGACTAAATTACCGTTGTCCCAAATAGGCAGGCCACCGCCGAATATAACAAGCCGGCAGCCATCGGTGGTATTTAATCCATAGAGCATTTGACCAGGTTGGGCTGCACTGGCTGCTTGCTCGGTCGTCATTTTGAGAGCAACTGCGGTATATGCTTTGTTTAGTGCAATCGATACACTGGCCAATAATGCATTATCCATGCGTTCCTGGGCAACAAGATTACCGCCGTTATCCACAATAGCGATAACCATAGGTACGCCGATTTCAATCGCCTTCTTTTCGGCAGCTTCAACCATTTTCTTGGCTTTTTCCAGCATAGCGTTCTTCCCCCCATCGATTTGCTCCCGGCTTTGCAGAACCTGTTGTACGGCTTTAGCAACTTTAGCAATCAGATCTTCCTGTTCAACACACCTTGCAACAACATAGAGCAGGTCGGACAACCTGTTTAAATAAAGCGCAACAGGTATTGGCACCGTTTCGGTACGTCTGAGTCTGACAATACACCGTTCAGCCCGCCGGACAATAGTACGCGCTAAATCGAATGCCGCACTGGCTGACGTTCCCCCTGGTGTAACAAAGTACGGTTGCGGAATACGCTGCTGTTCCAATGTGTCGATGATGCTTTCCAGCTGTTCTACATGAGCGGGGGTAATACGATAGGTGCTGTTGTCCACTACACTGTCTGTCGCCAAATCGGCATTTAACAGGATTAACTCCTGCTGAATCCTATGAATGATATCAATGGCCCATTGTTTATCTGTCAAGGATTTTCCCAGGCCCATGGCAGCATTCGCCTCATCTACAGTACCGTAAGCGTGTACCCTGATACTATCTTTAAATACCCGCTCCTTGCTCAGCAGGCTGGTTTTTCCTTCATCACCTGTCTTGGTATACACCTTCATGGCACATTACTCCTCGAGTAAGCTTTTATTGATTTCGATGTTGTCAATAATTCCAATAATGGCAGCATCTACCGCCGCTTGCGGGTTGCCTGTCACATGGCGGGCAGAACTGCCATCAACGACAAGGACCGTTTCACCGGTACCGGCACCGATTGTATCTACCGCTACCAGCGGGTTACCGGCCGGACGATTGCCAAACCGGACCGGCTGCACAATAAGGAGTTTACTGCCTGTCAGGCTGTCGTCTTTGGGGGTGGCAACAAGTGTGCCGATTATCTTCCCTACCCACATCTCTATTCACCCTCTTTGTTTAACTGTACATAATCTCTATATTACATTCTCTGGCGATATCGCGTGCTAAAGGAGTAATAATCGTACCTTGGGCCACAGTAACAGCTTTCGCACCACTCTGGGCAGCACGTCTGACCATATCAGCATCAAGTATTTGCTTTTTTGAGGTTTTTACCAGACTCTGTGGCACTTGCGGGTTACTTTCCCGGATCAATATTTGTCTCGCCGTATCAGCCAGACTGTCAATTGAAACAAGCTGTATTCCATAGGTCCCAAGCTTAGTAAGGTTGCCTTGCAGCGCTTCTCTAAGCGCCGGAGCAGCTTTTCCCATATTCTTTTTAATTCGCCAGCCGTCCTGGGGATCGGCGGCATTTTGTGCTGCTATTACGGGTTTGCCAAACATCAAGGCTTGAAGTATTAAGGTAGACACCATTGTATCTGAAAAAGTATGTGCAACCTTGGCTGCAGTATTTTGGGTAAGTACAGGCACCAGCACAACATCGGCCGCCCGTAGATAATCCCCTGGATAAGGGGACTGGGCAGTAATAACATTGACGTGACTACCCAGTTTTTCTTTTATCCAGCTTATCCCGATAATTGTTTCTGCAGCTGCGGAAAGAACAATGGTAAGCTCAGTTTGAATGGCCTGTAGTTTTTTCAGTTCCTCCAGGCTTGGTTCAAGACCAATGGTTCCACCCGTGAAAATAGCCAACGCAGTGTGCAACGGGCCGTCATTCTGCACCACGTCTGAACCCGTGTTTTGCTTGAGCTGGCGCATTACCTCGGCGGTAATTAACTTCACAAGCGTTTCATTGTCCACACTATTTCTCCCCCACCGCCGCTAAAGTGACCCGATCGCCATTCTTGAGCTCGGCGGCATTTGCTTCATCTGTATCAATGTGAAATTCCAGACGGAAGTCCGGGTTTACCCGTACCAGCACATTGGCGAAAGTCCCGCCGCGCGGACCATTGACGGTGACAGTGACCCGATCGCCATCGGCAACATTAAGCTGCCGGGCATCAGCCTCCTGCATGTGAATATGGCGGGCGGCGCAGATCACCCCTTCTGTCAGGGTAACGGCGCCTTTGGGACCAACAATGACAATACCCGGTGACCCCTGGATTTTACCCGAATCTCTAAGCGGCGGAACTACTCCCAGGCTGAATCCGTCAGTACGGGCTATTTCAAGCTGGGTAAACGTGCGGACCGGGCCTAAGACCCGCACACCGCGCATAACGCCTTTAGGCCCTACCAGGGTGACAGTTTCCTTGGCAGCAAATTCGCCGACCTGTTTCAGGTCCTTATCCTTGGTGAGGGTATAACCGCTGCCAAACAGAGTGTCAACATGCTCAGCAGAGAGGTGGATGTGGCGATTAGATACACCTACCGGGATACCTTTCTCGGCCTGTTCGCCCTGCTCTGCATTAGACATTGCCGCCAGTACCTGGCCAACAATTTGTTCAAGTAATTTCTGCTCCATCATCTCACCCCGTCAGTTGGCTATATATAAGGCTTATTCTACCTTGGGAAGAATCTTCTCGATATCGGTATGGGGGCGGGGAATAACGTGAACAGATACTAACTCACCAACCCGCTGCGCTGCTGCTGCACCGCTGTCAGTGGCAGCTTTTACAGCCCCAACATCACCGCGCACCATTACAGTAACCAACCCTGAACCAATCTTCTCATAGCCGACTAATACTACGTTAGCTGCTTTTACCATAGCATCAGCAGCCTCAATCGCACCCACTAAACCCTTAGTTTCCACCATTCCTAATGCCTCTCCGCGCATACTATTCATCCTCCTTGTTTTTATCATAATGAATGCAAGTCACTCTGGGGTCACCCTTTTTACGTAAGCACACCGGGTCGCCACACAGGTTGCAAATCTCAGCCAGACTAACGGCAACGACCGGTTCCACATGTTCTTGCTCGGTAACAGGCTCGCTAACTATAATCACTGCTGCCGCAGAAGTTGGTTCCGCTTCAGCCAAAGCTGGCGTCTCAACCGCTTCTGTTTGTTCACCAGGTAATTGAGCTGCTATTGGCTCTGGCTCTGGCTCAGGCTCAGCTTCAGCCGGATTTCTGCCTACAGTTTCTTTAGTGATTACAATACCAGCGAGTTCCTGATGCGGACGGGGTATCACATGTGTGGCGTATACTTTATTTACCTTGGCTGCTGCCACGGCAGCTGCATCGACAGCAGCCTTAACAGCCCCGACATCCCCACATAGCTTGATAACAACCATGCCGCCACCTTTCGTAAGCTCATAACCAAGCAATTCAACATTAGCTGCCTTAATCGCGGCATCAGCGGCTTCCAGACCGGCAGCCAAACCCACTACCTCAATCAAACCTAAGGCGTTTTTGACCATGTATTCACCTCCCCATGGCCTTGAGCAAATTCCTGCAGTACTTTAAGGACAATCTCGCGAACGCTTGCATATAATTGTGTGGTATCCACAGGGGTACCAGCTTCTTCTATCTGTTGGTCTTTAAAGGGAAGCCCTTTGACCAACCGTGCAGCATTATAGCCAAAACGCCGCCATTCTGTTACATCCGCCTCACTACCTAAAACAAACAGCGGCTGACGTTCAGGCAGTTTCCGGTAATGAATACACATCCCGGCAGGGCTGATGCCTACCCCTACCCCGAGCGGCGACATATGAGCACCCTGATAAGCCAGCGCAATAGAGTCAAGGTCTTCACCGGTTAGGAGCGAGCATGGCACCCCTTCTTCCTCCATACCGGCCTGGAGCTCACGCAGTTTAGCTTCATAACCGGGATGGGGAAATGTGCAAATAATAATACTGGGTCTGTTTAACGTTGGTTCTGACTGCATACTGTTCACGCCTCACTATCAAGATAAGACAATACCAGACCTGTAGCAACGGCGTTGCGTGGGCCTTGACTGCCGCGGATATTACCCCGCCCGCAAACAATTCCATATTCAGCCAATGCATCTGTCACCATGTCTGCCACCTCAAAGTCCATGGCTGAGCCGCCCACTAATACAACAAATTCAATATGCCTGATATTGCCGGTAGGGGCCACCCGGGCCAGCGAGCGCAGCGAGTTGGTGACAAACACACGTTTTTTGGCCTCCCGCCGCACATGCCTGATTCTGTCAAGCGCGTGGTCAAAAGGAATCGGGACCATGTCCCCCTCTTTTAAAATAACGACCCTGGCAAAGACATGCGGCGGCAGATGGTTATCATAAAATTTTACTGTGCCGTCTTCCAGCCTGACATGATACAAGCTCTCCACCTTAGCCAGGGGATATTTCTTAATATCCTCAGCCAGGTCAAAATCATTAAGCCCCAGTTCTGAATTAATCAGCATTGTGGTCATATCACCGGCGCCGCCCAAGTGAATGGAATGCACCTGGCCGTCTCTGGTTATAATGGCCGCATCGGTTGAACCACCGCCCATGTCCAGGATGGCTAAAGGCTTATCGGTACCCGGGGTTGTTAACGCGCCGCGAATCGCCATATTGGCTTCCACACCGGCAATCACTACCCGGACACCCAGTTCGTCATTAAGCTTATTGGCGATTTGCTGCATCGGCAGCCTGCTGGTTTTAACCATAGCAGCCAAAGCCACGGCGCTTTCCAGGGCAAACTCACCGGCAAGACCGCCCTGGACCTTTTGCGGCACAAAGGTATCAACAGCCAAGACATCCTGGATTCTCATTTCCGTAACCGGTTGAGCCGTGAGTTCGGCCATCACCTGGCGGACTCTTTCCAGCATCCCATTAACATTGGTACCGGCTTCTCCCTGTACATCGATAACCGGTTGTACCCGTTCCACAGCTTCCATGATCGCAGCTGCGCCTGCTTCAACATCAACATCGACTTTACCCTTTTGTCCAACTACTGTGATAAAACCGGCTGGTATTGAACGGGCTTTTACATCACCTTCCGGGGTACGGACAACAACTGCCGAACGATTACCGATTAAAGCCCGGGCAATCGGCACAACCATTTTGGTTTCTTCCGCTGTCAGGTTAAAGACAGTAGCAAGGCCATAGGGGTTAGACAGTGTTTTAATGGTTTGTCCGGCTTCGGCTACTTCAACTGCAGCCAACATACCTACCGGGACTTTTTCAATCAACGTAACTTCATCGACAACAGGTAGTTTGTGCTGCAGTCTGTTAACAATGAGCACAGCATCATCCTGCCGGGCTACCGCCCCCTGGACGATAACACCGCGGGCCATTGCCGCATTGATGCCCTGAGCTGCCTCTTCAAAATCAATCCCCTTCGGGATCAGGCAGATGACCTTTTCGCCGGCGGCTGTCCCGGCAAGCTGGTTAAAGGTTACCGTCATACCGACACCCAGGCCAATACCGCCAGGGGTAGAAGGATTATGCCCAATCATAGTTGACTCAGTAATGATTGTTTCTGTAATCGTTTCCATAGCCAGGTCACCGATAACCGGGGTAGCTTCATTAAGCCGGATTTCATCTAAATGGGTCAAATTCAATCCGGAATTCTTCAAGGCTTCCTGTAAGGCGATAACAATGCCTGGTACATTAGCCAGAGTGCCTTTTATCCCTGTTGTCTTGATAATACTGCTTGTCAGGTATTCCTGTAATTGACCCTGTTCAAGACGGGCCAGACAAACTTCAGTTGTGGAGTTTCCAATATCCACGCCTGCAATAATCGGCATGAGGCTCCCACCTTAGTCCGCTCTGAGACGGTTCCGGCGTTCGTAAACCTCTGCGGCCTCTCTCACGAAAGCGGCGTTAATTTTTGCGTTATATTTTACTTCCATTTCTTCAGCGATTGCCAACAGTTCTTGTTTGCTGGAACGATAAGGCCGCATTGCGTTATATATTTCCAATACACGTGCATCAGGAATAGCCACAAGCTCAGCAGCACGGCGCAGGTTATTGGCAAATTGGTATCTGCCGACACCATCGGCAATCTCGGCTTGCAGCCTGAGGGTCTGAGGTGTAATGCGGACATCGTCAGAGCTTACCTCACCGTTCATAACCTTCTCAAGGGTAATCTCATCGAGGGTTTTTCCTGTGGGGGTTTTCAGCAGTTCAGGGCGCTTGCTGGCCAGCGGATAATCACGGTCCGGACAAAGAGTAGCAGGCTGAGCCGGGGCTGAAGCTTTGACTGCAGCAGACTGAGGGGCACCAGCCATCGATCTTAATACTTCACGAACAATATCTTCCAACATTTTATTTTCAGACATTTCTTTTCACCTCCGCCTAGTTAAAACTGTACGTCCAGTTCAACCGGCTTGGCGCCGGGAACGACGTGTTCTGTTTCTTTTATATGCAGCACTGCCGCTTTTGCCTGGTATTTAGGCCGCGCCATTTGATCGTTTTTTGTCGGAACCGGCGTTGGCGACTCCCCTTTGGCATATTTTGCCGCATTCTTGCCAATGTGCCGGTACGCTTCCAGATCTAAGAGCGGGGATTGCGAAAACAACTCCAGGTTGCTGAGTGGCGGCAGGTCTTTTTGATGGATGACCGTAGTGCCGCGGGACTGGATGCCGATAGCAATGCCTGAACCACTGAGCTTGGTGCAGTCATGGGCGGCAAATGCTACGTCAGATGTCCGGAGAACGCGGACAACCCTTGCTTTTACGCCTTCTTCTTCAATGCCGGCAATCATTTCGCGCAGCACATCACTGTGGGGTACATTTACGATCGTTTTATTCTGAAATTTGCCGAAAGCCGGAGCCAGGGCAATAATGACTTCATCAGACCGGGTACCGGTACGGGCCTCACCCTTTTCCACCAGGGTCATCGAACGCCCGGCCACTGCTTTAGGAGCTGTTGCCGGTTGTGCCATGCCAGCGAGAACCTGCCCGATTATTTCGCGAATCAATTGTTCGTTAATTTGCATTTACATTCACCTCTCCCCTACAATCACACATCGAAATCAGACGGTTTAATCGCCTGGCGTATGTCTTTGATCTCGTCCCAACGCTCTTTGCTGAGGCGGTAGCCTGTGCCAGGGCCGCGATAGTCGTTCTTGCAGTTTACGGCGCTGATCACGTTGAGCTGTTTGTCAAGGATGGCTGCAGTATGGAGATAGTCACCGGAAATACGCTGTTTAAGGGTACCCAGTACACTTTCAGCAACATCGACAAAGCCGCTTTTAGCAAGTGCTTTTACGATATCCACACCGGTAATGCCGCGTTTCATCATATCCTCAGCGCCTTTTAAATCTTCAACTACATTCCGCTTAATAATCTCTTTGGTGCCGTGGGCATAGGTTGCAGCTTCCACTTCCTCGTCGGTAATTGCCGGGAAGCCAAATTCTTTAAACACAGCCTGAATAGCTTTAGCCGCCTTATTCCTGATAGCGATAACCGCTTCTTCTGATACCGGTTTAAGGCCGCCGTCAACCATGAGGTCGCGCTGGATGATGTTCCAGTCATCATAATCGTCAACATCCCAGTTAGAACCGGCAAACATATTATCATAGTTCGGGCTTGCGCTATAGCCTGAGCAGATAAAGTCAGTGCCTGGCAGCATTTGCATCAGGGTACGGGCCGTACGGCGAATATCTGAATGGGTAAAGGTCTGGTCATTACTGGAGGCAACCTCCAGATCAAGCATAGCAGCGGCGAGATTCTCACCAAGTATGGCGCGGATACCGGACGGAACAGCAGCAGGTACACCGACACAGCTTACAGAGCCGTTCTGAAGTCCCTGCACACCGGCACCACGGGTCAGCATAATGCAACGCACCTCAAGGTACAGCATGGATTTGCCTTCGGCATAACCCATTTGGACTTCAGAGCCTGTGCCGGAGGTAAAGCGCATTTTCAGACCGCGGGAGGCATAAGCCGAAGCCAGGAAAGCTTTGGACCAGGGGGTATCATCGCCATCTACGAATACATTTTCCGTGCCATAAACCGAGATAGTTTCGGCATAAGCGGTGATGCCCCGCATCCCTAACAGCAGCTCTGTTGCTTCTTCCAGCGCACATTGGATCAGGACACCGCCGCGCCCAACCTGACCGCCGACTTGCAGGGCCAGAGCATTAAAGGGTGCATAGCGAACAACAGCTACTGTTGTTTCCATTTCATCAAAACCCCGCATGGCCGCTTCGGCTGCATCGGCAGCAATAAGTACCGGATTATCCTGGGGATTGGTCACATGGCATTGATTGGAAGGAACTTTTCTGGCCCGCATCTTTTGCATCGCCATCATCATTTCCACTACGTTCATGGTGTTAAGTACGGCAACAAGCTTAGCGGCCGTCAGACCACGGACAATCTTGATCAATTCGTCCCGTGATACATTAACATCAACAAGCATCCTGGCAATTTCGGTATCAGACATGGCCATTGCTTTATCAGCAATTGAGGTATCAATTGCATAGTCAGCGATAAACTGATCGATAAAGTCGAACTGGGAACGAGGAATTCCATCCATCTCAATAATCTTACCGTTTTCTATCTTAATGCTGGGTTTAGGATCATTGGGGCTGCCCATAGCCATTAGGCCGACCTCAGGCCACTCGACTACAAAACCATCCTGGTTTACAGGGCGGGCTTCCAACATCTCAAAACGTTTTGATCTCTTCATCTCAATTCCCCCCTGTTCTTAGATATATGGCGTTGTTGCGGACGGAGCCGGACCAGCCATAGCCTCTAACAATTTTTTGCCTACTTCTCTGGCTGAGATTACTGACTGCCGTACCGCACCGGAATCGCCGGTAACCATCAGAATGACCTCATTGGAATAGCTGGTGCCGCCTGCCGGGCTGGCATAGCCGACAACCTCAACACTGGCGGTCTTTACAGCAGTATCGGCCATTAAGACACCAATAGCAGCCGGAGCGCCTACGATTAACCCAAACGCTTTGCCAACAGGGGCACCAAAGGCTTTATTGATGGCATAGCTGGCCCGGGCGGTGTATTGAAGCTCAAGGTGACCGGCGTCGTTGGCATATACATCGCCAAAGGTGCGATCAAGTTCTTTTAAGGCAACCTCAATGGCCCGGCGGGCATCAGATACCTCTTCAGCCCCGAAAATAATCAGGGACCCATGGCCGGCACCGCCTTTGGTATCACGGGCCAGCTCAATGGCTACGATTTCGGTGTTAGTGGCTTTGACAGCTTCATCAGCAGCCATGATGTGCGGACCGGCACCGGTACGGGCGCCAAGGATACCAATCGAACGGTATTTGGGGTCAATTTTCATTTTTTCATGGAGTATCGGGTCAACATTAGCAATAACCAAACCAATGGTGTCGCCGATAGCGGTACCCACAAACTCGGTAATCCCTGGGTTAACTGCTGCTTTTACTGTTTCTTCGGCAGCAGCTGCCGGCCCGGCAGCCGTTTCCATACGCTTTTTGATTTCATCCATTACTTTTTCAATCAACTGGTCTTGCATGTAATTACACCTCCAAAATTATGCCTTACTTAACCTTAGGAAGAATTTTTTCAACGTCTGTATGAGGACGGGGAATAACATGAATAGAAACAACTTCACCAACATTTCTGGCAGCAGCTGCACCAGCATCAGCAGCAGCCTTAACAGCACCAACATCACCACGCACCATAACAGTGACTAAACCTGAACCAATCTTTTCATATCCTACCAGTACTACATTTGCCGCCTTAACCATGGCGTCTGCGGCCTCAATGGCCCCTACCAAACCTTTGGTTTCAATCAACCCTAACGCTTCGCTCACTGTTTACACCTCCTTTCGCACAAGATAATCTGTTAATTCGGCCAAACCTGCCCCGGTATATGCGGAAACACAAAAGAAGGGTTCTTTGATTCCGGCCTGAAAGAGGCGAAGCTTAGCATCCTCCTGGTTAGCCCCCGGGGCATCTATTTTTGTGACCACTCCCACCACCGGCCGCGGAAACATTGCAGCAAAACCCGGCGGAAGGGCTATCCGGAAATCTGTCGCATCCTGCACCATAAGGACTATTTCTGCGTTTGTTGCGGTTACCGCCAGCGCCGAATAGAAACGGGGTATTTGCGCATATTCTCCCGGTGTGTCAATTGCCCCGTCACTAAAACAGATACTTGATGTTTTTTCGGCCTTCCGGCAACTCTTATTAAGAACATTAATCAGAGATGTTTTTCCCGCTCCCACAGGTCCTACAAGCATAATCATAACTACATTACGACCTTGTAAGCTTGGCTGCGGAGAACCCCAAGCCATCTGCCAGCAGATGAATAACCTGCCTTAATGCGGCCTCTACGGCGGAGACATTGCCTGTAATAACCACCGAGCCGGTAAAACGGTCCATAAAACCAATTTGTACATCTGCTGTTTTTGTCGCTGCGTCGGCAGCAATAATAGCCGCCTCGCACGGGGTAATTGTTAAGATGCCAATTGCGTTGCTATCCACAATCCCCAATTTCCCGCACAGCTCTTTCTTGGGATTGGCAATAAGGTGGGCCAGCGTTACTTGTTTGCCTGGCACATATTCCTGAACCACTCTTGGCTTTTCCTGAATCATACCCATACCTCACAATCTGCTGATGTGGATTGACTGAATAATCTCTTTCGCCATAATAATTTGCTTTTTGTACATAATTACCTTGAGATGAAGTCGCCAGATCACAGGACATATTTGCGCATTCCCCCCGGACGCAATTTCCCCAAATACTGCCCGTTTATGATCTTGAGACTGTTTCGTGGCAACCTATTGTTCTTTTGCGGACAAAAACAAAAAAAGACTGTTTTTCACAGTCTTTTTCTTATGGTCATTTGCAACCTTGGCAACACCCAAGGTCAATCGTATTTTATTGTTACGTTTTAGAAGGTTGTTGCTGCGGCAGATAGCCGGCCTGAGCAGATTTACTGCTATTTTTAAGCTTTGTCCGGTATTGGTTGGGTGTAACCCCCACTTCCTGCCGGAACACCCGGCAAAAATAGCTGGCATCCTGGTAACCAGCCTCACTGGCAACACGAACAACCGTCAACTCCGGGTTTTGCAACAGTTTTTTGGCTTTATCAATTCTTACTTTGGTCAGAAAGTCGACGAAATTACACCCCTGCTCAGCCTTAAAAATCCGGCTGAAATAGTAGGGACTCAGATGGACTGTCTGCGCAACCTCATCCAGGGAGATACTTTTATGGAAGTTTTCCGTTATATAGGCACAAGCCTTATTTATCAGTCTCGCATTCATACTTGAACGGTGTTCCAGCATATTGTCCATGAACTGGTCTAACGCATCCAATATCCAGCGACGCACTTCTTCCCGGTCACCACAGCCCATTAAATGATTAATACAGGTAAAGTTCAGCAATGTCAACTGCTCAAGACTAGCTCCACCCTCAACCGCAGCTCGGGACAACACAATTAAAAGTTCCAAAACACAGGCTTTTACGGTCTCAATACTGGCCTTGGCGGTAAAAATCTCATGCAATAGCTGACGCAAAGCTTCCTTAGCCTGCTGACGCTCACCACAGCGAACCTTGTCAAGCAGGTTTCGCTCATAATTAAATGGATAGCGGAACGGCACTGCGCTGAGATGTGGCAAATCATCAATATGGATAATCTGATTATCTCCCATATAAAATTTTTGCTGTTCGGCGCTTACTGCCTCAAGGTATGATTTATGAATCTGCAATGGATCCTTAAAGTAACGGCCAATACCAATAGTAAGACTAATCCCGAATTCAGTAATTCCGTCTCTGATTCTCAGGGCAGTCTCCCGCACCTGTGTTTCGACAAGTTCCTGCTGGCCGCAACCCTCATAGCCCATTAGGATAATAATCTCGTCACCACCAAAGGGAATGACCAGTGTCTCCTTGCCGGCAATCTTACAAACCTGCTGGTATACCTGCTGTTTGACTACCTGTCTTTCCAACTCTGAAACACTGCGGGTAATTTGTTTAAAATGATCAATATTAGCAACAAGGATAACGCCAGAGTCAGCTTTGACACCAAGGAAAGCGGCCCGCTCCCGAAAGTTGGCTAAATCTGTTACTTTGCCTGAGACCAGATCATGGATAAAGGAGTTTTTTATAAAAGGCATGGCCTCATCCAGATTCTTTCTCAGGTCGGCTTCTTCCTGTTCTTTGCGTTTTCGCTGTCCGATTTTTTCGGTGACAGCACTTAGCGTCTGCAACAGGTCCTTCGGCCGCAGCGGCTTTAATAAATATTCCATAGCCCCAATGGAAAGGGCATCTTTAGCATAACTAAATTCATCAAAAGCTGTAAGCATGACAATGGAGGTATTAGGCAGCTGTTCTCTGATCGTACGGGCCGCCTCCAAACCACTCATCTCCGGCATGCGGATATCCATCAGCACAATATCCGGTTTTTCAGTAATGGCAAGCGCCACAGCACTCTTGCCATCGCCGGTTTCAGAGATGACGCGGATTTCCGGGCAATCTTTTTCGATTATAAATCGTAGCGCTTGCCGTTCCAGCTGCTCATCGTCGGCAATCATCAGTGTATACATATGAACTTCTCCCTCTTATGTTCTGCAGTTAAGAGCAGGAAGGCAAGTGTATAAAGATATCAGTACCCTCGCCGACTTTGCTTTCAATACTTAAACCAAACTGATCGCCGAAATAATGCTGGATACGTTTGTGAACGTTGATTACGCCAAGTCCGGTGGTATGTCCTTTACGGGCCCGTTTATCGATGCTGAAGATTGTACTAATTCGCTCTGAGGAAATCCCGACCCCGGTATCTGACACCACGATAGCTACCTTATCATGTTGACTATAGCCTGTAATCCGGATATGTCCGCCCTCTTTTTTCGGCTCCAGCCCGTGAATGATGGCATTTTCGACAAGCGGCTGCAAACTCAAAGCCGGAATTGACATCTTGAGTAATGCCGGCTCAATCTCAATAAAGGCCTGAATCCGGTCACCAAACCGCACACTCTGAATGGTTAAATAGTCATCAATTGATTTAATTTCTTCCTCCAGGGTGCGCATCTCTGCAATATCCCGCAAATTTGTCCGTAAAAGATCTGATAAAGCGTGGACAACATCTTGCGTCCGCTGTGCCCCCTCCAGTAAAGAGAGCCGGGCGATCGTGTTAAGGGTGTTAAAAAGAAAATGTGGATTAATCTGGGATTGAAGCGCTTTCATTTCAGCGGCCCGGAGCAGGTTCTCCAGCTCAGCTTTTGCTTTCAGCTCTTCCATCAGCTGTTTTTGGACAATGTTGGTAACACCCATTTCCACAATGTAATTTGCCATAATATATAATAGGTCGGCAGCCGCATTGATCCGGTTTTCCGGTATTACCTCAACCTCGTTAAATAAGTCGGCCAAGGCTCCTGTCTGCATCCCCATTGGGGCTAAACGATTAAACATCTCCTGCCTGGCATCAAAATCATTGTGCGGCAGAACGACCTGTCCGGCTAATAACGCGCCGACATATTCATTCTGAACAATAATGGGTGCGGCAAAATCAGTGAGCCCGCCATGGCAATGGTATACAAAAGGACGCTGTCTTTCCATGGCCTTGCGCCCGCCGCGGTCATCACAGGCCATACAGCGGGCCAGCCCCTCAGGGAAAGAACGAACATAGGAACAAAAATCAGTAAATTTGCTCGGTTTAGTTACAGGTTTGCCATCGGCATCAACAACAACCGCCGCGATCCCGGTAGTTTCCGAGAATTTGTCCTGAATCTCCTGTAATATCTGAGTATTGACGATTTCAGCTAACGCAAACCGGTTATAGTTATGCACAAAAATTTCTCCCTGTATTGATAACACTTGTTCTACGGAGATAGTTTTGCTACAGGACCAGTCAATTCCTGCTGTAACATGCCAATAATCGTCGAAAAATACGTTTATATCGCTTCCAATTGTTGAGAGTCGGGGGCACTTAACGCGAAGTCCGACAATCTGGCCGTATTGTACATAGCAAAGGTCATCGTCTTTAACATGGCAATCATTAATATGGCTCCGGTACCTTCTCCCAACGCCATGCTCGCCCGGATCGGTACATCATCTGCCAGAATGTTGCCTAGCAGCATGGCATAAGACATACCAGGCTCGCGCGACATATGCGAGGGCAGGCCGTATTGCTCAACGTTTTTATCAATCCTGGCAGCGCAGGCAAAAGCTACAGCGGTAATAAATCCATCAATGACAAAAGGGGTTTTTCTCCGGGCACACTCGGTCATCCCGGCACAGATAGCAACAATGTCCAATCCGCCAACACAGCGTAAGATGTCTTCGATCCTGGTAAAGGTTTCCTTATGACGTTCAACGCCTTTGGCCACAACACTACACTTTTTCTTGGCAACATCACTGTTCGGCAATCCCGCCCCATAACCCACAACAAACTCAGGCAGGATTCCGGTCATCGCATGCAAAACCGCAGATGAGGTCGTTGTATTGCCAATGCCCATTTCCCCAAAAGACACCAGGTTAGCCCCATGGGTAGTAATGGCATAATCAACCATCTCCTGCCCTACCTGCCATGCCTGCGCAAATTCAGCTGCTGTCATGGCTTCAGCCTTCATAAAATTCTTAGTGCCAAAAGCAACCCGGCGATTTATGCCGGCCGTTCGTTGATTATTGATCCCAATATCAATGACTGAGTAAGGCACTTGATTAGCACTGCAAAAGCAACTAATCGTGGCGCGTCCGTCTACCATATTTTGCGCCTGGAGATAGGTAATTTCGGCTGGGAAATTTACCACACCTTCTTCAACCACACCATTGTCGGCGGCAAAAATCAGGTGATAGGGTTTGATCTCAGGATGCATAGTTCCCCAGGCCAACAACATTTTTTTAAAAATCTTTTCCAGTAAGCCCAGGCTGTTTGGCGGTTTTGCCGCACCGTCAATCAAATCCTCCACTGCTAACCGATAATCCATTCCTAACTCCCCCTACTTTTGTTTTACGCCAAAATGTAAAAACCCCTAGCCCAAAAGGGCTAGGGTTCTATTCTCATAAAATCCTGTCCTTCTGGTACTACCCCTGGCGCGGGGGTAAATAACAGCCACAACAGGCAGGTCTCCTGGCTTACGGTTCCCCGGAACACCCTCGCCTTCCCGGATAGCCGGTGGCATAGTTTAGGTATTCCTCCCCGATTACAGTGGCGCGACCGCGTCGTTTAAGGATTGGTGACAATCCTCCCGAACTTCCCTATTCTCCTCTCTACAGCGAGAGGCACCTGTGTGGTGGAGTTTATTTAATTTGCGAAACTTTAACGCGTTGTATATATATCACATTCTACAGGTAAAGCTACATTCCTTTTCGCTTAATCCGATTCGCAAGATGTTAAAGCATTTTGTCAAAAAAGTTCTATTTTAACCCTTTGAGTCAGCGCTAACAAGCTATCAGGCAAACGTTGAAACCCTACTGCCATTTTAGTAAGTATATGACAGCTTATTCAGCACAAGTGCAAAAAAATGGTTATCAGTCGCTATCATTTGTCATTTTTTTGCTAACGTCCGTCTATTCAATAGAAGGAGTCTTGCAGAAAGCAGTAAACAATGCTATTGTTTTAAGAACTTATGTACAAGGAGGCTGAGTCCATGAAAAAAGTCAATGAATATTTTATGACACCTATTAGCATCTTGGGCACAGAGTGCCTGGAACGAATCACAGGTTATATTAAACCAATGCTGTTCAGAAAAGCCCTAATTGTCAGTGACAAAATATTAGTTGACAGTGGGCTGATTGACAAGCTCCTCTCCTTACTTGACTCTGAAGGCATTTTTTACATAATCTATAAAGATGTCTCGCCTAATCCGACAGTTTCCCAGGTTAATTATGGCTTAAAACTGCTGCGGGATAATGGCTGCGACTTCCTCATTTCTTTTGGCGGCGGATCTCCCCATGACTGCGCCAAGGCGATTGCACTGCTCGCTGCTAACGGCGGAGAGATTGGCCAGTATGAGGGGTTAAATAAATCCAAGAAGCCGGCGATGCCGCTTATTGCTATCAATACAACAGCCGGTACAGGCAGTGAACTCACCCGCTTCTGCGTCATTACCGATGAAGAACGGCATGTAAAAATGACGATTAATGACTGGCATGTGACCCCCATTATCGCGGTCAGTGATGCCGAGCTGATGCTCGGGATGCCCCCAGGGTTGACGGCAGCAACAGGCATGGACGCGTTAACCCATGCAGTTGAGGCTTATGTTTCAACAAATGCCAGTCCGGTAACTGACTGCAAAGCAATAAAAGCAGTTGAGTTAATTGTTGGTAACTTACAAAGCGCCTATAATAACGGTACTGATTTAAAATCCAGGGAAGCCATGGTTTATGCCGAATACCTGGCCGGTATCGCCTTTAATAATGCCAGCCTTGGCTATGTGCACGCACTGGCCCACCAGCTTGGTGGCTTATACAATCTGCCGCATGGTCTGTGCAACGCCATCCTGCTGCCTGCTGTCATGGAATTCAACCTGCCGGCAGCCACAACCAAGTATGCTGACCTGGCCCGTGCCGCCGGGCATGATCCCAGTGGTTGTTCAGCCGAAGCCAATGCCAGAGCATTCATTGCCCAAGTCCAGCAACTCAACAAAGCTTTGGGGTTACCAGCAAGACTCCGGGAACTGCGGGGCTTTAACGAAACTGACATCCCCCGGCTGGCAGAAAGTGCCCTGAAAGATGTCTGCTGCCTGACTAATCCCCGCCAGGGCACTCAACAGGATGTAGAAGCAATCTATCGGTCCATTTTATAATAGATATACTACGCGTTGTCAGTGCACCACCCGCCTGCGCCTGCAAACTTCTTTAATGCGGAATATATAGTATCCAATAAAGATTTACAGGCCTGGTGTTAGTATAAGCGGAACTCAGGCGCCATAGGTAAATATATGCCCTGCAGACTGGAATTATCTGCAGGGCATATATTTTTTTAACCAAACATAGCAATGCCCAGCGGCGTAACCAGCAACGGATGGGGCGGCACATGTACCTTCCGGCCGAAGGCCTTGCCAAATTCTGTTTCAAACCCTTGCAAATAGGCTGTTCCACCAACAACATACACCGGATAATCGTCAAACTCGGTCTTCCCTGCCAGCATATTTTTTACCACTGTCGCCATTTTTTCCACAACAGGCAACACTACCGGCATAATTTTACGGTGCTGTGCCGTATCCCTTTTTAGCAGCTCGGCCTCTTCAAATGATATTTTATAGGCACCGGCTAATACCAGTGATACGTGCGTTCCACCGGTAGGTTCATCAGCCGTAAAGACTAACTCACCATTCCTTAGAACAGCTATACCGGTAGTCCCGCCGCCAATATCCACCACAATGCCATGTGTAATGTTGAGCGCCTTAGCGGCTGCCACCGGTTCATCAACCTGGCAGACAGGTTCTAACCCGGCCCCGGCAATAACATGGCTGCAGGCCATGGCATTCCGTCCCACCGTACCTGGCGGAATGGCTGTGGCCCCTTTATCTAAGGTGATACCCATGCGCTCTTCCACCTCGGCCTTTAACGCCTCGACAATAACCATCGCACCCCGGAAATCAACAACAAGACCATCTTTAACCACAGACGCCCACCGCATACTACCGGCCACCGGGTACCCTGCCCCATCAGTAACAACCAACACAACATCAGCAGTTCCCAGGTCAACTCCCACCTTGTATGGGCCTGGCAAATCAGCTACTGTTTTAGTTTCAATCAACTCATACAGTTTATAAATCTTCTCATACGTTTCCACCGGCGATTCCCCCTTGCCACCCGCATTCATATGATACCTGACTTCCTCAAATCATGAGAAAATCCCTGTTACCATAACCGTAAATAAGTGCCAGGTTGTTTTAATATTTTGCGCAAATAAAAAACTCTCTGCCGCACCGCCGTGCAAAACAGAGAGTTCTATTACAGTCTACTCCGCTGAGTCAGTACCCTTAGCTAACTGCTTGGTCTCACCTGCGGCAATGCTGGTACCGGTATGGTAGGGGCTGCCGGCATTGACGGTCGGCTCGGCTACAGCAATTCCTCTATTGATCAAAACCTCCCGCAGCAGCCACGGCTTGTCAGTGATGATCCCGTCAACCCCCATATCAAGCAGCATGTTCATTTTACTGGGATTGTTCACAGTCCAGGGCACTACTTTCATGCCCAGATCATGCGCCTCACTCACCAGTTCATTAGATAACTCCTCCCAATAAGGTGATACAATATCAGCCCCGATGGCTTTCGCCGCTTTTACATAATTACCTTTGAAGCTATCGATGTCAAGCCCGGCCATCCAGGGCGAGGCACCTGGTTCACCGGGTTGGCGGCACATACTGTCACGCCCCCATGACGGCTGCTCACAGGTAAGTGCAACAAGGGTAATAGCGGGATCCAGCTTTTTCATTTCTTTCAAGGTCCGCCAGTCAAAGGACTGGAGCATAACCCGGTCTTCCATATGGTATTTTTTTATAATTTCATAAACTTTTTTTACAAAAACGGCCGGGTCAGGGCTGTTTTTAGCCTCCGGGAAAGCAGGATCAGGATATGATTTGGTCTCAAGGTTGAACATTACTTGATTATTACCATATGCGTTTGCCAGTTCAAATACCTCTTCCAGGGTAGGCATCTGCGTGCCTGGATAGGATAGCTGGGTTTTGCCGTGACCTTCATAATAATCGCCGGCTGCAGGGTTCATTGTTCCAAGATCAAATCGTTTTATCTCAGCTAAGGTCATTTTCCGGATGTCGTACTTGCCTGGTTCCACATAGTTGCCATCCGGGCCTTTAGCCAGACTGTTATTCATAAAGGGATTATGGCTAATTACAATTCTACCCTCCTTAGTCATTTGCATATCCATTTCCAGGGTAGTTACCCCCAGCTCCATGGCATAAGCAAAGGCGACTAAGGTGTTCTCCGGCCGGGCATCACGCCCGCCGCGATGGGCCTCAAAATCAAAGATTTGGGTACTGGCTTTTGCCTCAACAATATTCATGGTCAGCATATTCACCCCAGCTGTTAGTAATACCGCAGTAATACCGGTCGCAATAAGACACCGCCAATTGCATTTCCCTGTAAACATTACAAATCCCCCTTATATTGTTTTCACTATTATGAATTATACGATGGAAAACAATGGGATTTGTTGTGTTTATATTATATTTATATTAACATATTATTTATGCCTGCGGGTTAAATACCATACGGCCAGGACCAAAACCAGTGTTCCTGCAATTACCAGACCGGCATCTTTTGCTAAACCTGATAACAGCGGCCAATTATGCCCCATCCCCATGCCTAAATAGATGAGGGCACTGCACCAAATCACTGAACTCACAAGGTTACTCAGAATATATGACTTAACATTCATATGCACAAAGCCTGCAGGCAGGGGAATAGCACCACGGACAACAGGCAGAAGTCTGCCAAATACCAACGCCAAAATACCATATTGCTCAAGCCATTGCGTTATCCTTGCCAGCTTTGACTCAGACGGCATGAGAAACCGGACATATTGGGTGATGATCCTTGCTCTGGCAAAAAAGCCGATACCGTAACTAATCATAGCCCCCAGCAAATCTCCTGCCGTGGTGGCCGCGATGGCTGGAATCAGGTCTAACTGGCTGCTAAACACTAAATAGCCGGTAAAACCCAATGTTAATTCACCAGGCAAAGGCACTCCCACACCGGTCAGCAGCATTGCCGCACATACAGCCACATAGCCATAATTACTCAGATTGCTCAGCACCGCTTGTGCCGTCACTTCTATCGGCATTACTTATCTTAGCCCCCACTATGTAATAATTGCTTACCACAGCCACAAATTAGTATTTCCGTTAAACTCCAGATATAACTATAACGATAGAAAGCTGGCCTCACCCCGGCGAATAAGGGATGAGACCAGCTTTTTTATTCTATGCTTATCCGGCAATCAGTTTATCACACAGGGTAACGGCTTCATCAGCAGTCTCGGCCCAGGCATCAGCACCGATGTCATCAGCAAAGGCCTGGCTCGTAGGGCCACCGCCGATCATAACCCTATATTTTTCACGCACATTCTTTGCTTTGAGATACTCAATAATATTCTTCTGGGCAGCCATAGTAGTAGTCAGCAAGGCCCCTGCGGCAATGATGCTGGCCCCTACCTCTTCGGCTTTCGCCAAAAAGTTTTCTGCCGGTTGGTCTATACCAATATCATATACTTTGTATCCGGCCGCAGTCATCATCGCACCCACAATATTTTTGCCAATATCGTGAATATCACCGGCTACCTGACCGACGACAATCCTGCCTTTGGGCTCGCCGCCGGTAGCGCCTGATTCGGCAATAACCGGCTCTAGCATATCAAGACCGACTTTAAGAGCATCTGCAGCCATCATGACATCAGGCAAGAAGGCCTCCCCGGCTTTCCACTTTGCCCCAAGCTCTTCAATGCCCTTAATAAGCCCTTTTTCAATCGCGGCAACCGGATCAATCTTTTCATCAATAACCTGCTGGGCATATTCAGCTACCAGGTCTTCATCACCATCGAGAATAGCTTGCTTTAGGTTTTCAAATATTTCACTCATAATAAATACCTCCATTACTCTTCTGATTTGTATTGTCAGGCACTGTGGCAGAAGTCTCAGCCTAGTTTTTCATTTCAGCAATTCTCTTGTCTATGAAAGCTTGTAAAGCCTGTTTGACATTGCTATCAAGTGCCGGCTCTTGATATTCGGCCAGCATCGCTTTCCATTTTCTCTCTGCCCGCTGGTTAGTGTCCAGCTTCTCTTTCCCCCAGCCGTCATATGACAACCGGTCACTAAGTGTTGCCTGCCTGAGCTCTTTGGCATGATTTTGCCTGGTATGTTTCTGGGTAAGGAAATGCCCACCCGGTCCGACTTTGGCGATCACATCAAAAGCAAACTTGTCATCAGAGAATTCAATGCCTTTCAGATACCGTAAAATCATACCGGCGATCTCGTCATCTACGATAAATTTTTCATATGACATAGCCATAAAATATTGCAGTATCCCTGCGGTATGCAGAACGAAATTGATCCCTGACACACTGGCTGCCATCAGTGTCATCATTGATTCGTATCCGGCCTGGGCGTCGACAATCTTGGCATCGCTCAACCCGCCGCCGCCCCGGCTGGGAACCCGGTAAGTTCTTGCCAGCTGGGCACTGGCAGAAGTAAATAACGCCCCTTCCGGATTACCGATGGACAGTGAGCCTGTCTGCATATCGGTGATGGCTGATGTTGATCCGTAAACCACCGGAGTACCCGGATTAATGCTCTGTGCCAGGGTGATTCCGGCCAAAACCTCAGCATTCTGCAGGGCTAACGCGCCGGCCATAGTAGCCGGTCCTGTTGAGCCAGCCATAACCAGGGAGGCAATTACCATGGCCTGACCGGCCTCGGCATAGGCCATCAAGGCTCCCAGCATGCGGTCATCAAATTTTAACGGGGTAACCGAGTTGATAAGACAAATCAAGGCTGGATTTTTCCTAATAACGTCTTTACCGCCAAAGAGAATGGCTGCCATTTCGATATTGTCCTGGGCTTTATCATAACCAGACGCACTGCCCATAAAGCACTTATCCGAATGGATGATTGAACTATAAACCATCTTCAAATGCCTGATTGAATCAGCAATATCGTTGGGCTCTGCGGAATTCCCGCCTGTCATGTGCATGTTTGGGCTCAGTTGCGACAGCTTAACGAAATTATCAAAGTCCGCCATGGTTGAGTTGCGCCGTTTGCCATCTGCCTCGTGGATAAATGGCGCGCCATAGCCAGGCATAAAGATAATATTCTCGCCGCCAACTACCAGATTGTTTTGCGGGTTACGTGCGTGGAGCGTAAATTCGGCAGGAGCTTTTGCCACCTGTTCTTCGACAAACTGTCTTTGGAAATAGACCCGCTGCCCTTCTACCCGCTGGCCTTTAGCCTTCAGCACATCAAGAGCCGGCTGGTATGAGAATTCCACACCAATTTCGCGCAGAATCTTCATGCTCTGCTCATGTACCTGATTCACCTGCTCAGGTGTTAATACATTAAATTTAGGTAACATTGCCAACACCTCTTTTTATTATTGTCACTATATTCACCGGGGGCCGGGGCCCCACGGCTAGAACAGCTTTAACAGCGGATGCTCCGGAGTGCCCAGCTTGGTACCGGTAATCTTGGTCGTATAGCCCATCATGGCATCGGTAGTGGCAATACCCCGATAGACCCAGGGCGCGTTCATCACCGGACCATACAGCAGGAAGTCTGCCCCCTGGGTGACCGGATAAGTAAATACCGCAGTACCTGCTGCTTCAAAATACGGTGACCCTTTAGAACGCATCTTTTTCCACAGATACAGCGCATTAGACGGGGCGCAGCCGCCAGGGTATCCTAATTGTTCTTTTACATCATAGATGGCCTTGGCAGTCCAGCTGTTGCTGGCCACATCCAGCACCCCGGGATCTACCAGAAACTGCTCAATACCGGCCCGTTTAGCTGCAGCGATTAACCCCTCTGTTTTCTCATCCCCGTTTAGCAGTTTTAACCGGCTGCTTGGCTTAAGGTGCTTTTTGCTGAAAGCCAGAACTACCGCAGTTTTGATACCAAACTCTTTAATAATGCTCAGTTCATCCTCAGTATAGTTTTCTTCTATGGAATTATAAATAAGCCGGTTAATAATCGCCGGGTCCTTACCCAGTAATTTAAGGGCTCCTGTCCGAATCTCCGGACTCACACTATCAAGCAAAAATGGCGATGAAGTATGCTTAAGAATAAACTCTACATGGCGCGCCAGCGCCTCCGGGGTATCACCTAAAACATCCACAATCCGGGGGTTACCGGTCTCTGCACTCAGCTCTGCTTCCTGATCAAGCAGTGATTTTGCGTCAGTCTCATTGAAAAGCCCTTTTGTCGAATCCAGGACAATCTTATGTCCCCGGTAAAACATGCTGCCAATCAGCACTGTGGGAAATTCCCCCGGTTGCCCCCCGACCTTTACCCCGTTTATATCATACACATGTTGTTCTGCGGTAAACCTGAACATCGGTCTCACACTCCTACATAGGTTTATATTTTATGCTTTGAAATTTACAGCTTCCGGAGTAACAGGACTGTTCTGCTCTTTGACTGTCAGTGTTTCGGTTACTTCAGCAGCCTTTGTCCCGTCCACTACATCCCATTCCTTGCCTGCCTTTTTAATAAACCCGATCAGGATAATCGCCATGATAAACATCGTCGGAAAAGATCCGGCGACCGCTGCGGCCTGCAGTGGTTTCATCCCGCCCAGGAATATCAGTGTTAACGAAAGACCGCCTAAAACCAGCGCCCAGAACACCCGGTTCCATTTGGCAGGCTCTTCACCTGCTTTTAGTTTTTCAGTAGTTACCATAGCAAGTGTATATGCTATACTATTAATGACAGTTGCCGTAGAGATAAACAGCAACACTAAAATGACCGGTAAGATAATTGAGGCAAAAGGCAGTGTCGCAAATATTTCCACAATCGCGCGCGGCACGCCCTGGGTCTTCACAATTTCTGCGAGATTTAACACACCTCTGGCTTGCAAATCCATTGTATAGTTGCCAAAGACCATAAAGTAGGTGTAGACACAGGTAATCCCGGAGAAGGTAGCCCCCAGTGTGAATTCCCGTACTGTTCTTCCTCTTGAGATTCTCGCCAGATAGATGCCTGTGCTTAAAGCGAAAGCGATAAACCAGGCAAAATAGAATATTGTCCAGCCTTGCGGAAATCCTGATTTCTGGATCGGGTCAGTATAGAGGCTCATTCTAAAGTAGTTGTTAAACATAACTCCCAGGCTATCAAAGAAATTATTAAACATAAACGCAGTCGGCCCAACTAGTAAAACATAAGCCAATAAGGCAAAGCCTAACCAGTTTCTAAAATCACTTAATTGTCTGATTCCTTTGTCCAATCCCCCATACACACTAATGCCAATAATGACTGTCCAAATAACAAGAATACTTGCATCCAGCCCCAGCGTGTGGGGAATGCCGGTGATCTTGGTAATAACCTCACTCAGCAGCGGCGTTCCCAGACCAACAGACGTACTGATCCCGGCAATAATCCCAACCATATAGAAGATATCAATGGCTTTGCCCAAATAGCCATTGGCATGTTTACCAAGCATCGCTTCACAGGCTGTGCTTGGCCGGAAAACCTCCTTCCCCTGCACAAAGAACAGATACCCAAATACCACACCAACCCCGACATACAGGGCATAACTGCTTGGTCCCCAGTGGAACAGGGGATACGCAGTAGCTAATGCGGTAGCCTGCGGTGACATCGGCTCTAAACCGAAAGGAGGAGCTGTGAGATAAAAGTAAAATTCAATCGGACTCCAATATACGATAGCAGCAGAGGTACCTGCGGAAAAAAGCATCCCTAACCAACTCAGTGTGCTAAATTCCGGTTTCTCACCGCCAAATCTCTTATTGGCAAACTTACCAAATATAAAATATAGCACTACCCCCAAATTCGCCAGGACAAAGATTTCATATGTCCAGCCCATTTGATCGGTTAAAAAGGAGAACACGTTGTTTACGGCGTTAGTCCCAGCCTCAGGATTCATAATAATTGCGCCACATATGACGGCAACCAGCAATAACGGAGGCCAAAATAACATTTGATCAATCTTTTTTCCCTCTGTACTCATTGCACGACCCTCCTATCTACAATTTGATTAGCCTGGCTTCCAGTTGTCTAATTGTCCCCCTCCCCATTAAAATCAAGCGGCAAACTCATACGCCATTCAATATCGCAATTCTTGTGCCATTATCGCCGGTTGGCAGCAATATGCCAAAAATAGTAAGATTCTTGCGAAAAATCTCACTATTTTTCCCAAAGGCTATTATCCTTAATCCAATGCCATTTTGTCCATCAGTGAAGAAATTCTTTTCACCTATTTAAGAAAAGTAGTGCATTGACTGGACTTATACTCAAGTGAAAAGAATTTTTTCACTGAAAGAATTCTTTTCTGCTAAACTATATACGCTGTACAATGAAGGGGTGGTTATCTCCATATGCTTGAAAATAAGCAAAAAAATCTGGATGAATTAACTCGCGAGAACCGGTTATTGCACGAAATTATTGACGCGATATCAGAAGGTGTGTATGCGGCAAATAAAGATGGAACCATTCTGATTTATAACCAGGCGTTTGAAAAAATTGAAGCCACCAAACGGCAGAATATGCTAGGCAAGAAAGATGTAGATGTTTATTCGTTACCACTGGAGAATCTCCAGCGCATGGCAGTGCTGCAAAGTAAAAAACCGCTATTAGAACAGTACATGACCTATCATTTATATACCGGAAAAAAGGTCGATATTGTTTATAATTCTTACCCTTTCTTTGAAAATGGCGAGCTTACTGCTGTGTATTCCATTAACCGGGATATCCCCTCCATTAATGAGCTGTTAACAAAGGTTGTAAACTGCTTTGGCCAGAATAAATCAAAAAACCGGCCCAACGGCACTAGTTTTACACTTGATGATATTGTCGGCATCAGCCCTTTAATC
Source organism: Sporomusa sp. (assembly GCF_035561255.1). Classification (GTDB taxonomy): domain Bacteria; phylum Bacillota; class Negativicutes; order Sporomusales; family Sporomusaceae; genus Sporomusa. Next base: position 8,420 of record NZ_DATMXX010000300.1, on the reverse strand, counting down.
AAACAAGCGATTAAACAGGCCCGCAGAATTGCCGCAACCGCCTCGACTGTAATGATTTATGGAGAAACCGGTACTGGAAAAGAACTATTTGCCCAGGGAATCCATAATGCAAGCGCCTACAGTGCCCGCCCTTTTATCGCTGTCAACTGTGCCGCTATCCCTGAGACACTGATGGAAAGCCTGCTCATGGGTACAGTAAAAGGTGCCTTCTCTGGTGCTATTGATGCCCCCGGGTTGTGTGAGCAGGCTGAAAATGGCACCTTGTTTTTGGATGAAATTAATTCATTGAGTGTTCACCTGCAGGCAAAGCTGTTGCGTTTATTGCAGGATAAAAGGGTTCGGCGACTCGGTGACAAAACTGAGCGTAAGATCAACTGCCGTATAATCAGTGCAACTAACCAGAATCTGTACGAAGCAACAAGTACTGGTTCTTTCCGCGATGACCTCCTCTACCGTTTGACACCGGTAGTTTTACATATCCCGCCATTAAGACAACGCGCCGAGGATATACCTGTACTCGCTAAAGAGTTTATTGCCCGTTTTAATGACCAATTGGGTTTGAGCATTAATCAAATCTCCCCCGATCTATTAGAGCTGTTATCTTTATATAAATGGCCGGGAAATGTCCGGGAACTGGAGCATGTTATCGAAAGCGCCATGAGTATTGTTGAAAATACGGCAACCGAGGTAATCCTGGAAGATTTACCTGCCTTTTTAGTAAAACGAATGCTCAGTAATTTATCGGCAAATAAGTCAAACAATACCTCGTTGGCAAAGACACCCCCGGAACAACCTTTAGTTGAATACCTGCGGCAGTGTGAAACAGATTTAATCCAGAACATGCTACAGCTAGCGAACGGCAATGTAAGTGATAGTGCCAGGCAATTAGGCATCTCCAGACAAGACTTGCATTATCGGCTGCGTAAGCTGGGGATTAAATCAAGCACCTACAAAACTGAGTGTACAAAATAAACTAAGCCGCTTTGAACTCTCACTGTACCCTAAAACAGGTAGCAGCTTCGGGTTTAGAGCGGCTTAGCCGACAAAATAAGCATATTCTTTCTGTTCAGCTTCTAAACGGCATTGGCACAATATTTGCATTACTATTATTAATGAGACAACATACGGCTCTACGATAAGGAGGCTGAACTATGAAACTTGCAAATCAATCGTCTGGTGTCGAAGATTCCCCGTTAACCCCATTCCTCAAGAGGCTTACAGTCTATACCAGTGGTGGTCCTTTTTTGGATGGTTACATCCTGACAATTATCGGCATGGCCTTACTACAACTGGAACCTGTGCTCCAGCTGGACGCCTTCTGGACAGGAATGATCGGTGCCGCCGCACTGATCGGTTTGCTAGTGGGGGGAGCAATTTTTGGCTATGTCACCGATCTGACCGGACGTCAATTCATGTACCAAATTGATCTTGTCGTAATTATAATTTTTTCAATTTTACAAATGTTTATCAGTACCCCCTGGGAATTAGTCGCATTACGATTTCTTATTGGAATAGCTGTCGGAGCAGATTATCCGATTGCTACCGCTTTGTTAACCGAATTCTCGCCCCGCAAGTATCGCGGTGCCATGATGGGCTTACTGGCAAGCGCCTGGTATGCAGGTGCTGTTGTGGCCGGTATCGCAGGCTATCTGCTGTTAAATACCAGCCCTGATGCCTGGCGATGGATGTTAGGGAGTGCCGCCATCCCTGCACTTATCCTGGCAGCCGGGCGCTGGGGTACACCGGAGTCTCCCCGCTGGCTTGTAGGTAAAGGAAGAACAGCAGAAGCTCTCACGGTTATTAAACAAGTATACGGGTCTCACGCCAGTCTTGCTGATTTAGACGAAATCCCATCAGAAAAAACCAAAATCAGCAGACTGCTCGAACCTGAATATTTTAAGAAAACAATGTTCGTCAGCTTATTCTGGACTTTCCAGGTAGCACCATGCTTTGCCATTTATACATTTGCCCCGCAGATTTTAGCGGCATTCCACTTAGGCAGCGGCAATGACTGGATTATTGGTTATGCCATTATCAATATTTTTTTCCTGACCGGTACTATTGCGTCAATGTCGCTCGTCAATCACTTTGGCAGGCGCCCACTGATTATCTGGAGTTTTATTTTTATGACATTAGCGATGTTAGTCTTAGGCATAGTTCCAGGTGCACCTGCCTGGTTAATCTTCTTGGGATTCGCTGTCTATGCCTTTTTCTCGCGGCCCGCCAAGTACCCTTGACTGGATTTATCCCAATGAATTATTTCCCACCAGTATCCGCGCCTCGGCAGTAGGAATGGTAACAGCCATCAGCCGGATTGGCGCAGCAATTGGCACTTTTGCCTTACCCTATTCCTTAAAAACTATCGGAATAGGTAATACCATGCTGGTTAGCACCCTGTTGACCTTGCTTGGTTTAATCGTCTGCATAGCCTGGGCCCCGGAAACAAGAGGTCTGACACTAAAAGAAGCAAGCACATTAGTATTGGATAAACAAAACACCGCCAATTCTACCATACGTCCGCGCTCTCTATAAATCAGAATGGGGTGACTATAATGCAAACCGTATTATTGGCTTGCCAGACTATGAAGGATGAGGTTGCGCTTGCCATGCAACAATCAGGTATTACTTATCCTGTAATATATTTCGAATCAGGACTGCATAACACACCAGAAATATTGCGCCAGCAAATCCAGGAGCAGATTAACGGGCTTACTAACACTGCTGTCATTCTTATGGCCTTTGGCTGTTGCGGCAACGGCCTGATTGGGATAAAGTCTTCACAAGCCAAACTTGTTATTCCCCGCATTGATGACTGTATTACCTTGCTGCTAGGGTCAACCAAGGCCCGGAAGAGCGTTCCCAACGAGATAAGTACCTACTTCCTGACTAAGGGCTGGTTAGATCCTGAGGGTAATATCATGTGGTCATACAAACCCTGGGTTGAGCATTATGGCGAACAGAAAGCCCTGCGTCTAATAAAAAAAATGCTGAACAATTATACCCGGTTTCTCATCATCAATACAGGTTCATATGATATCGAAAATGTACTGAATACAGTTAAGGAATTCTCCGCAAAACTAAATATGGACTATGAGGTTATTCCCGGTTCGCTGCGCTTACTGCAAAAAATGCTGACAGGCCCCTGGGATAACGAGTTTATCGTGCTTGATCCCGGCCAGGAAACCGCACTGCACGATTTCTACCCGGTATTGGCACCGGCTGCTGTAAAATAGCCTAATCAGCAAAACAGGCAGGAATGCTATACTCAGCATCCTGCCTGTTTTAAATGGCCTAACCTATGTTCAACATATAAGCAATTACCGTAAAATAGTCAAAACATCCTCAACCGGTTTGCGCGGCGTGGATGATATCTTATCATTTGCAGGAACTCCCAGGGGTGTCATGGCAGCCAAATAATATCCGGGTTTTTCAAATCCGATATACTTAGTTATTTCTTCCGCAGCATAAGTTGGCCCGGTCATCCAGCAGGTACCATAACCGATGCTGGCAGCAGCCAAAAGCAGATTCTCGAGTGCGGCAGCGATATTCTGGATACCAGGATTAGCTTTAGCATACTTTATCGCCTCTGTCTGAGGCATAATACCGTCAGCCAGCAACATATCCGCAATTGTTTCATAAGGACCAACGTAAGCGAGGATAAGCGCCGGTGCCCCCTTGAACACGGTATGATAGCCGACAGTGCCTCTAAAGGCCTTGATCTTGGCCTCATCCCTTAAGTATGTACTTAATTCGGCATTTTTTGCCTCGACCAGCCGGGCAATCTCGGCGATTTTATTTTTGTCAGTGACAACAACAAAATGCCAGTTTTGCTGATTTTTCCCTGAAGGGGCGTAGGTGGCAGCCTTAATCAGTTCTTTGATCGTTGCTTCAGGTACTTGTTCTTCTTTAAATTGCCGTACACTATGGCGTTTATAGATAAATTCTAACTCCATTACTATTACCTCCCTAATTAAATTATTTTTTCACCGTGATACCGTTCGCCGCCAGCGTTTGGCATAATCTTGTAACGCTCAGACCACAGTGTTTTATACTTAAGCGCTTGAGCATGGATACTATCCCAGTCTTCAGGCACAGATTTAACAATCTTCGCCGGCACGCCGACTACCAAAGAGTGGGGGGGGATCACCTGCTTCTCCTTAACCACCGCTCCGGCGGCAATGATACTGCCCTTACCTACTACAGCACCATTAAGGACAACGGCCCCCATACCGATTAAGCAATGATCTTCAATCGTGCAACCGTGAATGATGGCGTTGTGGCCAACTGTAACATAATCACCGATCAAAGTCGGGTGCGTATCAGCGACATGCACAACACTATTATCCTGGATATTGGTATATCTGCCAATTTCAATCCGGTTAACATCGCCTCTGGCAACAACATTAAACCACAGGCTGCTGAACTCCTTCATCGTCACTGCACCAATAACTTTCGCGCCATCGGCAATAAAGATCTTTTCATCAAGAGTTGGTGTGATGCCCTCAAATTCTTTAATCATTGCTACTTCTCCTCCCGCGTTCAAACAGTGCTATAGCTAATATACCTTTTACCGGGAAAACTTATTAGTGTTGCATAAACCAGCAAAGATTTCCAGGGTATATTCATATCATACCATAAACTCTGCCGGTAAATAATCTGAAATTCATCACTTTCTTTTTGTTAGTACCAGAGCCCAATCAACTTCCAATACATAATTCCTACCGTTAAATATAATACGACATGCATCACCGTGATCAGTGTCCCAACACCCCACCATGTCCGCTTATCATTATAGCCCTTTTCCATCAGCAATGGCCCTAGCGCATTGCCGTAATGAGTCAGTGTGCAGGAAATAATCATTAAATAGGCGAGCAGAAAAAAAGCCGGATATCTTGGCACATCAGTTGCCGCAACAAAGGAAAAAATCAACGGGGAAAAAGCTACTACATAACCGGTGTAAGAGACAAAAAAGTAGTGAGGCAATACAGCCAACACTGCTACAAGCAGTAAAACGGTGTACTCTCCCGCCCCGGCGCTAGGCAGCAATAATCTAATAATACCGGCAAACCAGTTAAAAAACCCCAGCTTAGTCAAAGCAGACGAAAAACCTAAGATAGCACCAAACCAGATCAGCAATGACCACATCTCTTTGTTTTCGGCTAAATCATTCCATTCCAGAACGCCCAAAACCAGCATCAGTGAGACACCAATAAAAGCTACCAGCGTATTATCAATTCTGGATATCGTACTTGTTGACCATAAGATAAGAATTATCAAAAAAACTCCGGCTGCTGTTAACTCACTCGTATTAATGCGGCCCATATTGCTCAGCTCCCGGCCTGCCCCGGCTCTAACTGCAGTCATTGAAGCGGCATCAGGCGGACAAAATTTATACACAAGATACGGCGTTAGCAAGAAACCAATAAACCCAGGCAAAGCAGCCAGCGTCCATAATGGCCAGCTCACAGAAATCCCCAGTACATCCTGAGCCAGCTTAACATTAATCAAATTAGGCCCCATTCCAGTCATAAACAAACCGCCTGTCAGCATACTGGTCATATAAGCCAATAATGTAAAATAAGCTCCGGTCTTCTGCCTGCTTGTCTGATTACCGGAACTGCCGGCATCGATAACCCCTTCGGCCAGCGGGTACACCAACCCTCCCGTACGGGCAGGTGAGGCCGGTGTACTTGTTGCTAACAGCAAATCAATACAGCTCAGAATATAACCAATCCGCAGCGACGTTTTCCCAAACCGGCTAATGAGAAGCAAGCCCAACCGCCGGGTAAGACCAGACTTTTTCAAGCCGATACCAATCATCATAGCTACCAGCGTTAACCATAGCATAGGGTCGGTATACCCAACTAATATCTCCTGAATCGGAAGCACAAACAGGCTGGCCAGTGTAACTGTAATCATCAGTAATGTTGGTTCAGGATACGGCTGGAGGATTAAACCCAATATCAAAGCGGCAAATACACCAAACAAGCGCCAGGCAATGATGGGTAAGCCGTCAGGCACCGGAGCAATAAAAAAGCAGCCGGCAACAGCTATTAATAGTACTATTTTGGCATATTTCATTGTTCAATTCAGCTCCTGTCTATCAGCTAATATTTTTCTCCATTGATTACCGAAATCCTTTACCGTTCCTGTAATCCCTTGCTATATATCCGCATTAAAGAAGTTTCGCAGGCACAGGTGGGTGCTGCATTAATCAAGAAAAAAGGATGCCACAAAGGCATCCTTTTTATGATAATTTAGTGCACCTGAAACGATTTAGTCGCTTTACTTCTTACTACTTGTTTTCCACAGGCCATGAAGATTGCAATAAGCATATACATCTGCCTCAGCAGCATCACCAACACGAAAAACCGCTCCAGGAGGCTGGCCTGCTTCCAGTTTTACCCGTTGAGTGCGGTTGCCGGTAACAACAGTGACCCATTCGATAAAGTGTTCTTCTGTCATGGGATGTGGCACGCTTCCTACCTTGACAGCAAGTTTACCGGCTTCAGTAAACTCAGCTACAGGCAGATGTTTCTCAGTTGAAGCTTCTACTGTATTGGGTTCAAGCAATTCCATCTGTTTCCCACAGCAGGATACTTTGGCATCGGCAATGGAGCAGGTACTTGCATAAGATTGCCCGGTACAAACCAATTGTTTTTTCCCCATTTCCACAACTTCCAAGGTATAGCCACAAGCCGGACATTTGTAAATACCTAAATTTTTTCCCATAGTATTCAGCCCCCTTCTTTATATAACACCTCAAATTGTTCCCTAAGCCAGTGTCGCTTTAACCCGTTCCTCCTGAGACATAGCTGCCAGTTTTTGTACTGTTGCCACATCCAGCCCCAGGGTTTCGGCAACACGCCTTCCGTAATCGGCATCTGCTTTATAGAACAAAGCAGCCTGCCGAAGCTGGATTCTTTTCTGTGCCTGCCCCAAATTGCCACAGATATTCTGAATCAGATGATCCCGGTCTATATTACTCATCACCCGGCGATAGAGCTCACCGGCCTGAACAAAATCCACATCAGCCAATGGATACTCATGTCTCGCAACAGTACCGGAAACAGGTACCACCGGCGGTGCATACGCGGGGTCGGGAGCAGGCCCGTCGAATGTATTCGGGTAATAATTAGGCCCTGAGCCACCGTTATCATCAACCGTCATAAAACCATCACGCTGATAGGTATTGGCGCTAGCGGCCTTGGGCCGATTGATCGGGATTTGATGGAAGTTTGGTCCCAGCCGGTGACGGTGAGCATCAGGATAACTAAACAACCGCCCCTGCAGCATGCGGTCAGGTGAAACAGCGATTCCCGGCACAAAGTTCCCCGGTGAAAAAGCAACCTGCTCCACTTCGGCAAAGAAGTTGTCCGGATTCCGGTTTAGTACCATTTTCCCAACCGGGATCAAAGGATAGTCCGCATGATACCAAACCTTGGTTACATCAAAAGGATCAAATTTATAAGTAGCCGCATCCTCCGACGGCATGATCTGGACAGAAACAGTCCAGGATGGATAATCACCTTTCTCGATACTGTCAAACAAATCCCTGGTGGCGCTATCAGGGTCTTTACCGGCCAAATCAGTAGCTTCAGCCTCGGTTAACGTTTGGAACCCTAAGTCAGCTTTAAAATGCCACTTAAACCAGTAGTGCTCACCCTCCTGGTTATAAAACATAAAGGTATGGCTACTGTGCCCGTCCATATGCCGGAAGGTTTTAGGAGTACCCCGGTCAGAGAATAAGATAGTGACCTGATGAATGGATTCAGGGGTAAGTGACAGGAAATCCCACATCATATCAGGGTCTTTGGTATGTTTAGCCGGGTGTCTTTTTTGTGTATGTATAAAATCGGGGAACTTAATGGCATCACGAATAAAAAAAATGGGGGTATTATTGCCAACCATATCGTAGTTACCCTCTTGGGTATAAAATTTAATAGAAAAACCTCTGGGATCTCGCGACGAATCAGCTGATCCTTTCTCTCCCCCTACTGTGGAAAACCGCAGAAAAAGATCGGTTTTCTTGCCAATCTCAGCGAGGAAAGCCGCGCGGGTGTACTTGGTAATATCATGAGTAACCTCAAAATAGCCATGTGCCCCAGTCCCCTTGGCATGTACAACACGTTCAGGGATTCTTTCCCGGTCAAAATGAGCCAGCTTCTCAATCAGATGAGTATCACTCAATAAAGTATATCGGGGGTTTTCTGTGGTAATCGAGTCTTGATCATGGAATACCGGATTACCAAGGTTGGTGGTTAAAACCTTCTGTTCCTTATCACTCATACGCACTCAGCCTCCAAATTTTATTTAGTGATTATTTTAATGACTGTAGGTTAGTTCAGAGAGCACGCTTCACCTCCTTATATTTACGCAACAAGATCACATATCTTGCATCCAGTTTAAATATTTTTTCC
>NZ_DATMXX010000299.1:0-10683 GCF_035561255.1 Sporomusa sp. | reverse complement strand
GCCATCCAGGCCGGAGCCGGCGATTTTATCGTCAAACCCTTTCAGGAAGACCGGGTGCTGGCTGCCATCCAAAAACAGCTTTCATATTGACATAACTCTACTTGACATTCTCAGTTAACATGGTATAATGCTTGTTGTGGCTAATGATCTTCCAAAATGAGTTATTGACATAGCAGCGAATCTCCTATATACTGATATATGCAGTTTCTAAAGCGGCCCCGTGGTGTAGTGGTCTAACATGCCGCCCTGTCACGGCGGAGATCGACGGTTCAAATCCGTTCAGGGTCGCCAAATTTCCTTTACAGGTAGTGGATGTTCTTCACTACGCTCAGAACTAAGCGACTCACGTATGTTCTCAGTTCGCCTAGCGGCTTGTGACAACATGGTTCGCTGCTTATGCCTCGGTAGCTCAGTCGGTAGAGCAGAGGACTGAAAATCCTCGTGTCGACAGTTCGATTCTGTCCTGAGGCACCATTTAAGCGGAAGTAGCTCAGCGGTAGAGCATCGCCTTGCCAAGGCGAGGGTCGCGAGTTCGAATCTCGTTTTCCGCTCCATTGAACGGCGACATAGCCAAGTGGTAAGGCAGAGGTCTGCAAAACCTCTATTCCCCAGTTCAAATCTGGGTGTCGCCTCCAACTATAGAATAAAGCCACACTTAAGTGGTTTTTATTTATATTACATGCCGGGGTGGCGGAACTGGCAGACGCAACGGACTTAAAATCCGTCGGAAAGAAATTTCCGTACCGGTTCGATTCCGGTCCTCGGCACCAGTAAAGAACCTCGCAGCTATTGCGAGGTTCTTTTTATTTTATCTAATCTGATGAGGATTAGAAATAAAGCATATAACCCAGGTGCAGCTTGCTGAAGGTTATTTGTTGAGCAATGTAGAAAGCATAAAATATCTGCCAAAAAGGGAACCGGGGGATAATTAAGTTGAGCAAGCACGAGGATATTTTACAGGAATTTTCGCGAGGGCGTATTAATGCAGAAGCAGTGAGTGTGGAAAGAGTGCATTTTTACAAGACGGACAAACGAATTAATCCTAAGCAGGAGGACCCTTTCTGGTTTTCTTTTGGGGATTTGCCTGTTTTGGTGTCAGCTCCTCATGCTGTTAGACACTATAGACATAAAAAGATTAAGATGTCAGATCAATTTACCGGGGCGATCACATACCTCTTAAACCGGTTGACTGGTTGTCATGCGATTGCAACAGCCAAACTATACGGCGGTGATCCTAACCATGACAATTCTTGTATCTATAAAGAAAGAATTGCCGAGTTTTGTGGACGAGAAAAGGTGAAATTCATATTAGACATCCACGGTGCAGCACGTGAACGGGAATTTGACGTTGACTTTGGTACAAATGGTGGAAAGACCCTTTTAGGTAAGGATAAAATTCTGGAAACGCTGGAACATAACTTTCAGGCCTTTGGATTAAGCAGAATTTCCCGTGGTTATTTTGCTGCAGAAGGTCCCAATACTATCGCTAATTATGTGGCTCGCGAATTAAAAATTCCTGCAGTACAGGTAGAGATTAACAAGCACTACAGAGTGCCAGAACAAAACCCCCAAGGGTTTCACCGTTTGCTTGGGGCTTTGGTCGAAAGTGTCAAAGCCTTAGCTCAGTAGGTGAGTTATCAGTATTGACGAATCATAATTATGGGTAATGGTCATATTCCTCCGGGAATGTTATCTTTACCCATTTTTATTGAATATTTACTTGTAAGTGTTGCAGGAGTTTTGTTGTGTAAAGTAAAACAGGTAATACAGAAGCAACTGGAGGTAAGTAAACATGATCATCGTTAGTGCCTGCCTGGCCGGGGTGCAGTGTAGATACAACGGACAGGGGTTTCCTATACCTGAAGTAACAGAACTGGTAAAAAAAGGCCAGGCTCTGCCGCTATGCCCGGAGATATTGGCAAATTTACCAACGCCACGATCAAGTGTAGAGCAATGTGGCGAAAGATTTTTAGCTCATGATGGTAAGGATCTAACAACTGAGCTTATAGCCGGAGCCAGGATTGCATTAACTATTGCCAAGTTAGTTGGCAGCAAAATCGCCATTCTGAAATCAAAATCACCTACCTGTGGCTGTGGGCTGATTTATGATGGCACATTTTCCGGAAATCTAATTGAGGGGGATGGGGTTTTTTGTGCTTTTTTAAAGGATGAGAAGATAAAAGTTTATACTGAGGATCAATTTCAATCGCTTACTCTTAGTGGCAAAAAAATCCTACCGCTTTAACAGTAGGATTGGTAAAATCATCTTTCTAAATAAAAATTGTTATGCCAGGGGTGCCAGCCTTTTTTGCCTATATATATTTCTTTTCGGGACATCTCCTTGCCATCTTTAAAAAGATCAAAGTCAACTGTTTCTCCGCCCTTTACTTTAAAGTCAATTCCGTCAAATCCCCGGCCTGTAAACCGGAACCTGATTGTTTTATTATCGCGATCTACTTTAATGAAATCACCATTCTCCAGCTCTTTCTCTCTAATGTTGTAAAAACGTCCATCGGTTTGAATCACACCAGTGAAGACATGTTGACCGCGCAGATTAGTTGATTTGAGATGGATTTCATCATTGTGATCATGCCAGACAGATAAACTGGCAGTGTTGAAAAATTGCCCTAAGGTTTGGGAAGGACGGCCTTCGGCACGGTCACTCCATGCAAATGCACTTCCGGATAACATAACAAGGGTAACGGTAATAGCCATTAGAATTGGCAGCTTTTTCATACAACATCTCCTTTATATGGATTTAAACCCATGTTACGGTAAAAGTGTGACAAAACTATGACAAATATGATCAGATACAGGTGATATTATGAGCTATAGAGGGGTGTTTTTTGTAAACTGTGAATTAATTATGCGCAGGCTTTTTTACTATGTGGTATAATAATATGTAATATAGAATATTAAAGGGGGTTCTACTTGTGAAACGATCTACTTTTATTCGAATCTTATCTGGCATTAAGCTGGTTTCAAATAACGTAAGTATTGTGGAGAACTTTCAGAATAAAGCACTTGTTATCATAAGAGTCCCCGAGATTACTGGAGAATCTACAAAACAGTTTAGATCTTTTCAAAAAGTGTTATCGTTGTCTTCTTACTATAGTATTAAGCCGGATGGTGACCAATTGACAGTAACTCTGACATTTGAATGGGATTGATTTTGTTCCAATAAGACAACCGCCAGCGTTAAACGCTGGCGGTTATTTTTTTGCAGAAACGCATATAATACAAAAGATAGAAAAGGAGACTGGATGGTGATTATTTTGAAGGTTACTAAGGTTGCCCCAGTATTTCCTATTCCCAAGGCCCGTTTACAAGAGAAACAGCCAGAAGCCGAACAACCAGCAAGAAAAAAGGCAGAATTATCTTTTAGAAGGGTGTTGGGAAAAGAACTGCAACGCCAAACTGGTATAGATATAAAACTTTAGAACCAGGCAATTTTCCCGCCGCTTACTTGATAGGATTTTGCAAATATAAGGTTTTAGCAAGGTAGGCAAATTCAATATTTCGTTGTTCAAATTCTTTTTTTAGTGCTAAATTGACAGTTTGCTGAATATCCATATATTTTTTGTAGTCATTACCAATAACATAGTAAACAACATCAAAATCAAGGCTATAATCGCCAAAGGCGGTAAAGTGGGCCCGGTCAAAGGCAGTGTCTTCAATATTTTCTATAATTTGTTTAACTATTTCCGGTATATCCTGCAACTGTTGACTAGATGTGTGATACATAACCCGCAGTTTGAATAGAATCCGCCGATTGGTCATCCGCTTAAAATTTTGGATACGTGAGTTGGTAAGATCAGAGTTAGACAGCACCAATTGCTCGCCACCCAGACTCCTGATACGGGTTGTTTTAATACCGATATGTTCAATGGTCCCGGCATGCTCACCGATAGTAATAAAGTCGCCAAGCTCAAAGGGGCGATCAAAAACAATAGCGACATAGCTGAAAAGGTCCCCTAATAATGCCTGCGCTGCAAGTGCTACCGCAATACCGCCAATCCCTAAACCAGCAACAACAGCGGAGATCTGAAAGCCCAGGTTATCCAGCAGGAATATGAAGCCGATTGCCCAAATAATCACTTTTAAGATGGGCATAATGGCTTTAAAGTTTCGTTCCTTATCAGTAGATTCCTTCATATTTAATACATGTTCCAGTGCATAATCGACTGCTGCAACTATAAATCGGATTACGGAAATTGTTAGAATGACAATCCCTAACATATCAATGGACTTGCTAAGGCTATTATTTAAAGTTAGGCTGCGAGACCCCAGATAGAAAGAGCCATAGTACAAAGCGGGTAGTAAAGTTCTCTCAAGATTACTAAGAAACGTTACATCAATCTTACCTGTGATAGTTCCTGCCCAGGTTTTTAGGCGGCTTAGAACGGCGCTTTCAAATAGTTTAACAACCATGAACGCAATTACAAACACCGATAATGAGATAAGATATTTTTCAACGCTGTTCTGAAAAAATACTTGATTCATAATATCCTGTAGCACCACTCAGCCTCCTTTACAGTAACTGTTTATAGCGCAATGAGATTGCTGTATAAACTGCCTAATATATTATTCGCTAATATACCTGGCAAAGTCCTGCTGCTGGGGCGAGTAGGATAATCAGCTACTAACCGATGAAGTCAGATTAAAGTATCAACTTTATTCTTAAGTGCTAAAATTTCCTTATGTAACTCAGCGAGTTCATTTTTGAGTTGCTTATCTGCTGCTTTTTTCTTTTTTTCCTCTTGTGCATCACACCTTTGACTTGTTATCTCAAGATAGAAAAAAAATAAGTTGATCAAAGCGCCAAATGATAAACCCCATAGAGTGAACTTATTGATGGTTTTAAAATCCATAGTTTGAGACCTCACATTTGGAAGTGCTGATATATCATATTCAAATTCAGGCAAGAGGTTCAATCTTTAAGTTTAGGGGGAAGTGTTATAGGTCTGTAGATATGGTGGTTTTGGCTGAGTATATCGCTGGAACCATACTGGCGAACATGGCAATCAGCAAAACGGCGGCTATTGTATAAATCTCCATAATCGAAACTGTACTAACAACTGCAATAGCGGTTTTATGCTGCAATATGGATGCGATTAGGGAAAAAATACTGTGTCCAAGCAAAACGCCGCTCAATACGCCGGACCAGACCAGCAGCAGTCCTTCAAGAAATACGATGCCGGCAAGATCCTGCCAACTGCCACCGATAGCCCGTAAGATGGCGCGGTCACGATTGCGGATAAGTGCCGACCAGTACAGGGCAAAAAAAACCAGCAGCAGGGTCATAGCAAATACCGTAAAACTGATGAATTTGAGTATTTGTTCGCTGTCACTTAACGTGGACAATAACCGAACTACTACCTGTGCGGGAAAGACGATCTGGACATGGGGATCTTTTTGAAGTTGCTGATATAAACGCATAGCCTCGGCATAACCCTTGGGTTTGACAAGAATAGCAGTTGTTTCTTGCTCAGCGTGGTTATGGTCAAGCTCATTTTTATCTTCCACATGCAGTAGTGACCCGGTATGGTCTGGGGCATCGTGCGATTCATGCTGATGAATGTTCCAGATGCTGGTAAGCGGTACTAGTATAGCCTGATCGTAAGGTCCAAGGAGCGGCTTCATAATTCCTACCACTGTGAACTTGTTGGTATGAGCCTCACCACCGGAAGTTACGCCATGTGAAGACGTAAAAGAGTCTCCTAAATTAAGACCGGTATCCTTGGCAACTTTTGCGCCGATAACTGCCTCGTATTCAGCACGAAATGGTTTTCCCCGGTCTAGCTGAATCCAAGGGGGGAGATCTGGTTTGCTGCGGTGCTCAAAGATCGCCTGTTCAGTGCCGACCATCCGGTAACCATGATAATTATCGCCGAATCCGAAAGGAATAGCTGATTCCACCAGTGAATTTGCTGACAGTTCTTTAACGAGGGAGTAGTCGATATTGCCAATCGGCACATCCTGGAGAAATACCGTATTAAGCACTAGCTGATTTGGGCTGCCCTTGGCACCGATAATCAGGTCAAAGGGTTCTGTAGCTTGGATAAGACCCTGCTGTACGCTTGAAGCCAGCAACATAATGATGAGAGTCATAGCCATAGCTGTTCCGACAACAGCTATGGACAATAGACTGTGCAATGGTTTTTGACAAAGGTTTCGCCAGGCAATTAACCAATGAATCATAAAATATCCCTCCCGGGGCGGCACATTTCATATATGCGGGGGAAGCTGGCCATGACCTCGTTGTCATGAGTGGCCAGCAGCAGGGTACTATGGTTCTCTACACACAGTGTTTGCAGCAACTCCAGTACAAGCCTGACATTGTCGCGGTCAAGACTGGCGGTCGGTTCATCTGCTAAAATGAGTGCTGGCTTGTTAATTAAAGCCCGGGCTACCGCTACACGTTGCTGTTCCCCGGTACTTAAGCGGCCGGGCTTATAATCGGACTTGTCCGCCAAGCCGACCTGTATCAACAGTTTCATGCTCGCCTGGCGCCGGTGGTTTTCTGATTTTTGTCCGCCCAAGGCTGCTGCGACCATTATATTTTCAATAACACTAAGGCTATTAAGTAAATTGAAGTTCTGAAAGATGTAGCCGAGGTTATACGCCCTCCAGGTATCCCGTTTTCCCTCAGACATTAAATCAATTCTTTCGCCATTCCAGAGTATTTCGCCGGTAGTGGGCGCGGTAAGCCCGGCAATGATATGTAAAAGGGTTGTTTTCCCGGAACCGCTGGGGCCGGCTATAATCAGCTGTTCTCCGCGGCAGACCAATAAATGTTCTACTTGAGTTGTGGTGAGCATTTCACCATTTGGATGGCGAAATTGTTTAATCAGCTTGCGCACTTCCAGCATAGTATTGCTCCTTTCGTCATGCTGTTTATTCGACCTTTTTAACGGTATCTGCTCTTATGCGCACCAGACTGACAAAGCCTGTTTCTTCGTCAAGCTGGCTGCCCAGCTCTAAGATTCCCGTCACTGTTACTGGTTGATCGAAAGGCAAAGCGGTCTGAGAATCTGGTAATTTCACTACAGCTATATTGTTAGGCCAGTCGGCGTCTGAAGAGCAAAAAGGGCAGATAGACATAGGTACCTGAGTTAGAACAAAAAAAGTTAATGTTGGTTTTAATGGGGGGGCCATAAAGCCGGTTATTGTAATACGACTGCCCTGCAAGCTTTGGAGTTTTTCGGAGAAAATGAGGCCTAAAGAGGAGGAACTGCTATAGAACTCATCAAAATTGAGTTGTTGTGGCGGGTCTGATAACCAGGCGCTCCAAAATGGTGCAGCAGTTGCTGTTGGAAAGAAAAGGGACGGTTCCTGATAAGGAACCGTCTGTTTTGCGGGTGGATAACACAGGGGTATTCCGGACACAATCATACCCAGCATGATACTTGTACATATTTTGATCAATTTAGTCATATACGCAACCTCCAGAATGCCGGTTATTTCGCGTTGCGGTTGCCATCAAGGCCCAAAGCTCTGACAATACCAAAGAAAACTTCAGTGTTGTCCATCACGCCATTAAAGTAATCAGCTCCAGGACCGTCGGCATTTAGGATGATATCATCAGCAGAATGTACTTCAGAGGGGTCAGCGGTTGGGATATTGCCAGGGTAGAATTCTCCGCTGGTTTGCGGATTGGCAATCGCTTTGCCGTTGGACATAATAGCCGGAACTGTGGGTTCAGCTTTAAATTTATAATCTTCTTTGTAGTCAGGGTGATTGGCATATTGCACAGCCAGAGTCACATCCGGGCTGGGGCTGTCAGGGAAGCCGTCTTTGTTATTGTCTTCAAATGTCGGCCAACCGGCATCAGCGTAAATACGTACGGCTTCACGCCCGGTTTTGCCATCAAGCTCATGGTAAGTACCAGTAATACTGGCGCCATGGGCATGATCGGCAACTACGACAATCAGGGTATCCTGATTTTTCCTGGCGAATTCTTTAGCAATTTCTACTGATTTGTCCAGTTCAATGGTGTCATAAGTAGCCCGTTGCCAGTCAAGTACATGTAGTTGTTTATCGATTGAAGCTCCTTCCACCATGAGGAAGAACCCATTGGGGTTTTTGCTTAAGGTGTCAATGGCTTTTTGTGTCATGCTCATTAGTGTGGGTTGGTCGTTAAAACCACCAAGTACTTTGGGGTTATTGAGCATTTCCCGGTCCAGGTAGACATTCATATTATCAAGCTGGTAGAGGCCCAGTAGTTTATCGGTATTTAACGGAGTAGCCAGCAATTCACTCTTAGTGCCTGAAAAACTATAGCCAAGCTTTTTAAATTCATCAATGATATTCTTATTATCTGTCCGTTTAGAACCGGGTGTACTCATGGGCAGAAAGTGGCGTGAACCGCCGCCTAAAATAACATCAGGGCGGTGGCGGGGGTCAAGCATTGTTTCGGCAATGAAATTTTGTTCAGCGCGTTTACGGGTGTGGGCTACCATGGCGGCTGGGGTGGCATCGGTAATATTAGCTGTAGATACGATACCAGTAGCCATACCGCGGCTGCGCTTAGCCAGTTCCACAATATTCTCTACGTTAGGATCATCAAAGGGATCTTTAGTACTGTTAGTATAGGTTCCCATAGCATTAACTACGGCTTTGTGACCAGTAGCGTAGGCTGAGGCGCTGTTAGCTGAATCGGTAACCAGGGAGTCATAGCCTGAAGTTGTAATAATAGCGGTGCTAGCCATTTTTTCCATTGCCAACAGGTCGTTATATTTACCTTCGGTGATGCCTTTGGAGAGAATGCGGGCCATTTCGCGAGCCTGCAGACTCATACCGTCACCAACAAACAAGATAACATTTTTGGCGCGTTTGGGGGCAGTATTATTCACTACCTCGTACTTGACAGTACGTGTGGTGAAACTATTTGCGGCAGTTGCTTTAACAGAGATTTCGACTTTGCCTGGTTTTTTGAAAGCAACTTGGTCGATCCGGTATGTAGCTAAAGGACCATCCATTTTGGCTGAGGCAGTTTTGCCAAAATATTTATCAGCAGCGACGCCGTTTACAGTAACCTGGATCTTCTCGGAATCAGCATCTTTGACTTCTATGAGGAAATCAAATGTTTGACCGGACGCAAATTTGGCCCGATCAATAGGTAATACTGTGATTGCTGACTGAGTGGGAGCAGCGACCCCAACGCCTACACTGCTGAATAAACAGGTGATGACAGTGCCTGCTGCAATCATCTTTGCAGTTTTGGCCTTAAAGCAACGGAATAAACGGTGATGCAAGATCAAAACCTCCTTAAATTTGGATAGATTATTAAATTCAATTGTAAAGGCATACTATGGCGTATGTGTTAAGATCAGGTAAATTTTTTGTAAATATTGGTATATCATCAATACTCACCACACTATACAACTATAATGTTACTATAGATTTTACCGTATCTATGAGGGTTGCTTCATTTTTTATAGTCCAGATTGCGTACAACTGTTCTAGGGTAGCTTGGGAAAAGACATAGTTTCTAAAAGCATAGAATTTTTTTGTTTGCAGGTCTGTGGCAGTCATGTGATATTCCTGTTGGGCTATTTCGCTAAGTTTGCCGATCATCCACTTAGCCGATGGTACCGATAATACCCAGTCATGATCACCTAAGTGAGTGATGAAACCTTCGGTGCGGCGTGGTAAGGGCAGGGTTTTGCCGTCCTCAGCCAGGAGTCCAAGTTCAATTGCATCCTGGTTTGCCAGAATGGATGCTGCTTTTAACCAGTTTACAACCTCCCGTTCGTCATCGGCAGTGCCGGGGTGGTTGTGGGCGCAGGCTTGGGCAATAATAACCTGTGCCGGGAACCGGCGGTGGATTAATTCAGCAAGACTGAGAACATGGTGGGAGCCTGCTCCGGCGAGGGGATATTCTGTTCTGGATTCACCATCTTTTTGCCACTGGAAAACCCACGGTTTATGGAGGTCATGAAGTGTCTGGGCGGCAATAACTATATCCCGGTTCATCGGCAACCCTGAAACCTCTTTATAGGCATTAAAAAAACCTAACGCTGCTTTTACATTTACAGCGACATGGGTGGCAAGCCCGCCGGGATATGAATGATGGCTGGCGTAACCACTGCCTGGAGCGGCATAAAAAGGGATTACCGCTTGACTGGTATCTTTATATGGAGGCAGAAATTCATCAATTGCCGCTGAAGGTTTAAGGTAACCGGCGGAAACTAAACGTATTTTTACTTGTTCTTTCTCGAACTGGGTTGGATAGAGCTCCATGAGACGTGGTGCAGGGTTATGTAAAATTTCAATTGTCGAGCGGCGGAGACTGGAGTCTTGAATTTCATTTGCGGTTTTTATCAGATACTCATAAGCTGACTTTACGTAGATGGATTTCTGGGCCATACTTACAGGGTCTATAGCTAGACAATCCTGCAGCGTAATTTGCGCCGCTTTAATTTCCAGTGCTTTAGCTGATACTGGAAATGGTAGAGTTGTGGCGGCTAATGCAGCCATAGCACCTGCCGACATTTTGATAAAATCACGTCGGTTGAAATCAGTGTTTATTTCGTCTATTAGATTACTCAATCCCAATCCCTCCCATTTTTATTGCTATCAGTGTACCTGATTATTTGTTGCTTGGTGTTAATTTAAAATTAAGATAATGTAAAATATGGAATTTAAGTTTGTACGGGTATCGAACAATTATTGTTAGAG
>NZ_DATMXX010000298.1:0-18197 GCF_035561255.1 Sporomusa sp. | reverse complement strand
CTGAATTTGTATGTATGTAAAAACCGGCTCAGCTTGAGCCGGTTTTTTACAGTAAGTATTCTCCCCTGAATACTTCAACCGCCGGGCCTGATTTGTAGATATGGTTGTTGTCGGCCCACTGGATAAACAGGTCACCGCCATCTAATTTTATGGTTGCCTGACGGTCTGTGTGACCGTTTAACACAGCGGCAACCAGGGCCGCGCTGGCACCGGTGCCGCAGGCCTTGGTAATGCCGGCACCGCGTTCCCATACACGCATCTTTAGTGTATGGCGGTCAATGACTTGAATGAACTCAACATTGGTTTTTCTGGGAAACAGGCTATGAGTCTCAAATTGGGGCCCAATGCTTGCTAAGTTAATCTTGGCCACATCGTCAACAAAAATGACACAGTGTGGATTTCCCATAGATAGAGCGGTAACCTGGTAGGTTTGGCCGTCTATCTCAATGGGCACATTGATTGCCTTTTCTGAAGAATTACCGGTCATCGGGGTTTCACCACGGGTAAGCTTTGGTTCGCCCATATCAACCTTAACTATCACCAGCTTGCCTTCTTCAAAAATCAGCTCAGGCGTAATAATTCCAGCCAGGGTATCCAGGGTAATGACTGTTTTATCGGTAAGACCGGTTTCATAGAGATAACGGGCTACGCAACGTGTAGCGTTACCACACATGTCGGCCTCGCTCCCATCAGAATTAAATATGCGCATTTTAAAATCAGCAATGTCTGAGGGCATAATTACGACAAGTCCGTCAGCGCCAATGCCGAAATTACGGTCACAGATGGTTAATGCCTGACTACGGTAATCAGTAATATTCTCAGTCTGGCCATTGATAATTACAAAATCATTGCCTAATCCGTGCCACTTTGTAAACTGCATGATATTCCCCCTAGATAGTATAAGTTACCGGTTTTGCGGTAAGATTGCGCGGCGCGCAGGACGGCGTTTAAATATGTGTTTAAACCCGCTTAGTATGAGTGTCCAGCCAGATACTGTCAAAACAAGCGCCCAGTTGCCCAGTGAAAGCGGTACCGTAGAAAAAATAGCGCTTAAAAATGGGATATACATGACTGAAAGCTGCATAACTGTCGAGAATGTTACCGCCGCCAGTAAATATTTATTACTGGTGAATTTAAGTTCGAATATAGTAGCAGTTTCAGACCGGCAGTCAAACACATGGAACATCTGGCAATAAACCAATGTCGCAAATGCAGCTGTCCTCGCTAGCGCCAAATCATTCTGTAGATAGTATACCACACTAAAGACAAAAAGTGTGCTCAAACCTATCTGTATGCCGCGCCCCATAATTTTCCGGCTTAAGCCACGGGAAAACACGCTTTCCCCCGGATGGCGAGGTGGTCGCTTCATAATATTGGAGTTATTGGGATCAACGCCAAGTGCCATGGCTGGCAGGCCGTCAGTGACAAGATTTACCCATAATATCTGCACAGGCAGTAGTGGCATCGGTAGACCTAAAAGCGCAGCTAAAAACATGGTCAGTACTTCGCCGATATTGCAAGAAAGCAGGTATCTGATGAATTTTCTTATATTATCATAAATACCGCGGCCTTCCTCCACTGCTGCGACAATTGTGGCAAAGTTGTCATCAGCTAAAACCATAGCCGAGGCTTCTTTAGTGACATCGGTTCCGGAAATACCCATGGCTATACCTATATCTGCTTCTTTTATCGCTGGTGCGTCATTAACCCCGTCACCAGTCATGGCTACGATATGCCCCTGACGTTTTAGTGCCCGGACAATTCTTAATTTATGGGCGGGTGAGACGCGGGCATATACGGTGACTTTGTTGACTATGGCATCAAGCTCGCCTTCGCTCATGGCATCAAGCTCTCTGCCGGTAAGTGCTTTATGTTGTCCTTCTCTGTAAATTTGCAGTTCCTGGGCGATAGCTACTGCGGTATTTTTATGGTCCCCGGTAATCATTATTGTTTTAATGCCAGCTTCGCGGCATAAGGCAATTGAGGATTTGGCTTCTTCACGGGGGGGATCAATCATACCGATTAGCCCGGCGAATACCAGGTCAGTTTCGATGCTTTCGTCCGGGTTCTGTGCCTGAGACGGTGTTAAACGGCGATAAGCCACCGCAAGTACCCGGAGGGCCTCAGACGCCATATGTTCGATGCTATTATTTACTTTGGCAATATGATCATTAGTCATAGAGGTAGGACCTGCCGCCGTATGGTAATACCGGCACAACTCCAGGATTGTATCAGGAGCACCTTTAACATATAAAATATTATTATTATTGGTATCGCGATATACAACTGACATACGGCGACGCTCAGATTCAAAAGGAATCTCGCCCACCCGCTTTTGGCTTTTTTCTAACTCAGCCTGCCAAATATCAGCTTTAGCTGCAGCTACAATAATGGCTCCTTCTGTAGGATCGCCTTCAACCGACCAGCCGGTTTCAGTTTTATTTCGCCATATGCCTGTAATTGCAATATTGTTTTGCTTTAATGTACTATTATTGCAGAGGACACCAATTGTCAGGCAATAATGCAGTGTTTTATCCACACTATTATTAACTGACTGCTGATTAAATAAAATATTACCTTTAATATCATAACCCGTGCCGGTGATTTCATATTTTTTGTCGTCAGTAAATAGCTGTCTTACTGTCATCGCATTTTGCGTCAGCGTTCCTGTTTTGTCAGAGCAAATCACTGTTGTGCAGCCAAGTGTCTCCACTGCCGGCAGTTTCCGGATAATTGCCCGCTGTTTAATCATACGTTGGACGCCCAGGGCTAAGGCCACTGTCACGATGGCGGGCAGGCCTTCAGGAATAGCCGCAACAGCCAGGCTTATGCCGGCCATACACATCAGGAATAAGGATTCGCCTTTAGCTACACCGGTAATGACAACAATTAAACAGATAGCCAGACAACCCCAAACCAGCAACCTGCCAAGATGGTCTAGCCGACGCTCTAAAGGAGTTGACTCTTCGGCAGTTTCTTGTATCATACCGGCAATATGCCCTACTTCTGTGGCCATACCGGACGCACATACGACGGCTTTACCACGGCCTCTGACTATGCTGGTACCGGCGTAAACCATATTTTTTCTGTCGCCCAGGGGCGCGTCTTCATTAAAGCTACGATCTGCGACTTTGCGTACAGGCATAGATTCACCGGTAAGCGCGGCCTCCTCTACCTCCATATTATGAACATCAATGAGCCGGCCATCAGCAGCTAGCTTATCACCGGCCTCAAGTACTAAAATGTCACCAGGCACAAGTTCTCTAGCTGGAATTTGTTGTACCATACTATTCCTAACTACTCTCGCAGTGGGCGAAGCCAGCTTTTTTAATGCTGACAGTGACTGTTCGGCCCGATATTCCTGGACAAATCCTAAAATAGCATTCATCAAAACAATAATTAAGATAGTAACCGCGTCGGCATATTCGCCCAATAAGGCAGATATTAACGTGGCTCCTAACAAGACTAATACCATGAAATCCTGAAATTGTGCTAAAAACCGTTTCCACCATGCAACCTTTTCTTTTTCGGCCAGTTCATTAAATCCGAATTTGTCCAGTCTGATCTTCACTTCGGCGGAGGATAAACCATCTACGAAGCTTGTTTGCCAGAATTGAACCGCTTCATCTGATGTACGTGTGTACCATTTTTCCCTATCCATGCAGCCACCTCGCTAACACGCGTTTTGCTTTATTAACCATGATATTCTGCTAGGTAGCGAATTAGACCGGGTTTGACCGCTAATTACCAAGGGTGATATACTATTGGCAAATTAGTTTAAGTTTTGTAGTATGACGGAGGTTCCACAATGAATATCGACGGATTGTCTCTTGCACCGCTGGTAGGTGAGCTTAATGGGGCGCTCACCGGCGGGCGTATTGATAAAGTGTTTCAGCCAGACGCCTATTCGCTCTTATTATGGGTACGTCAACCGGGAGAAACGCTGCGTATTTTTCTCTCAGCTAATCCGGAACGTCCCAAATTGCTCCTTACAGCCTCAAGCCCGGAAAACCCGGCAGTTGCCCCTAACTTTTGCATGCTGCTTAGAAAACACCTGGAAGACGGACGTATTGCCAATATTGAACAGCACAGTCTGGACCGCATTGTAAATATCAATATAGATGTGCGCGCCGAACGTGGGATAATTGTTACCAAACGGTTAGTGATCGAAATTATGGGTAAACATAGCAATATTATCTTGACCCAGGATAACATTATTGTTGATGCTATTAAACGGGTGAATGCCCATGTTAGCCGCTACCGTCAGGTATTGCCCGGCAAAGAGTATGTCTATCCGCCAGGTCAAGACCGGTTGAATATCCTGGAGACTGAGCCCTCCCTGTTTGCCGTGAGGGTCTTGGCAGAGTCTGCCTCTTCGCTCAGCAAAGCAATTATTGCCGCTGGGATTGGCCTGGGCCCGCTCACCGCGCGGGAGATTGCCTGGCGCGGTGGGTTTTCACCAGACATTAGCCTAAGTGAACTTGATCACGCCGATGTTGAGGCATTAAGCGAAGCGGTCGCCAGTATCGCTGTTCCCCTCCAGGAGGGACAGGTGACACCTAGCGTTATTGTTGAAGGGCAGAGCCGGCCCTTGGCCATTGCTGCCTTTGCTCCCGGGCATCTCAGTCAGTACAACCTCCATGATTTTCCAAGCATGAGTGCTGCTGTCGAGTACTTTGACAAATTCAAAGGTCGTCCGTCTTTACCGGAAAAAGACCTCTTGACCAAGATGCTTACCGCAGAATTAGCCAAGCTGACCCGCAAGGAGGCTGTTTTAGTTGAAGAACTATCTCAGGCGGAAAATGCAAATGAACTTCGAAAATATGGTGATATTCTGATGGCCAACCTATATACTGTTACAGCAGGCGTTTATGAACAGGCTTTGCTGGACATATATAGTACCGAGCCAGACGCTCAACAGATCGTTATTAAATTAGATCCTGAACGATCACCACTGGAAAATGCGCAACAGTATTATGTGAAATATAATAAGGCCAAACGCTCTGGGGAGCATTTGGCCGGTCAGCTCAAAGAATGTCAGGGCGAGATCGCTTATTTAGAGAGTATTGCCATAGCTCTTTCCCATGCGGTAGCCAATGCCGAAGTAAACGAAGTCCGTCAGGAGCTAATTACTGCCGGTTATATAAAAACATCGGAAAAACGACGCCCGCCAACGCCCCCGTCAGCACCGCTATCTGTGAAAACCAGTGATGGTTTTAGTCTTATTGTTGGCAAAAACAATCGCCAAAATGATCAGGTGACATTTAAACAGGCCCAACCTGATGATCTCTGGCTGCACACTAAAGATATACCTGGTTCACATGTTATTATTCGGGGAGAAAACCGGGAAATTACCGAACACGCAATAAAAGAGGCTGCACAGTTGGCAGCCTACTTTAGTAAAAGCCGTCAATCGGCCAATGTTCCTGTCGACTATACCCAGCGGCGCCATGTCCGTAAACCTTCGGGTGCCAAACCCGGTTTTGTCATTTACGATCATCAAAACACCGTATATGTAACGCCAGATGAAACGCTTGTACAACAAATACTTAGATCTCAACAATTTCTTTAATGACAACCTGTTCAGTGTCATCAATTGATGTCAGTTGCACGCTAACTATTTCTTTGCTTGAAGTCGGTACATTCTTTCCGACATAATCAGCTCTAATGGGGAGTTCGCGGTGGCCTCGGTCAATAAGCACAGCCAGCTGAATAGCAGATGGACGGCCAATATCAATGATAGCATCAAGCGCCGCTCGCACTGTACGTCCGGTAAATAGGACATCATCAACCAATACTACTTTTTTATCATTGATAGAAAATGGGATGAGCGTTTCGTGAACAATAGGCTGATATGCCAGTGTTGAGAGATCATCCCTGTATAGTGTGATATCAAGTACTCCTACAGGTAAGTCAATACCTTCGATCCGTTTAATCTCCTCTGCGATGCGCTGCGCCAATGGAACGCCGCGGGTTCTAATACCGACCAGTGCCAAATCACTGACCCCTTTATTACGTTCCACAATTTCGTGAGCTACCCGTGTAAGTGCGCGCTTGACGGCCTGGGAATCCATAATGACAGCCTTATCCACCATATTTACATGTTTAGCCATATTGTTATTTCTCCTCTCTTTTAGTCGCCTCTAATTGTTTAAGTATATTAACCATATCAGCCGGCATGGGGGCAGTAAACACCATGATCTCGCCAGTAACTGGGTGCTTAAGTGACAGTTCTGCCGAATGAAGCGCCTGGCCTTCGATTACAAACCGTTTTTTCTCAGGTCCGTATTTGGGATCACCTACAACCGGATGCTCTATATACTGCATATGAACCCTGATTTGGTGCGTTCGGCCAGTCTGGAGCTTGCATTCGACAAGTGTATAATTAACAAACCGCTCAACAACACGAAACCGGGTTAGAGCAACCTTGCTGTTACTAAAGGTAACAGCCATTTTTTTTCGGTCAGACGGATGGCGGCCAATAGGCGCGTTAATGATACCCTGTTCTTCAGCGATAGTACCATGAACAACCGCAAGGTACTTGCGGCTGGCGGTGCGGCTTTTGATTTGCTCAGCAAGGTCGAGATGCGCGCGGTCATTTTTGGCGGCTACCATGACGCCTGAAGTATCTTTATCAAGTCGATGCACAATGCCTGGGCGAATTTCGCCATTGATACCTGATAAGTCAGTACAATGTTCCAACAGCGCGTTGACCAGTGTCCCCTGGTAGTTGCCTGCTGCCGGATGAACAACCATACCACGGGCTTTATTTACGACTATAATATCAGCATCTTCATAGAGGATGTCAAGGGGAATAGCCTCTGGCATAATTTCGACCGGCTTAGCTTTAGGAAAAGTAATTGCAATGGTGTCTTTAGACTGCGCTTTATAGTTGGCTTTAGCTGGTTTACCATTAACGGTTACCAGTCTGTCGGCAATCAGTTTTTGCAGGTGTGAGCGGGACAGTTCGGAGAATCGGTTTGTTAAAAGAACATCAAGCCTGACTCCCTGCTCTTCGATAGATGCCTCAATGCAGGCAAAATTACTGTCGTTGGATTGGTTGTGTTCCACAATATCATCCTATCTTGATTTTTCTTGGTTTTCATTAGGAAAAGACATGAAAATAAGTGTGTAAATTACGCAACTGACACCTGTTACAATAGCAATATCAGCCACGTTGAATACCGGCCAGATACGGAAATCAAAAAAATCGATTACATATCCGGTTTGCACCCTGTCAATAACGTTACCGACAGCACCACCTGCAAGCAGGCTTAAACCCAGGCGTATAAGACGGAATTTATGGGGGATCTGTTTGAAAAAATACACAGTAAGCCCTAACATAATTAAAGCAATTACAATAAAGAGCATTTGCTGGTTTTCTAAAATACCAAAAGCAGCGCCTGGATTTAACACATAAGTTATATGAAAAATATTATCTACAACTGGTATTGACATCCCGGGCAGCATGTGGGACTGAACATATTGTTTTGACCATTGATCAAAAATGATAACTGCGACTGAGATAACTCCAAATACTAATATCGACACCAAAACTTCTCTCCTATTCTTCTCTAAATCCCTTAAACTATGATAACATGATACCGGAAAATTTCCCAAACGTAAAGAAGCGCGGCGAATATTGCCGCGTTTCTTACTTATTTTTATGGGGAATAAAATAGCGTTCGAAGGTATCACGATAATAATAAACAACAAGCCCTGCAATGATAAGCAGCGATGTAATAACTGCCACCATTTTAAAATCATGGGTGAGATTTTGTCCTAATATGGAATATAGTACAATAGCCGGAGTCTGGCCGATAGCGGTAGCTACAGTAAATTGCAGCAATGAGATTTTGGTAAGCCCTGCCCCGTAGCTTATGACTTTAAAGGGAACGATTGGG
Organism: Sporomusa sp.; assembly: GCF_035561255.1. Lineage (GTDB taxonomy): Bacteria > Bacillota > Negativicutes > Sporomusales > Sporomusaceae > Sporomusa. The sequence goes on along the minus strand of NZ_DATMXX010000298.1, from coordinate 10,293 downwards.
ATGAGACGGGTGATAAACACGGCCAATACACCATGTCTTTTAAAAAAAGTATCGGTAAAAATTAAATATTTCACACTGATAAAGCGCTCAACCACCGGGCGCCCATACCAGCGGGCAATCCCGAAATCAAGACCTGCTCCGAGGAGAGCCCCAGCCCAGGAATACAAAGTGCCAAACTTCCAGCCAAATATCCAGGCGTTAGTGATAGTTATAATAAGTCCTGGCACCAATGGTACCATAGATTGCAGAGTCATAAGCGCAATGCTGGTCAAGGGAGCCCATAGACCATAGGACAGAATAAATTGGCGCAGGCCTTCAAAATTACGATATCTTAGATAGGTAATGCCTTCGGTGGCAAACTGCTGAACCCCTGGCAAACAAAAATAAGCGGCTACAACCAGTCCTAAGACGCTAATCTTGGCAAACATTATGCAGTTCGGTTCCGGACGGGTCATTAAGCCACCTCCATGCCTCGTTTATATAAATATATTTTGCTGAAATCATGATGTTAATAGTTTATCAACCTAAATAGTATGCCCGTTTGCACGTTTATAATTAAACAAAAACAGATAAAATCCTGCATAGAAAAAAGAAACCGGCAGTTTAGTGACCGGTTTCTTGTTCTTCTTTTTGGTGTTTTCCAGTATGTTGGCTGCTGCTGCCCGGTTCGGCAGGGATAGCATCTGCCAGGTCAACAATCCCCTGATGTTCATTGCTGTTGGGAAATAGCGCCTTGTAATCATACGAGCCTGGAATATCCTGAGGCGTGTCTGAACTCCCGTATCGCGCCACATCCTGGAAAGCATCCTCGCCATCATAGCCGACAGATGCAAATTTATCCGAATCCAGAAAAGTGCGATGAAAAGGCGGTTCCAGTGCCTCTTCCTCAAGGGGGCGGGGGGTAACATCAGCTTTTTCGAATGCCTCCTGGCAGTCAATGCACTGAGTAGCCCAGGGCAGTGCCTCAAGTCTCGCAGGTGATATCTGCGCGCCACAGTGATCACAACGGCCATACGTACCATGGTGGATTTTGTCCAAAGCCCGTTCAACACTGCTTAACAGCACCCGCTCATTGTCCCGAAGGCCTAAGTCTTTACCGCGCTCAAAGGTCTCGCTGCCTAAATCGGCCGGATGATTATCATAGGTGGATAATTCACCTGTTGTATTGGATAAAGCAGACCTGAGACCGCTATCTTCCAGTTTTAAGATTGTATGAACTAAATCACGTCTTTTTGCGTTCAACTGTGATTCGAATTTTGATAATTGCTCAGGGCGCAAGTGTAAGCCCCCCTTTTCAATGAATAAATTTAGCGACTTCAGCTAAACGCAACCGCGTTTTGTATTCTTTAGGCTGCTCATCACTATAGCCCAGGCAAATCATTGCAACAGCCCTGAGACGCGGCGGAGCCTCTACTATTTCAGAGACCTTCTTTTCGTCAAAAGCCCCGACCCAGCACGCGGCAATGCCCAATCCCTCAGCCGCTAGCAGAATATTCTGTGCTGCAGCTGCTGTGTCCTGGAGGCAATATAATTGGGCACCACGTTCACCGTAATGCTCGTTGGAACGGGCCGGGTCGGCCAAAATAACAACAATAGTGGGGGCATCGCTGATTTGCTCTTGATCAAAGGCGGCGGCAGCCAGTTTTTCTTTTATTGTCAGGTCTTGCACAACATAAAAATACCAAGGTTGCAGATTACCGGCACTTGGCGCCATATTCCCTGCCTCTAAGATTCTTGTTAAGGTTGGCTCAGGAATTTGCATGGATTTAAAATTACGGACACTATGGCTTTCACGGATGCAGTCAAAGATGTCTTTTGTCATGTCAGCCTCCCTGGATCATAATTAGAATGTACCGTTTTTTGTCTCGACAAACCGGACAATATCGGCAATAAAACCACCGATACCTGGTATGTTGAGCATAATCAACTGTTTCAGAAAAGCGAGCAGCAAGGCAAATACTAAGCTGGCTCCGATTGCAATACCTAAACCTCGGGCAATACCGGCAACAAAATTTGTAAAAATCAACCTGGCCGGACGTTCCAACATCTCCATGTAATCAGCAAACCGCATAGCTTCCAGCCGATTGACAAGGCGTTCCAGCTGTTTGGCTACAAATTCAGGCTGTTGATCGTCAGTTTTACTAATATTTACTCGATTTTTGTTGTCCATTACAAACAGTCCCCCACTTGCATTATTATTCCCCGACTTAAAAAAATAAACCGGGATTTAACTCCCGGTTTAACATGCTTACATATTTTTTACGACAGTAGCGCACCGGTCGCAGAGCGATGGATGCTCTGTATCCTGGTTCACTGTTGAGCTATAAATCCAGCAACGTTCGCATTTGACACCTTGAGCCGGAGCCACAGCAACGGCCAGTTGCATGTCAGCGGCACGATAGGCTTCACCTGGAGCTTGTTCAAATGTGTTTAATAAGGCTACTTCAGAAACAATGAGCAGTGTGGCTAAATCGTCCTTAATAGCGGCAAGTGCAGCTAGTTCGTCACCAGCAGCGTAGAGATGAACAGCTGCATCTAAGGAGTGACCAATAACTTTGTTGCGGCGGGCAGTCTCAAGCGCTTTGGTGATTTCGCCGCGCATTGCCAGGATTTTATCCCATTTAGCTTCCAGTGCTGTATCAAGGTATTCAGGATGGGCGATCGGCCAGCTAGCTAATTGCACGCTTTCAGGGCGACCCTGCTCTTGGGGCATATACTGCCATACCTCTTCAGAAGTAAAGGTCAATACCGGTGCTACAACGGCGACCAGGGTATTGAGGATTTCGTACATAGCAGTCTGAGCGGCACGGCGATCAATTGAACCCGGCAGCGCGGTGTAAACACGGTCTTTAAGGATATCAAGGTAGAAGGCACTTAAGTCTACAGCGCAGAAGTTATGGACAGTATGGTAAAGCAGATGAAACTCATAATCTTCATAGGCTTGGGTGACCTTGGCCCGGACCTGCTCTAAACGCATAAGTGCCCACCGGTCAATTTCAAGAAGCTGATCATAGGCAACTTTATCAGTAGCCGGGTTGAAATCATGCAGGCTGCCTAAAATGTAGCGGAAGGTGTTACGGATTTTACGATATACTTCTGCTAACTGTTTTAAAATATCATTGGAAATACGGATATCAGCCTTATAATCCGCCGACGCTACCCACAGACGGAGGATATCAGCGCCATATTGCTTGATGACCTCTTGCGGATAAATTGTGTTGCCAATTGACTTGGACATTTTCCGGCCATCGCCGTCAACAACAAAACCATGGGTCAGGACCGCTTTATATGGTGCAGTTCCCCGGGTAGCCACCGAGGTTAACAGTGATGACTGGAACCAGCCGCGATGCTGGTCGCTGCCTTCAAGATAAAGGTCGGCTGGCCATTGTAGCTCTTGGCGTTGTTCAAGCACAGCGGCATGGCTGGAACCACTATCAAACCACACATCCATAATGTCAGTTTCTTTGCGGAACTCATTATGGCCGCAGTGCGGGCACATAAAGCCCTGAGGTAAAATTTCTTCCGGTTTTTTTGCCCACCAGGCGTCTGAGCCCTCGTGCCGGAAAACTTCTTTAACGGCATCAATTGTCTCGTCATTAATTATATGCTCATTGCACTTCGTGCAGTAGAAAATCGGGATCGGAAGGCCCCACACCCGCTGGCGCGAGATACACCAGTCCTGACGGTCGGCCACCATATTATGGATGCGGTCTTCACCCCAGGCTGGAATCCACTTAACGTCATTGGCAATGGCATTAAGTGCTTCACTCCTAAAGCCGTCGACCGAAGCAAACCATTGCTCTGTTGCCCGGTAAATAATAGGGTTTTTGCAGCGCCAGCAGTGAGCATATTGGTGTTTAATCGAGCTTTTACCCAGCAGAAGCCCAAGTGCAGCCAATTCTTTAATGACCGGAACATTGGCATCAGATACTGTCATTCCTTCGAACTTACCGGCTTCGGCGGTAAACTTACCTGCCGGATCAACCGGGTTGATAATAGGAAGACCGTATTTTATTCCCACTTCAAAGTCTTCCTGTCCATGGCCTGGCGCAGTATGAACACAACCGGTACCCGCTTCCAGGGTGACATGTTCGCCGAGGATGACAGGAGATTCACGGTCAAAGAACGGATGACTAAACACCATACCTTCTATATCGGCGCCTTTCATTGTTGAGATAACAGTATACTCGCCAAGGTTATTGGCTTTGACAACACTCTCAACCAATTCACTGGCCAGAAGGTATATTTCATCATTTATCTCTACCCAGGCATATTCAATTTCTGGATGGACGCAGATGGCAACATTGGCAGGCATTGTCCAGGGGGTTGTTGTCCAGATGACAGCATATACTTTTGCCGAGTCTACGCCGACCGGCAGGTTACCCTTATCATCAATAAGGGGAAACTTAACATAGATTGAGTGAGATTTTTTCTCTGCGTATTCAATCTCAGCTTCAGCTAAGGCTGTTTCACAGGAAGTACACCAATACACTGACTTAAGACCTTTATAGATATAGCCTTTTTTAGCCATTGCACCAAATACTTCAATCTGTTTGGCTTCATATTCAGGATATAATGTTACGTACGGGTTTTCCCAGTCGCCGGCAACACCTAGCCGTTTAAAATCTTCCCGTTGCAGGTCCAGGCATTTAAGGGCATATTGCTTGCACTCCCGGCGTAAATCAAGGGGATTTAATTCATGACGGTTTAGTCCCAGTATCTTGATAGCCGCATGTTCAATGGGGAGTCCATGGGTGTCCCAGCCTGGTACATAGGGAGCGTCAAAGCCCTGTAATGATTTGTATTTGACGATAATATCCTTGAGAATTTTGTTTAAAGCCGTACCAATATGAATATTACCGTTGGCGTATGGTGGGCCATCATGTAGGACAAATTTGGCCTTCCCCTTACTTTTAGTTGTCTTTTTGTCGTAAATCTGCTGTTCACGCCAGTATTCGAGCATTTTTGGCTCCCGTTCAGGAAGATTGGCGCGCATAGGGAATTCTGTCTGCGGCAGGTTAAGTGTTTTGCTATAATCCAAAATTAGCACCTCCATAAAATAAAAAAACTCTCATCCCTGAAAAGGGACGAGAGATAAGTTTCCCGTGGTACCACCCTATTGGCCAAAATAGCCACTTTGTAACGCTATAACGGACGTCAGGCGGCATAGCTTACTGAAAGTTCAGCTCGCAGTTCGGGAGCGATATTAGGCCATGCTTTGGTTACCAGGCTTACACCATATCCTGGTTCGCTGTAAACCGCCGTCAGGGCGCGTCTCCGTCATTACTGATAAAAATATTATCATGTACCCATATATTATACATGATTGGCGATTAAAGTCAAATATAGGCAGCTAATACATTGAAAAAAATATTCTTATCAAGGCCAATCACTTTAACAACTTTAGAGCGGCTTTTTTGGCCGCTCGTGATCACAACTGAGGTTTTGGCTACCCTAAATAAGCTGGCAACAAAAGCAACGCAGGCAGCGTTTGCTTCACCGTCAACAGGCGGTGATGTAAGGTTAAGTTTAATACTGTCGCCGATTATACCGCTAATTGCATTCTTACTTGACCGCGGCTGGACACGTACCTTGAAGGAGATACTATCAGGGAGCTCTTTTATATCAAGTATATCAAGCTTTTTATCAGGCAAGGCTAGTTTTCATCTTCTTCAGCATTGTTAAGCATTTCCATTTGAGCTTGCAGGAGGGTACGCAGCCGGGTGCGAAAAACCTGTGACTGTTTTTTTAACTCCTCATATTCGCCAGTCATCTTCCGTACTTTAGACATTCCTTCGTCAACCAGTCTTTGGGCGCGTATTTCAGCTTCTTTAATCATAAGCTCGGTTTCTTTTTTGGCGTTGAGTTTAACCTCTTCGGCGGTTTCCTGCGCGATAACCAGCGTACTATGGAGCGTATTCTCCATATGCTGATAGTGTTCGAGTTTGCTATTAAGACGTTCAATTGTTTCTTTTAAATCAATGTTTTCACGGTACAGGGTTTCATAGTCCTTAATGACCCTGTCAAGAAACTCATCTACTTCTTCCTCGTTATACCCGCGAAAGCTGCGTTTGAACTCTTTACTGTGGATATCTAACGGTGTAAGCATAACTCCCCACCCCTATTCTAATTACATAAATCTTCTGAGCAAAATACTATATCTGCCCTTCTTAGTTTGACCCGGGACCTCAATGACTTCAACCCTGCCGCGGCCACGCATGGAAATAACATCGCCTACCTTTACGGCTTGGGAGGGGCTTTTGGCTTCCTGCCAGTTTATTTTTACCTTGGCGGCTGCAATATCCTCGGCCATTCGGGTGCGTGAGGTACCAAAACCGGATGCAGCCACTGCATCTAAGCGCAATGATGCGACTGTTGAACGGATTTCCTTAATCTTTTCCTCCTTGGCAGGAATATCTTCAAGTGATGCCTGTGAAACAGAGACTGCAGCCTGTCCAACCTCTGTTAGGTTTTGCATAATATAGGCGGCCATAGTTGCATCAGCCATGACATAGCACTGTTCGCTAGCCATTATGATGTCGCCTAGCATTTCGCGCTTAATCCCAAGGCCCATAAGTGCTCCCAGCACATCCCGGTGTGATGGTCGACAATAACGATTGTCCCAGTGAATAGCCAGAGTCGCTATATGATAATCCAGTGACCCTGCATAATCAAGGAATTCGGTATCAACAAAGGCTGCTTTCATTCGCTCTGCACCGGCGTATCCGCCATTTGTTTCCATAGTCAGACGCTCGTAATGCGCAGCTATCGTTTCAGCAATGCTTTGACCATAGGGGTCTAGGAATTCGCTGACCTTATACTTGCGGTTTTTGAGCGTTACTTCTGCTAAGTCAAGAATCTTAGCTGCTAAATCAGCATCGCCGGATGACCGGTAATAACGTAAAATTTTATCCCGTTCGTTCATCTACCGTCTCCCCATCTCGCGTGAGCGATTAGTGGCGGCTACAACAGCATCAATAAGCGCGGCACGGATGCCATTCTGCTCTAATACATGGACACCGGTAATGGCTGTACCACCTGGCGAAGTAACCATATCCCGCAATTTGGCTGGGTGTTCGCCTGTTTCTAGTACCATTTTGGCTGCGCCCATGAGTGTTTGCGCGGCTAACAGTACTGCTGTCTGCCGGGAGAAACCAACCCTCACTCCGGCGTCCGTAAGCGCATCAATCAGCACAAAGGCATAGGCCGGACCACTGCCGGAAAGGCCGGTTACAGCATCCATTGCGTCTTCGTTAACTGTGACCACTTTACCAACTGAAGCAAACACCTCGGCTACCGGTTCACTTACGGCATTGGTAGCGTACTTCCCCAGCGCCATAGCAGACATACCTTCACCAACCGCAACAGGCGTATTGGGCATAACTCTGATAATCGGTACTCCCGGCATTTTACCTTGGAAGGCAGCAATGGTTACTCCGGCAGCTACTGAAACCACAACCGTTGTTTTGGCAACCACCGGCGCAATGCTTTCAATCACTCCACTTATCACCTGAGGCTTTACTGTTAAAAAAAGGATATCTGACTGCTTGGCAATTTCCTGGCTGTCAATTGTCGTCGACACGGCGAAGGTGCCGCGCAGGTAGTTCAGACGTTCAGTAGAAACATCGCTTACTACGATTTGTGACGGAGTCACTAATCCGGCATGTAAGATACCTCGTATAAGTGCTTCGGCCATTGCGCCGCCGCCTATAAATCCTATCTGCTTATTTGTTAGCATAAATCCTCCGTCTGATATGATAAAACTATTTATTTGCCCAAGGAAGTAATGTTTTGTCGCTGCCCTCATCCCGCGGACTGTAGGCAACGTCCACGTTATTAGGGGCGCATAGGAAGATATGATTGCCGACTTTTTGGATTTGGCCGTTTAAAGCATAAGTTGTGCCACTAATAAAGTCAATCATGCGTTTGGCAATGTCAGGATCTGTATTCTCAAGGTTGACAACCACCGGTTTACGGCTTTTTAGATAATCGGAAACATGCTGAGCATCATCAAAAGAAAATGGTTCAACAACCATGACTTTGACTTGTTTGCTTTGTTGCTGACTGTTATTTTGGGCCATAGGAAGTGATACTACATTGCTGTTCTTTTGTTTTACCTTTGACTCAGTTTCTTCCAGTTTTGGACGTTCTTCTTCTTGATCTGGGGCTTCAAACAGACCGAGACTACCCCACACTTTCTCCATGAACTTCATAACTTCCCTCTCCTCCCTAATATTGACGCGAGCCAAATATTCCAGTACCAATACGCACTAAATTTGCGCCCTCTTCGATAGCCACCATATAGTCGTTTGTCATTCCCATTGATAACCATTTGATTTCAGTATTGGCTAATTTCAGTAATTTTAATTCGTTGTATAATTGAAACATCTCATTAAATACTGGTCGTACTGTTTCGGGGTTTTCGCTAAACGGCGCAATCGTCATGAGACCGCATAGCTTGACATGCTCAAGTTGACTAATCAAATTAGCCAGTGACAGGGCCTGTCCAGGTTCGACGCCAAATTTGCTTTCTTCATCAGCAATATTAACCTGAAGCAGCACATTCTGGTGTTTACCAAGTTTCCCTGCTGTTTTGTCGATTTCGATGGCCAAGCGATCACTATCTACTGAATGAATAAGATCAGCCAGCGGTACTGCCTGACGCACCTTATTTGATTGCAAATGCCCGATAAGATGCCACTCAGCCAATCTGCCTGCAGCCTGTATTTCAGGATGTTTAGTCAGCATTTCCTGAACCCGGTTTTCCCCCACAGCGGTTATCCCTGCGTTCAACGCTTCTAGGATGGCTAAAGAGCTGTGGTTCTTAGTGACTGCCACCAGTTTTACCTTGTGTATATCTATTCTTTTTTGTATTTCAGCAATATTTTGCGCTATAGACATTGTTAAACCCTCCATCGTAATAGTTTATTCGCCCAGAAACAAAATTTTCCTTTAAAAATGATCATATTTATTCTATCTTTTACTATTAAAAACAAAAAAACGCCATCTGATTAACCAGATGGCGTTTGGATACTTAAATCAATTTTTATTACGGTTTTACAGTTTCTTTGTAGACTTGCTTGCCATCTTTCATTTCGATGATAACCGCGCCTTTTATGGCGTCATGGTTACTGTTTAAAGTTAAGTCGCCTGCGGCACCTTTATAATCTTTAGTTGCTGCCAGTGCTTCACGAATTTTGGCTGACTCGGTACTGTTGGCGCGTTTGATGGCATCAACCAACACGTACGCAGCATCATAACCAAGTACTGCCATGGCATCAGGCATTTGACCGAATTCTTTTTTATAATTATCAACAAATGCTTTGGACAGTGGACTGGTATCTTCTACTGAATAATGGTTTGTGAAATAAGTATTGTTAAGGGCTTGAGGTCCGCCGATTTCAGTAAGTTTCGGGGAATCCCAGCCGTCACCACCGACTACAGGGACAGTGATACCCATTTCACGGGCTTGTTTAACGATTTTGCCAACTTCTTCATAGTAGCCAGGTACATAAAGAATGTCGGGGTTAGTTGCTTTAATCTTGGTCAGGATTGTTTTGAAGTCCTGATCTTTTTGTAAGTAAGCCTCTTCAGAGATGATCTGGCCGCCGCCTTTTGTGAAGGCTTCTTTATAGAATTGCGCTAAACCTTTGCTATAGTCACTGGAATTGTCAATCATAATAGCTGCTTTTTTAGCCTTGAGGCTGTTTAGAGCAAAGTTGGCGCCAACAGTACCTTGGAAGGGATCAATGAAGCAAACGCGAAAGGTGTAGTCTTTGGCTTTGCCGGTTTTTTCATCCAGAGTAACCTTGGGGTTGGTAGTAGCAGCAGCCACAAATGGAATTTTATTGGCTTCAGCTACAGTCGAGCCAGCGATGCCATTAGAACTCGTTGTAAAACCGGTTACGGCAACAACTTTATCCTGGGTGATAACTTTGGTCATCGCATTGGAGGATTCGGAAGGTTCACCTTTATTATCGGCTATTATCGGTTGAATTTGCTTGCCGAGAACGCCACCCTTGGCATTGATTTCTTTAAATGCCATTTTTGCGCCGTTAGCCGCGGCTGTCCCAAAGGATGCAGTATTGCCGGTAAGCTCATAAACTACACCGATTTTGATGTCTTTGCTGGCGGTATCACCACAACCTGTGACTAGCACTGCTAACATTACCAGCATTGTTACTAAACTCGCCATTTTTACTCCGATTTTACTCATAGTATCCTCCCCTATTTTCGCAAATTATAAATACCCCGAAAATTATTTAACATATCACCTCCACAAAAGAATTCAAT
>NZ_DATMXX010000297.1:0-11339 GCF_035561255.1 Sporomusa sp. | reverse complement strand
CAGGCGGGTGGTGTGTTGACAACGCTCCACCGCTGGCGCTTGACTTCCGCTTTTGCCAACACACCACCCGCCTGCAAAAACTTTAACGCGTTGTATATAGAATCTCTGATTGTAATTTTAGAACAGTAGGCAGGATTTTTCAGTTTGCCGGTGTACATATTTACAAAGTAGTTATTTAATTATGGAAGAGTTAGCCAGAAAGGTCGGTACTTATGAAAATTTCAATCCATGATCTTGTTAAGGAGCAGCAACATTATGTGATCGCGATGCGTCGCTACTTTCGGATGACTCCTGAACTTGGGGGTCAGGAATTTGAGACGCAGAAAAAAATAATATCTGAACTTAGATCGATGGGGTTGGAGCCGAGACAAGCTGCCGGTACCGGGGTAGTTGCCGAGATTACAGGCAGCAGGCCTGGTAAAATGGTGGCGATCCGGGCTGATATTGATGGCCTGCCGATTCAAGATGAAATTGATCAGCCTTACCGCTCACAGAATGCCGGTGTTTGTCACGCCTGCGGTCATGACGGTCATACTGCGATGCTGCTGGGTTTGGCTAAGGTATTTAGTGGAATGCGGGCCGAATTAACAGGCAATATAAGGCTGTTGTTTCAACCTAGTGAAGAACGTTTTCCCGGTGGTGCCCTGGCGATGATTGCCGATGGTGCACTAGATGGTGTGGATACTGTCATTGGTGCCCATTTATGGCAGCCGCTTGAGGTAGGGACAATGGGGATAACCTATGGACCGATGATGGCCTCGCCTGATGAATTTACTATTACTATTCAAGGTTGTGGCGGTCATGGGTCAATGCCGCAGCAAACGATTGATCCCATCTATGTGGGAGCACAAATCGTGTTGGCCTTAAAGACAATTACCGGCAATCAGATTAGTACTAATGAGTTAGCTGTTTTATCGCTTGGTGTGTTTAAAGCAGGTGAAGTATTTAATATAATACCTGATACTGCTGTCTTGCAGGGGTCTGTACGGACTTTTTCCCAGCGTGTTCGTGACACAATCTTTGCTTGTATTGAGCAGCTATGCAGCGGCATTTGTGCAGCTTCGGGTGCCACGTATACCTTAGATAATCGCAATGGTTTTCCACCGGTGATTAATAATCCGCAGATAGCCAGGGGTGTGGCGGCTGCAGGCAACGCAGTACTGGGTGAAAGCCGGGTCATTGAGATAAGTCCTGCCATGGGAGCTGAGGATTTTTCCTGGTACCAGCAGCAAGTACCTGGCTGCTTTATGTTTATTGGCATAGGTAATAAGGAAAAAGGGGTCAGCTACCCTCACCACCATCCTAAATTTGATATGGACGAGCAAGCACTTAGCTATGGGGTTGAGATTATGGCAGAGGCAGCATTGAGATTATTAAAGTCGTAAGCGTTTATATTTAAGTTGGAAAAATATACATTTTTCAGCTGGAGGAAAACTAGCAGCTATGGTGAATTATACCTGTGGCGAAGCTTGCTGTTAGGGAGGAAGTGTAGTAATATACTGCGATAAACCTTTGGTTGTACTGGGTATGAGCTGGTTTGTTGAATTATAGATTTCGCTGCTGCTGCTGGTTGATAGAAAAACAATTTTAAAGCAGGAATACAGTTAATTTTGGAGAACCAATCTAAGAGGATTAGTTTCTGGTGGTTATTGTACTTTAATAGTAAGAAGCTAATAGGAGGATATACTTATGTGGACCGTAGTATACATAGCTTCTAACCGGGCACAGGCCGAATTATATAAAAACGTGCTGTGTAATGAAGGTGTACTTGCTAACATCCGTGCGGCAGGGATTGCTTCCGCTCTTGGTGATGGTTTGTATGAGATTTTGGTTTTGGAATCAGAAGCCAATGAAGCTCACGCGATTTTGTGTCAACACGCGATACGATAAATCGTATTCAATTAAGGAGTGTTAGAATTTGCTGAAAAAAACCAAGATTGTTTGCACAGTAGGCCCTAGTACCGATAAACCCGGTGTCTTAGAGGCGATGATGGAGGCCGGCATGAATGTTGCCCGGTTTAATTTTTCGCATGGACTGCATGAAGATCATGCCAGGCGAATAGCCATGGTAAGAGAAGCCGCCCGGAATGTCAAAAGGCCGGTAGCGCTGATGCTTGATACCAAAGGTCCAGAAATGCGACTGGGCTTATTTGCTGAGGGTAAGGTTTATTTAGACAAAGATCAAAAATTCGTGTTGACAAGCCGTGATGTAGTTGGTACGAAGGAAATTGCATCTGTTAATCATAAGTTATTACCGCAGGAGGTTTCTCCCGGGCAGATGATACTTATTTCCGATGGGTTGGTAAGCCTTCAAATAGATGCTGTTGTGGGCGATGACATTATCACCACTGTTAAAAACAGTGGGCAAATCGGGGATCGCAAGCGTGTTGCGGCACCTGGGGTTGCGGTTAATCTTCCGCCTTTATCTGAACAGGATGTTGCTGATATCTTGTTTGGCATTCAAAATCAAATGGACTCAATCGCTCCTTCTTTTGTTCAGCGGGCTGCCGATGTGCTGGCTATCCGTAAGATTTTGGAGGATGCCAATTATGAGATGGACATTATCCCTAAGATTGAAAACGCTGAGGGTGTACATAATATTGACGAAATTCTCAAGGTATCAGACGGTATTATGGTAGCCCGGGGGGACCTTGGTGTGGAGATCCCTGCCGAAGAAGTCCCACTCGTCCAAAAAATGCTGATCAAGAAGTGTAATAAGGCTGGTAAGCCGGTCATTACCGCTACTCAAATGCTTGAGTCTATGATAACCAACCCCCGGCCTACCAGGGCCGAGGCCAGTGATATTGCTAATGCGATTCTGGATGGATCAGACGCCATTATGCTTAGTGGCGAGTCCGCTTCAGGCCAGTATCCGATCGAAGCTGTCCAAACAATGTCCCGTATTGCTGTACGTACCGAAACCTCACTTCATCACAGCGATATTTTAGTAGGCAAAGGAATCCAACTGCAACGAACAACGACTGATGCGATCAGCCATGCTACAGCGCAGATATCACATGAACTGGGGGCAGCGGCGATTGTGACCTCCACACAATCCGGTTATACTGCGCGGATGGTGTCGAAATACCGTCCCCAGTCCACTATTGTGGCTGTCACTCCAAGTGAAAAGACAGTACGGCGGATGCTGCTGCTATGGGGGGTTTACCCAGTCTTGGGACCCAGCTTTAATAATACAGACGAAATGGTGCAAAGTGCAGTTGTCACTTCGCTAAACGCCGGGGTTGTTAAAGACGGGGATTTAGTTGTGGTAACTGCAGGGGTACCTGCAGGTATGTCAGGAACAACTAATATGATTAGGGTTCACATTGTAGGCAATATTCTAACGCGCGGGACCGGGATCGGCCAACAGGCAGTTACCGGAAAGGTTGTTATTGCTACCTCTATTAAAGATATTAAGGCTAAGTTTCGGGAAGGGGACATTTTGGTAGTCAACAGTGTTGACGAAGAAACGGCTCCTTACGCTGCTAAAGCTGCGGCTATCGTTGCTGAAGAAGGTGGATTAACTTCGCATGCTGCTATTGTTGGGGTAAGCTTTGGTATGCCTGTACTTGTCGGTGTAGAAGATGCAACTGAACGCTTGCAGGATGGTGCGATAGTTACTGTGGATGCTGCACGGGGCATTGTATATCAGGGAGAAATTAACGCTAGATAGGGAGAACACCCTTTATGGCAGTATTGCTGATTGTGTTAACAGGGATAATTTTAGCCGCGTGGTGCTTTTACACCAGGCGGCTAGACTGGCAGTTCAGGCATATTGCGTCTCAACTCAATGGTATAACCAGAGAGCGCCAGATGAATGCTGCTGCTGCCAAACGAATTATGCGTCAGATTTACAAGGTGTTGAAGGCTAGCTTAATTGCCGGTAAAACTGACAACGCCTATCGGGCTTTTGATATGCTAAAGCTGGCACTAGGCCTTGGTTTAGGAAGCGCAGTGGAGCCTGCACGAATTACTGCGGTTATTTTTCTAGCGCTGAGGTCCAACCAGCCTGACGCTGCCGGCCACGGTATTGACGCATTTCGGCCACTGCTAAAGAATGTGACAGCCGCTGGTATTCCTGCTGTAGTGGAGCAGCTTGGCCTGATTGCAGTTATTAGTTTGAAACAGCGACAAAACTTTTTGGCTGCCCGTGCGGTAGAAGTCATTTTTTCCAGTCTGTATTTATCACAAGACGAGGTTGTGCGTACGGCGGTCATGCGAGCATTAAAAGTAACAGGTCTTACGGCTTTACGCCGGGGTGATTCCGGTCTTGTCCGGGATATACAGGCAAAGTTAGCAGGGTGGCTTGCCGCCGAACCACCAGATAGTGCTGTACAGGAACAAGTCGTTGGGGTATTGTCGGCCTGGCTGCTCCGGGTAGTAAAAGCTGGCGATGCCTGTATGATTGAGCCATTAACCGATTACGTCAGGCAATTAGCAGAAAAAAATTTGCTGTCAGATAACGCTTTAGCAGGTATTGTAGCCGAGTGCAGCCATATAGCCGGTATGGATAGTCTCAATCCCTTTAGCCAAGCTGCCGGTGCAATATCTATGCTGAGTCTTGATTTAGCGATACAGGTTCGCACAAATGATACCTGGCGTCAGGCAGTTGATGGTGCCGGGCAAGCTGCCAGGCTTGCAGTAGCACAACGCAGCCTCACAGAGAGTTTTGATATTGTCTATCCACTCTTTGAAGCCGGGCGCCGCCTGTTAACCGCAGAACTTAATTCCGGATCTGTAAATGATCTGTTTCGGCAACAGGCTCTCTATACTGTAATGAGAGAATGCCTGCAGTTGGTAGAGTTTATTTCCCGGCAGAATTTTACGGTAACAGTATCTGATATCATCGATCAGCTTTATCTGGATTGGATTAAGCGTCCAGCCAATGCCGGCCATCAAAAATCAATCAAAAGGTTTTGCCAATTGTTCTTTTTATATTGTATACGGATTAAACGCCGCCAAAAACGCCTGACGGCAGAAGGCAGCAGTTTTAATGCCCCCAATATAATAACTGTATCTAACAGAGAACGTTTGACACAGCTTGGGTATTTATTTTAAAAAAAAGGCGGACAAATTAATTGTCCGCCTTTCTTTAAACATGATTAATTATGCCTTTTGACGAATAATTCCTTGTTTGGGGAGTGATCCTGTAAGTGCCAGACTAAGTAACGGGATCAGGATGCCAGCTTTGTTGATGAGCGATGCTAAACAGGTGCTAACAGCAAGTGTTGCTAAATAAAAGGCTACTATAACTGGTGCAGTTAACGGTATGCCAATTTGCGTCAGCTTGAGGATCAGGTAATACATAACAAGCGGGTGGACAAGATAAACCAGATAGGAATAGTGCCCTAATCCCCTTAAAACGGCAGCAAGTGCAGTTGGTAAGGGCTTGCTGAAAGCACTAAACAAAAACAAGGTTGTGCCAAGCGTATAGAGTACCCCGATTGGGCTAAGCTGGTGGACTGTATTCACGGCCTGCTCCAGGGTGTAGAGCTTGAAGTAAACAAGATAATAGTAAAAGCCGAGCATTCCTGTTAATGTTCCGGCGAAAAAGGCATTAACCAGCCGTCTGTGCCGCTCCAGGGCTGCTAAAAATTGCGGATAAAGCTCAGCACAAACTGCGCCTAGGATAAAGATAAATATATAATGTAAAATCAGAAAGCTCATGCGGTGTTGGACTGCAAGGTTAAGGTAGTGGTTAGCAAAGTTTGCAGTGAGTATATAACTGGAATAATAATTAAAATATATTTGTGTTAGCAGCAGGCTAAGTAATCCTGCTAACGGAGCTTTGAGAATCCAGCTCACAAGCTGTCGCCAAAACGGCATACACACATAAAACCAAACCAGAATTACTAAAAAGTATAATTGGTAGGAGGCCAGGCCAAATAAAAAGTATTTGTACACAAGTGGTCTATGCCAAAGGTTGAAATCACCGCTTACCCAGGTATAATGCAGCATGTAGAGGAAAGACCAGGCTAAGTAGGGCAGCAGGACGGCTTTGAAGCGGCGGCGCATAAAGTTCAGATAGCTGAACTCGGTTTTAAGAGGCTGACTAAGAAATAAGCCGAAAGCAGATACAAAGAAAAATATCGGCACACTGAACCGTGTGAATATTTCAAGTAATGCAAATAGATGGGGATTGACAGCCGGATTAGCCAGTGAATAAGCCCCGGTATGAATACCTAATACCCCTAACATGGAGATACCGCGGATGTAATCGAGAGCAAGAATGTGCTGTTTTGACATAGTATTCAGCTGCTCCTTCGGATTTTGTTGTTATCGGCTGCATATTATATAATATATCACCATTATTATAGGATGTAACTGCTTTTACTGCAATAAACTTTTATGTGAGGGGGATAGCAAGAAATGTCTGAACAAGTACAAGAAGGACAAGCAGCTCCGGATTTTACCCTGCCGGTGACGGCTGAGAAGCAGGTTACCCTGAGCCAGTTTCGGGGCAAGAAGGTAGTGCTATATTTCTACTCTAAAGACAATACTGCCGGTTGTACAGATGAGGCTCGCGGGTTTCGTGAGGCATCTGAAGATATTACCGCTGCTGGGGCGGTTATTCTGGGTGTAAGCAAGGACAGTCTGGCAACACATGAAAAGTTCAGCACCAAACATGAGCTCCCATTTCTTTTGTTAAGTGATATTGACCAGGCGATAAGCCAGCTGTATGGGGTATTTAAAGAGAAAAATATGTATGGAAAAAAAGTTATGGGCATCGAGCGGTCTACGTTCATTATCAATGAACAGGGAGAAATAATCCGTATTTTTCGCAAGGTCAAGGTGGCCGGCCATGCTCAAGCAGTGCTTGCTGTATTAAAAAAGTCTACCTAGGAATTTTTTCTAAATAGGCAGGAGATTACATATTACTGTGTAATAATGTATATTAATAAATCAAGGGAGGACTTTCCATGAAGCCAATTGGACTAATTAATGGTAAGCTTATCGATTTAAATGAAAATATCGTGCCAATGGAGGATAGAGGCCATCAGTTTGGTGATGGTGTGTATGAAGTAACACGGGTATATAATGGACACAGCTTTGCTCTGAAACTGCATGTTGACAGATTGTATCGTTCGTTACGTGAACTAACAATTCCAGCAGTATATACATATGATGAACTGGCCGAATTTCATGATTTGTTAATTAAAGAAAGTGGCATTATGGATGGTGCAGTATACCTTCAGATAACTCGCGGTTTTTCGCCACGCGCCCATGGGTTTCCGGAAAATGTTGTGCCGTGTCTGACAATGTCTATTCGTCCTGTCAGCGCTGCACCTGATAAAAACAAATTAGAAGGGGCCAAAGGCCTTCTGATTCCTGACGAGAGATGGCTCAGATGTGACATTAAGTCGCTTAATCTTCTGGGCAATGTCATGGGCAAGCAAAAAGCTAAAGAAGCAGGCTGCTTTGAGGGTATTCAGGTCCGGGATGGATTTGTCACTGAAGGGACCAGCAGTAATTTTTTCGTAATAAAAGATGGTGTTGCCTGGACACATCCGCGGAGTAATCTTATCCTGACTGGTGTTACCAGAACACTGATTCTTGAAAAAATAGCCCCAGAGCTTGGTGTGTTAGTGGTTGAAAAGAAGTTTGATGAAGCGTTTGTCAAATCAGCAGAAGAGGCATTCATTTCAGGTACTAACAGCGAGATTGTCCCTATTGTTTCACTAAACGGACAGCCTGTCGGCGCAGGTAGTGTTGGTTCTATCACCCGCAAAATTCAAGAAGCATACTGGGCGATGATTGATCAAGAGTGTGGACGCAAGTAGAGAAAGGTGGAGAAAACTATGAATATGATAGTTACTGAACGTGCGCAGGAATTTATTGCTCAAGAGGGCGGTATTATTACTGTGAAACTTGAGCAACGTCTAATTCCAAATTGCTGTAATCCTCCTTCGATAGCTCCTGTTCCCTCCGTAAAACCAGGAAAACCAGAAGATTCTGAAACTGCTGAATATGCAGCCTTTATGATTGATGGTGCCGAGGTTTATGCGCATACCTCAATACAAAACTATAATAATGAAAATCTTTTGCGAGTCGATATTGAAACTACACTGTTTGGTAAACGGCTGGTCCTGTATGGACTGCCTGTTCCAGCTAAAAACTGCGGTACCTGTACATCCTGTTAAAAAAAACTGCTGGAGGCGTTTAGCCTTCAGCAGCTTTTTTATGTTACTTTATATTGGTGGCACAACTTGAACAACCGCCACCAGATTCCTGCATTTGCTCTTCCAGGCGACCATTGTTGAACAAAATCATTTCAGCAATAGCCATTGGTAAAACCTCGGTAAGCAGAACTTCCATCGCGTTATGCATAGCCTGTTGCTGATCTCTATGGCTCAGCGCGGTAGTTAGTTTGGCTTCAATAGGCTCCCGATAGGTAGTAAGCCAGCGTTGGTAGTGGGCAAGCAACGTAGGGCCGTCATAATACATAATAGGTCACATCCTTTGTTTTTTTATTTAAAATTAGGATTGGCGGGTTAAATTGAGAGACAGTATCTTAGTCAAATGTGCCAGCGAATAACACTCAAACATGCTACAATGTTTGGCAAACAGCGGTATTGCGCTAGTATGGCCCCAGCGTTCTTTTGGCTGGGTATTGAGCCATAAAATACGTTTAACTTTTTTGCCGATGCCAGCTAACTCACTGGCTGTTTCGAGTGGCGCCATAGTATTGGCATCACTGATAATGAAAAGTAGTGTTGAGGGCGATAATAACTTTTTATATTCCCCCTTTAACCTTGCCAAAGCGATAGATAAATTAGTTCCTTGACCCATTTGTACAGAGCTTGTTACTAAATCGGTGGTAGCTTTAGCAAAATCATCACTCCGCTTGAAATAGTCGGTTACTTTTTCTAAATCATTGGCAAAGATAAAGGTTTCAATGTTTTTTACAACACTGGATAAGCCAAAAAGCAGGGGTAAGGTAAAGCGAACATATTTTGTCATTGAGGCTGAAACATCACAAATAACAACAATATTGGGTTTATGAATTTTTTTGGTTTTATATTTTAACGAAATCATTGTACCACCGTAGCGCATATTACGGCGGATGCTCTGACGAATATCAATGAGTTTGCGGCGGCCGGTCAAACGAAAACGACGGGAAATACGAGTAGTTATCCTGTGGGCTAATCGTTTGATCAAGGCTGTAACCTGAGGAATCTCATGCTCGGCAATATCCTGCATATTCTTGTACAACAGAGGATTCCGGCCGGTACCGCCAAGTCCTGCCGCCGAGTCTACAACATGATCAAGTTCGTCATGGCCTAATAATTGGCGGCGAGCGGCAGCAAGCTGGGCTAGATCTTCAGGTGATAGTTGGCGCTGCCAGAAGGACAGCGAGCTTTTGAGCAAGTTTTCAACTACCGGCTGAAAAGATTCTTTTACATTATGACCTGATGAGGTCTTCTCCAAAAAATCCTGTAGTCGTTTTTTTTCCTGTTCAGGCAAGCGTTTATAGACATCTCTGAGTTCATCCGGGAGATCAAGCGGGCGTCCCTGAAAAACCAGTTCTTCCTGAGCTTGCTGTGACTGCTCAAGCTCAAGTTGTTGCTTGGAATCCCACTCCTCACGCTGCTGCTGTTTGGCTTCAGGCGGAACAAAGAATAGGTTAAAGGCTTGATTGAAGGCGGCTTGGTCTTCAGAATTCTTAATTAGTGTGCTTTTTAATGCCGCGCGAAATTCGTCCTGGTCAAAATTCTCAATAACGGTCAGACTGTCTACAGCATCAATGGTTTCAGCGATGCTTACCCGTACACCCAGCTGGCGTAAAATCTGAACAAATCCTACTAGATTATCAGCAAGTGAGTTCAAGCAATCAGCCCCCACAGCTTTCAGTGCCATGGCACTGGCATGTTGTGTTTTCTGACGTAATGTTGGTTGCTTGCTGGACCGCAGAGTATAGTCTGTCGGTGCCTAAGTCTTTCTGGAATGCCATCAGGTCATCGCGATTTTTGAATAAGAGCCCCATCGTCTGCTGTATTAAGGTGGAATCAAGATGGTCAGCGTGCATTGCAATGATCGACCTCGTCCAATCAAGTGTTTCAGCAATTGAAGGTTGCTTAGCCAGAACTAGATTATTGCGCAGATGATTGACGGCTGTAGCAATCTGCAGGGCTAATTTTTCGGTGGCCTCAGGGATTTTAGCCCGGATAATATTAATTTCTTTGTCAATGGAGGGATAGTCAATATATAAATAGATGCAACGGCGGCGTAAGCCTTCGGACAGTTCCCGGTCATGGTTGCTTGTCAGCACCACAATGGGGATATGGTTGGCTTTAACAGTACCAAGCTCAGGGATTGATATTTGGAAGTCTGAGAGGATCTCGAATAAAAAGGCTTCAAACTCTTCATCAGTCTTGTCAATTTCATCAATTAGCAAAACTGGGCGTTTCTCAGCCCGGATGGCTTTCAGTAAAGGACGTTCTAATAAGTACTCAGGGGAAAAAATGTCATGTTCGGAAAGATTCTGGCAAGCACTATCTCTGCTCATCTGAATCTTAATCAATTGGCGCTGGTAATTCCATTCGTATAAAGCTTTGTTTTCGTCCAATCCTTCATAGCATTGCAAGCGAATAAGATCGGTATCAAATACCTTACTTAATACTTTGGCAATTTCGGTTTTGCCAACACCGGGTGCACCCTCAATTAAAAGCGGTTTTTCCAACTTTAAGGCCAAATAGACGGTAGTCAAAAGCTCTTTATCACTAATATACCCTTGGGCTTCAAAAGCAACACGCAATTCCGGAATGGTGATAACGGTGTTAGAATGCTTATCCATAACGTATTCTCCTATCTCTGTTAGAGCTATAGTTTTAATTTTACAGCAAATTGATAATATTTGACAAGCGAAACGTTTTTTTTAAAAAAACAAAAAGCTACTCATGTAGAGTAACTTTTGTTAGAGACGATACTATGTACAGTGGGTTAGAGATTGATTCCAATAAATTCGCCGGTTTTAAACGGGGTATCTTCTACTAACTGTCCGGGAAG
This sequence comes from Sporomusa sp., assembly GCF_035561255.1. Lineage (GTDB taxonomy): Bacteria > Bacillota > Negativicutes > Sporomusales > Sporomusaceae > Sporomusa. The sequence continues at coordinate 332 of NZ_DATMXX010000297.1, read as the reverse complement.
AATTTCAAAATGCTTAAAGAACTTTTTTGCTCCGATATAGGCGCCTTTTGCAGCATAACGTACAGGGAATGTATTGGGCTGCAACTGCTCCAGCGGCAGTATACCAAGTGCCTGTTTTTCAGGGTCATAACCTAACATGCAAAAATGATTGTTTTCTAAAAGCTGGGTAGCTTTTTTGTTAAAGACAATACGACCATTAGGACGTACTTCAATTACTGGTTCATCATTTTTGGGTGCGCGTGCGCGATGCGGTTGAAACAGAGTAAAAGAAAAGCTGTTTTCTTCACTCATGAAACTCACTCCTTAAAAAGTTAATTTGATACATTTAAAAG
>NZ_DATMXX010000296.1:0-11258 GCF_035561255.1 Sporomusa sp. | reverse complement strand
AACAGGTGTAATACTGTATAGTTTAAAAATGAGCCTATTTAGATTAGTTTCTAAATAGGCTTTATTAAAGAGTAAAATTGAGTGAAAGGAGGCTGAAATCACTAAAGAGCGGTAAGGTGGAAATACAATATAATAAGGAGGCGGAATTTTATATGAGAATGAGATGGTTAGCCCTGGTCATGCTGGCGATTTTCGCAACAGTGCTTACTGGCTGTGGATCGTCTGGTGATGCCAATGTTATCAAGATTGGTAATGCCGTAGCTTTAACCGGCGACAATTCTACCTGGGGACAAGCTGAGAAAAATGCCCTGGAGATGGAAATTGAAAAGATTAATGCCAAAGGCGGCGTATTAGGCAAAAAACTGCAACTGGTTGCTTATGATACCCGGGCAGATGCCACTGAAGGTGTAAATGTAACCAAAAGATTAATCAGTGATAAGGTTGTGGGAATTATCGGACCTGGGCAAAGTGGTGTCGCTATTGCCATGAGCTCGGTGGTCGAACCTGCCAAAGTACCTTTTATTGCTACCTCGGCTACCAACCCTAAAGTAACCGTTGATGACAAGACGAACAAAGTTCGCAAATATGCGTTCCGTACTTGTTTCATTGACCCGTTTCAGGGAACAGTGGCCGCCCAGTTTGCTGCCAAAGAACTGAAAGCTACGACAGCAGCAATTGCTTATGATGTCGGATCTGATTATTCGGCCTGGCTGGGTAAATATTTTACTGCGGAATTTGAGAAGCAAGGCGGAAAAATCGTCGCCAATGAGGCTTTCCGCTCAGGCGAACTTGATTATCGTGCTATTTTAGGTAAAATCAAAGGAACAAACCCTGAAGTTATTTTTATTCCTACTATGCAGAAAGAGGCGGCACTTGTGATGAAACAGGCGGCTGACCTTGGCATTAAAACAAAGTTTGTTGGTGGTGATGGTTGGGGCAGTCCGGACTTAATTACCCTGGGCGGCTCGGCGGTAGAAGGTTCTTACTTCGTAAACCTGGCCAGCATGGACGATCCTGACATTCAAAACTTTATTAAAGAATACCAGGCAAAATATAAGGCAGACCCGATTATGCCCAACCCGGTTATGGCGATTGATGCCTTGTATGCCTTAATTGATGCTATGAACAAATCGAATAGTACTGATCCGGCAAAAATAGCCGAGCAATTGGAGAAAACCAAAGATCTCCCGGTGCTTAGCGGTAAGCTGACAATTGATCCGAATACTCATGATCCGTTAAATAAGCCGGCCATCATTCAGGAAGTTAAGGATGGCAAATTTATCTTCAAATCCAAATTTGTCACCCAATAACTTTGCGTGCAGGACGGCGCGGGATTTCACATCCTCCGCCGTCCTAAATACTTAAGGAGATGGCGCACAATGTTAATTCAAACACTGGTTACAGGTCTCGCTATCGGTGGTATATACGCACTCATGGCAGTTGGCTACTCCCTGGTATTCAGCATCCTGAACTTCAGTAACTTTGCTTATGGTTCTATCATCATGCTTGGGGCGTATATTGGCTATTATCTTTTAATGGAGATGGGTATGCCCGTATATCTGGCTATTTTTGGTTCAATTGCCGGCGCGGCATTTTTATGTTTATTGAATGAGCGGTTAGCCTATAGTACACTGCGAAAACGTAATGCACCCTCGCTCTATTTCATGATTAGTGCGATGGGAACCTCGATCTTTCTGGAAAACTTTGTTTATGCGACTATTGGCTCAAGATTCTATGCATTTCCCGAAGTTCTTACGCAGCAGAATATTAGTTATGGCGGGGTATCTATCGGGATGCTGGACGTATTTGCCATTGTCTTTTCTTTTGCTGCCATCTATGCACTGCACTACTTTTTACAAAATAGCAGAACAGGTATCGCGATCAGGGCAGCCTCGTATGACATGCAGGTCAGTCAGTTAAACGGCGTCAATATTACAAGAACGATTGGCTGGGTATTTCTTCTGGCCGGGGCGCTGGCTGGTATTTCAGGCATGTTTTTGGGTATGAAATATATGGTCTATCCCACTATGGGCTGGATTACCAATAAAGCCTATATCGCCGCCGTCATTGGCGGGTTGGGCAGCTTACCAGGGGCGGTGGTCGGCGGACTGCTGCTGGGCGTCCTGGAAACCTTTGTATCGGCCTATGTGTCTTCTGTTGTGCGTGATGTGTTCAGCTTTTCTTTGCTGGTCATTCTGCTATTGGTGTTACCCACTGGTCTTTTCGGGAAATTTCTTGAGGAAAAGGTGTAACAGACTATGGCAGAATATATTAGCGGGGTCATAACTTTTAGTTTGATTTATGTCATTGCCACCGTTGGTCTGGCCATCTTTACCGGCTTTACCGGCTTATTTTCATTAGGTCATGCCGCTTTTTTTGCTGTTGGTGCATACACGGCAAGCATCCTTACCTATTTTTATGATGTGAATTATTATCTGGCACTGGCGGCCGGTACGGCCATGGCTGCAGTGGTTGGTACAATCATTGGTTATCCTACGCTGCGGGCTAAGCTGCGCAGTGATTACTTTGCGATTGCCACGCTGGGCTTTGGTGAAGCCATCAGGGTACTGCTGGAAAACCTGGAGATTACCCAAGGGGCGCGCGGACTCCCGGGCATTGCCAATGAAACAACCTTAACCGTGGTTGTTGTTGCTACCGTTCTCGTTATCTGGATTGCCCGGAATTTCGTTTACTCACGGTATGGGCGGGCTGCGATTGCTGTGCGGGAAGATTTCGTTGCTGCCGAGATGATGGGGATAAATCTATTTCAGGTGCGGATGCGCTCACTGATATTTAGCGCTATGACCGCAGGTTTAGCCGGGGGGTTATTTGCTCACTATGTTACTTTTATCCAGCCAGGCATGTTTACCTCTTATTTATCTACCCAATTGACAGCAAGTGTTGTTGCCGGCGGTATGGGCAGCATTACCGGGCCTGTTGTTGCAGCAGTCCTGTTTGTGGCCATCCCGGAAGCGCTCAGGGTGGCAAGTATGTGGCGGCTGGTGGCCTATGGCTTCCTGCTGGTGGCAATTATGGTGTTTAGGCCACAGGGACTGTTTGGTTATAAAGAGATCTCATTGAACAGTATTCGCCGCTTGTTTAGAAAAGAGGTGTCCTAATGAAGCTTCTAGAATTAAAGGGAGTAACCAAGGCTTTTGGCGGGATCATGGCCTGCCGGGATGTCAGTTTTGCCACTAAACAAGGACAAATCATGGGGCTTATCGGACCTAACGGTGCCGGTAAAACCACCATGTTCAATCTAATTACCGGCGTATATGCACCTACCAGCGGCAGTATCCTGTTTCAAGGGCAGGAGCTTGCCGGTATGGGGCCTGACGGTGTTGTAGCCCGGGGGATTGCGCGGACTTTTCAGAATATCCGCCTGTTTCGCAACCTGTCGGTGCTGGATAATGTCTGCATTGCCGTGGATAAGCATGCTGACTATTCATTTGCTGCTGCTTTGCTCCGACTGCCCAATATTTTAACCCGCGAAGCGGAAATCCGTAATAAAGCCATGGAGTATCTAACCGAAGTCGGTCTTGCAGATAAAGCTATGGTTCAGGCTGACAGCCTGCCTTATGGGCTGCAGCGTAAACTTGAGATTGCCCGGGCACTGGCCCTGCAGCCTAAACTGCTGCTGCTGGACGAACCGGCCGCCGGTATGAATCCGGAAGAGTCTCAGGATCTGGCCAAGCTGATCCGCCGGATTCACCAACAGCATAACCTGACCATATTACTGATAGAACACCATATGGATGTTATTATGGAGCTATGTGATACTATTTTTGTGCTTAATTTTGGCATAAAACTGGCAGAGGGGACAGCACAGGCAATTCAAAGCAATCCTGATGTGTTGCGGGCTTATCTCGGGGAGGGATATAAACGTGTTAGAGGTTAGCGGTCTAAATGTGAAGTACGGTCAAATCCATGCTCTCCGCGATGTAAATCTTACAGTCCCGGCCGGCCGGATAGTCGCTGTTATTGGCGCGAACGGTGCAGGCAAATCGACGCTGATGATGACCCTGGCCGGATTGCTCCAGCCTGCCAGCGGCACAATCGTTTATGAAGGCCGCCCTTTATCCAGCAAAGCATATGAGGTTGTGGGGCAAGGGGTGTGTCTTGTGCCGGAGAGACGCCGGTTATATGCCAATCTGACTGTCAAAGAGAATTTGCTGATGGGGGCTTTTCTGAGAAAAGACAAAGATGGCATCCAGGCAGATCTGGAAAAGATGTACCAGCTCTTCCCGATTATGAAAGAACGGCTCAAACAGTATGCCGGGACATTAAGCGGCGGTGAACAGCAGATGGTGGCGATCGCCAGAGGGCTGATGTCACGCCCCCGCTTACTGCTCTTAGATGAACCGTCGCTTGGACTGGCACCGCTGATGGTTGCAAATATGTTTGAGGTTATCCGCGGTATCCGGGCTCAGGGGACAACAATACTGCTGGCAGAGCAGAATGCGTTTGAGGCGCTGGAGATGGCCGATGAGGCTTTTGTCCTGGAAACAGGCCAGGTCATCCTGTCAGGGTCTGGTAAAGCCTTGATTGATGACCCACTTGTTCAAAAAGCATATTTAGGGATAACTCACTAAAGACTGGGGGAAGAAGCATGCATATAGATACCTTACTCATTCACGGTGACGAGGGAGACCGGACTACCGGAGCGGCCAGCACGCCGATATATCAGGCCTCAAGTTTTAGACAGCATACTGTCGGACAGGAGGGCGGCTATCAATATTCCCGGGGAAATAATCCGACCAGGCACGCACTGGAGAAGCAAATGGCGCTGCTGGAAGGCGGCTGCCGCGGGTTTGCTTTTGGTTCAGGTATGGCGGCAACTACCGCGGTTTTTAACTTATTCAAAACCGGTGATCATATTATTGCCAGCCGGAACCTGTATGGCGGTACTTCACGGGTACTTGACAAGATTTTTTGCCGCTTTGGGCTTGTTGTCACATATGTGGACTTTGGCAGCCTTACTGAGATTGCCGCCGCAATCACACCGGCTACTAAAGCCCTGGTCATAGAGACCCCGTCCAATCCGACCTGATGGTGACAGATATTAGCGGTGTAACTGCTTTGGCCCGGGAGCACGGTCTATTAACAATTGCTGACAATACCTTTATGTCACCTTACCTGCAACAGCCGCTAAACCTTGGGGTGGATGTAGTTGTCCATAGCGCCACTAAGTTTATTGGCGGCCATAGTGATGTGCTGGCCGGAGTTGTGGTGGTGAAAGATGCTAAACTGGCGGAAGAACTTCACTTTGTACAAAACTCCACCGGTGGTGTGTTAGGTCCATTTGATTCCTGGCTGCTGCTGCGCGGCTTAAAAACCCTGGGATTACGCATGGACAGGCAGTCCCATAATGCCGGGGTGCTGGCCTCCTGGCTGCGGGCCCGGCCTGAGGTTCAAAAAGTATACTATCTTGGCTTTGAAGATCATCCAGGCTATCAATTACACAAAAACCAGGCCCGCGGTACCGGAAATGTTGTTTCCTTTGATGTTGGTGATGGCGACCTGGCCCGCAGTATTTTGGGTAAGCTCAAATTCTGCATGTTAGCCGACAGCCTTGGCGGCGTCGAGTCGATGGTAAACCTGCCTGATGTCATGTCACACGGCTCGGTGCCAACAGAGCGGAAACTGCGCATGGGTATTACCCCCAGCCTGATCCGCCTGTCGGTAGGCATTGAAGACCCGGCTGATATTATCGCTGATTTTGAGCAGGCCATGAGCCGGTAATAGTAAAAACTGCCAGCAGGAGATCCAGGCTGGCAGTTTTTTTATTGTCTTTAAAAACTACCAGATTGCGGGTATAATAATAGCTATGTATTCCGCAATAAATGTATATATAATTTTTTAGTGAGGTTTCAAATGAGCAAAATAGTAGTACTAGCCGAAAAACCGTCTGTTGGGCGGGACTTAGCCCGGGTACTCCAGTGCAATATTAAGGGAAATGGCTATCTTGAAGGACCCAAATATATCGTTACCTGGGCTCTGGGACACTTGGTAACACTGGCCGACCCCGAAGCCTATGACGAAAAATATAAGGCCTGGCGGCTTGAGGACTTGCCCATGCTGCCCCCGGAACTGAAGCTTGTTGTGATTAAGCAAACAGGTAAACAGTTTAGTGCGGTTAAAGAACAACTGTCCCGCAAGGATGTAAGTGAGGTTGTTATTGCCACAGATGCCGGGCGTGAAGGCGAGCTTGTGGCCAGATGGATACTGGAGAAGGCCCATATTAATAAACCTGTTAAGCGCCTCTGGATTTCCTCAGTGACCGACAAAGCCATCAGGGATGGTTTCAGCAGTCTAAAACCAGGCAAAGAGTACGAGAACCTGTATGCATCTGCGGTGGCCCGGTCTGAGTCTGACTGGCTTGTTGGCATTAATGCTACCAGGGCCTTAACTACTAAGTATAATGCCCAGTTATCCTGTGGGCGTGTTCAAACCCCGACGCTGGCGATTATTGCCGGCAGAGAGGCAGAGATAAAAAACTTTCAGCCTCGTACCTATTATGGGATTACAGCGACTGCCGAGCGTCTGAAGCTGACCTGGCAGGAGGCTAAATCCAAAGAAAGCAGAACGTTTGAAAAAGTGGTCTGTGACAAAATCATTACCGCGATAACCGGGAAAAAGGCTGAGGTCATTGATGTACATAAGGTGAGCAAGAAAGCTTTTTCCCCAGCCTTGTATGATCTCACCGAGCTGCAGCGTGATGCTAATAAAATGTTTGGCTTTTCGGCCAAAGAAACACTGTCAATTATGCAGAAACTATATGAAACCCATAAAGCTTTGACCTATCCGCGTACTGACTCGCGTTATCTATCAACAGATATTGTTGAGACCCTGAAAGACCGGGTGAAAGCCTGTGATACAGGCCTGTACTCCAGGCAAATTCTTAAAATCCTAAAAGCTCCCATCAAGGCCGGCAGCCATTTTGTTGACAACGGCAGAGTGTCTGATCACCATGCGATAATCCCCACTGAACAAGCGGTTGTACTTAATTCACTCACAGACAAAGAAAAGAAAATTTATGAGCTAGTCGTCAGGCGCTTCCTGGCAGTGCTCTGTCCGCCTTTCGAATATGAAGAGACGACAGTCAAAGCGCAAATTGGTAATGAACTCTTTAGCGCGAAAGGCAAAACAGTAAGTGCGCTTGGCTGGCGAGAGCTTTATAACAATAATCTGGATGAGGAGGAAGCGGCTGATGACCATGCTGTGGAGCAAACGCTTCCCCACTTAAATAAAGGTGATATCTTACCGATAAACGCAATTGTATTGACTAAAGGTGAGACTAAGCCGCCGGCACTCTTTACCGAAGCCAGCCTTTTATCAGCAATGGAGAATCCGGCAAAATATATGTCAGGCGAAAGTCAGGCGCTTAAACAGATCATCGGGCAAACAGGCGGGTTGGGTACTGTAGCCACCAGGGCTGATATTATTGAAAAGCTCTTTAGCAGTTTTGTTATTGAAAAAAAGGGTAAAGATATCCTTATCACATCTAAAGGCAAGCAGCTGCTGGAACTGGCGCCTTCTGACCTGAAATCACCGGCATTAACGGCTGAATGGGAACAAAAGCTGAGCGCCATCGCCAAAGGGCAGCTAAAAAAGCAGGCATTTATTGCCGAAATAAAACAATATACACAAGTAATTATCAGAGAGATAAAAAATAGCCAGGAGCAGTTTAAGCACGACAATGTGACACGTACGCGCTGCCCGGAATGTGGTAAGTATCTGCTTGAGGTTAATGGTAAGAAAGGGAAGTCGCTGGTTTGTCAAGACCGGGAATGCGGCTACCGGAAAAACGTTGCCCAGGTAACAAACGCCAGATGTCCCAATTGTCACAAAAAACTTGAACTGCGGGGTGAGGGCGATGCCCGCGCCTTTGTTTGCGGATGCGGGTACAGGGAAAAACTTGCTGTCTTCACTGAACGGAAAAAGAAAGAGGGCGATACAAAGATTTCGAAGAAAGATGTGTCGCGTTATCTAAAAGAGCAGCAAGAGGATAAACCGATCAATAACGCATTGGCAGAAGCGCTGGCTAAGCTTAAGCTGCAGTAAATCCTGACAAATTCCTATTGGCCAAAGGTGGGTGGTTTTCTGAATAAAGAAATACTGATCATAAGGCTCAGCTCTATCGGTGATGTGATTCATTGTTCACCTGTGGCCGGGGCCCTTAAGGCCGCCTGGCCTGATTGTAAGATTACCTGGCTTGTTGGGGCGGTTTGTGCTGATCTTATAAAATATAATCCCTTTGTCGATGAGGTGATCATCTGGTCACGTGAACGCTTCGAAAAACACCTGCGTGCTTATGAGTTTAAACAGGCTTTGTCCCTGTGGCGCAGCTTGCAGGCTGAATTAGCGTCAAGAGAGTTTTATGCAGCACTGGATATTCATGGGCTTTTTCTTACCGGGATGATCGCCAAACAAGTTAAAACCGCCAGGCGTATCGGGATGAGTCATGCCAGAGAGTTAAACCCGCTGTTTATGACCGAGACTACCACGCCGCCTGGGCCGCATATTACAGAAAGATATCTTAGCGTCCTACAGGCTCTTGGTATTACTCCCGGTTATCAGAAAATGACGCTTGTTATCCCGGCGGCAGCTCAACAATTTGCTGATAACTATATAACCGGTTCAGGCATAACCCCTAAGGAACGGATCGCAGTCTTAGTTCCGGGAACAACGTGGCCGGCGAAGAACTGGCCGCCGGAGCTCTTTGCAAAAACAGCAGAGCTTTTAACCAATGATTTTAAAATTATCTTGTGCGGCGGTAACAGTGAACTGGAAATGGGGCGCGAGATTGAGGAAAAGGCGGGTGTGCCCATCATTAATGCTATTGGAAAAACGACTCTGTTAGAGATGGCAGGTATTTTGGCTAAGGCGGCTGTCGTTGTGGCAGGTGACACCGGACCGCTCTACATGGCCGCAGCCCTGGAAACCCCGACAGTTGCCCTATTTGGACCAACAAACCCTGAGACATATGCACCACCTGGTAATCGTAATGGAATAGTGGTTAATCAACAGCAATGTTCATTCTGCCACAAAACAAAATGCCAATACGGGACAAACGATTGCATGTACAGCATTACGCCGGCGGCAGTAGTGCAACAAGTGTATCAGTGTTGTCATGAATAGTACGATCACTTTATCAATCGAATAGCAGCTATAACCTAAAAATAATACAGCGGCGCTGACATCTTGGACAGCGCCGCTGTTATTATTTTTATTATGTTAGTGGCAAAGTAATCGTAAAAGTAGCTCCCGCCCCAGGGGAACTGCTGACCGTAATAGTACCGTGATGGCTTTCTACAATGAGTTTGGCAATCGATAACCCCAGACCCGTGCCGCCGTCAGAGCGAGCCGGATTAGCCTGGTAAAAGCGGTTGAAAATTTTTTCCAAATGCTCAGCAGCGATGCCTTCCCCTGTATCGCGTACCGTGAGGATAACAGAGTTTGTTGTACCCCTTAGTGATATAGTTATAGTACCGCCTGCAGGGGTATTGCGGATGGCATTGTCGGTTAAGATGCCGATTAACTGACATAACTTGCTTTCATCACCAAAATAGGTAATATTCTCTGTGTGAATGGTTAATTGGATATTTTTGAGCTCGGCGGAAGGAACAAAAGGAGCCCCTGCCTGACAAACGGCTTTGCCAAAATCAAAGCTGTTTTTTTGTAGAAGTTGTTGATGAGAGTCGGCACGCGCAAGAAATAAAAGAGAATCAACTAATTTAGTCATGCAAGAAACCTCGGTCTGGATGTTTTCAAGCCAATGCTCATGATCTCTAACAGTATCCTCCGGGGCTGAACGAACGACCTCCAGATTGGTTTGGATAACGGCTAAGGGTGTTCTAAGTTCATGCGAAGCATCGGCCAAAAATTCCTTTTGCTGTCGCCAGGCCTGCTGAATGGGGATCATGGCTCTGTTGGCCATATACCGACTGCCGAAAAATGATAGAAATATACAAATCAGACCTATTAAAATTAGTGCAGTGATGACAATCCGCAAAGTATTTTTTTCACGGGAAAAATCCTGAAAAAGAAGATAGTAGTCGGTTTGATCGGGAATATTCGCTTTTAAGTAATTGTAGTCAATCTGAGCGAAGGAAATGGTACCTTGCTCAGCGGCTAGAGCGAGCGTTTTTTCTAATAAAAGGACTAACTCCTCTGATGATAAGGACAGATTGGATGAATGGGCCACTATCTCGCCAAGTTCATTAAGCCGGACAAAAAAAACAGATGGGCCGGGACCAAAACCTGGGCCAAGGCCTGGACCAGGACCTGGCCCGGGTCTTGGTTCCTGATTAGGACCAGAGTCTGGATCAAGCCGCATGCGTTGTCCTTGGTTAGGACGCGGCGGTAAGTCGTCAAGCTTACCGCTGACTAGGTCAGCAGCCACTCTTTTTAATAAGAATGCAGCCCCTGTCGTTAGTCGATCCTGAGCAAATAAGTAACTGCCAACTGTCAGGATCAGGAATAAGAGGGCCATGATCCCCATATTTACCAGGGTTAATTGAAGGCGTAATTTACGAAACATGACCTTCACTCCTTAAATAATAGCCAATTCCCCTCACTGTTTTTATGAACGACGTATTAAGCTTCCGGCGCAGATAATGGATATAAAGGTCCACATTGGCAATATCAATAGTAGTCTGAAAGCCCCAAACCTTTTCCCAGATGCGTTCTTTGCTGATAACAAGTCCGTAGTTACGCATTAATAACTCCAGTAGTAAGGCTTCTTTGGTTGTTAGTTTAATAACCTCATTATCTTTAGTTACCTCACAGCGTAGCGGGTCTAATATCCAACCGGCAGCTTCCAGTTTCTCGCTGGTTAAAAGTTTGGTTTGCCTGCGGGCGAGGGCCCGCAACCGCGCCATCAATTCATCAGACGAAAAAGGTTTAACTAAATAATCGTCAGCACCGGCATCTAAGCCTTCTACTCTGTCTTTAGTAGAGTCTTTTGCCGTTAAAAAAATTACTGGGGTGTCAAAACCCAGTCCACGAAATTCTTTTAAAACTGAAACCCCGTCGCGAATAGGCAGCATCCAGTCTAGAATGAGGATATCATAGATGCCGGTAGCCGCCATATCTAAGCCGGTTTCACCGTCTAAGGCAGTATCAACAGCGTAGCCGTTTTTTCTAAGAATATGAGATAACGCGTCAGAAAGCCGCCGCTCATCTTCAATTAACAGTAGTTTCACAATGTGGCTCCTTTTTAAGACAATGCACACATAAGCACATAATATTAGTTG